>DASYGI010000078.1:0-9176 GCA_035999925.1 Pedococcus sp.
CTTCGGGTTGAACGCCGACGGCCGAGGGGGTGCCTCGCCGACATGTTGGTACGCGATGGCCACCGGGGAGTCGCCCTGGAACGGGGGGCGCCCGGTCAACAGCTCGAAGAGCAGGCAGCCGGTCGAGTAGAGGTCGGAGCGGGCGTCGACCTGCTGACCCTGGGCCTGCTCGGGGGAGAGGTACTGGGCCGTGCCGATGACGGCCTGGGTCTGGGTCATCGTGGCGTTGGCGTCCGCGACGGCGCGGGCGATACCGAAGTCCATGACCTTGATCTCGCCTTGCAGTCCGATCATGACGTTGGCCGGCTTGATATCGCGGTGGACGATCCCCATCCGATGGCTGTAGGCCAGCGCGTCCAGGATCCCCTCGGTGATCCGCGCGGCCTCGGCAGGCTCCAGCGGAGAACGCTCGTTGAGCAGCTCGCGCAGCGTCTTGCCCTCGACGTACTCCATGACGATGTAGGGAATGGGCTGGGCGGCGCCGCCGATCTGGGTCGTGTGGTCCTCGCCGGAGTCGTACACCGCGACGATCGCCGCATGGTTCAGCCCAGCGGCGGACTGTGCCTCACGGCGGAACCTGTTGAGGAACGAGGTGTCGCGGGCCAGGTCGGAACGAAGCATCTTGATCGCCACCGGACGCGAAAGCCGGGTGTCGTAGCCCAGGTGCACCTCGGCCATGCCGCCACGACCCAGGAGTTCTCCCACCTCGTAGCGGCCCCCGAGCAGGTTCGGCGATGTCATCACTTCTTCTTTCCCTTGCGCCCGCCGTGCACTGGCGCGGCTGGCGCCGGTGGTGCCGGGGCGGGGGCGGTCGTGCGGGCCGCTGCCGGAGTCGTGGTGCTGGTCGTCGGTGTCGTCGGTGTCGTGGTGGCGGCGCCACCAACGTTGGCGCCAGCGTTGGCGGCGGCCGCGTTGGTCGTTGACGTGGTCGAGGTGCTCGTGTTCGTGCTGTGAGTGGTCGGAGAGCCAGAGCCACTGGAGAACGAGGCTGCGGCGAGGATGCCCACGACGGTCACGGCGAGCGCCGCGACCGGCAGCAGCCACCAGCGCCGCAAGCGGGAGCGCCGCGCGGCGGGTACGCCGGGGTCCGCAACGGGAGCGGGCACCAGCATCGTGGCACCGGCAGCGTCAGCCACGGCGTCCAGCCCACGCTCCGGGTTGTGCCGGCCGGACGGCATACCAAGCATGGCGGCGAGCTCCGCCGCACTCTCGGGGCGATCAGCGGGGTCCTTGGCCAGCGCTGCCATGATGGCGTCCCGCAACGTGGGGGGCACCGAGTCCGGCAGTTCGGGCGTCGCCTGGGTGACGTGGGCCAGTGCAGTCGCCACTATCGAGTCGCCGGTGAACGGTCGTTGACCGGTCAGCAGCTCGTGCCCCACGACCCCCAGGGCGTACACGTCGCTCGCGGCGGTGGCCGGCAGGCCGTGCGCCTGCTCCGGGGATAGGTAGTGCGGTGTGCCGAGCACTTCGCCGGTGCGGGTGAGCCCGGAGCCGGCCGCGGCCCGGGCAATGCCGAAGTCCGTGAGCTTCACCAAGCCACCGGGGGTGACCATGATGTTGGCCGGCTTGACGTCGCGGTGCACGACCCCAGCGGTATGAGCTGCCTGCAGGGCCAGCGCAGCCTGACCGAGGATCGCGGTGACCTCGTGAGGGGGCAGGGGTCCGCGCTCGGCCAGCAGCTGCGCCAGCGACTGACCCTCGACCAGCTCCATCACCAGGTACGGACGGTTCGCGTCGTCTCCGAAGTCATAGACGGTGGCGATGTTGGGATGGGACAGCCCGGCGCTGTTGCGGGCCTCGTGCCGGAAGCGCTCGCGGAAGTCGTCAGCTCCAGTGCCTGCGGGGGCGTGGGCGGGGCCGCCCTCCTGGACGAGCTTGATGGCGACCAACCGCCCGAGCAGCTCGTCGGTGGCGCGCCAGACCTGACCCATGCCACCGCTGGCGATGAGCTCGTCGAGTCGGTAGCGGTCGTTGAGCAGCTCACCGGATGTCGTCATTTGCCGAGCACCGCCTGCATGACGGCCTTGGCGATGGGCGCCGCGACCCGCCCTCCGAAGGCTTCGGCGCCGACATTGCCGCCGTCCTCGACCACGACTGCCACGGCGACCTTGGGGTTCTCCGCGGGCGCGAAGCCGGTGAACCAGGCGTGCGGGGCCAGGCCGACCCCGTGCTGCGCGGTGCCGGTCTTGCCGGCCACGGTCACGCCGTTGATCTGCGCGACGGTCCCGGTGCCGCTGCGGACCACGGCCTCCATCATGCGGGTCAACGCGCTCGCAACATCAGGCGAGATCGCCTGGGAGAGCTGCTCGGGCTGCGTCTCGTCGATGACCTCGAGGTCGGAGGAGGTGACGCGCTTGACCAGATACGGGTTCATGACAACGCCATGGTTGGCGATGGCGGCGGTGATCATGGCGACCTGGAGCGGCGTGACGCGCACGTCGTACTGGCCGATCGCCGACTGTGCGAGCTGCGGCTGGTTCAGCTGGCTCGGCACGGTGCTCGGCGTCACCGACATCGGCACCGTGAACCGGTCTCCGAAGCCGAACTTCGCCGCCTGGGCGCGCAGGGCGTCCCCGCCCACCTGCATGCCGAGCCAGCCGAACGCCGTGTTGCAGGAGACCTCGAGGGCGTGGGTCAGCGTGGTCTTGTCGTTGGGGCCGCAGGCCTGGTGGTCGTCGTTGGGCAGCGAGATCGTGGTCTGCGGCAGGCGCAGGGACGCGGGCCCGGGAATCTGGCTCTGCTCGGTGAACTTCCCACTGCTCAGCGCCGCGGCGGCGGTGACGAGCTTGAACGTCGAGCCGGGCGGATAGAGGTTGCCCGCGATGGCACGGTCGACGGCCGGGGCGTTGCGGTCCGCGTTGAGCTGGGCCCACGACTTCACCACGTCGGTGGTCTTGTGGCTGCTCAGGATGGAGGGGTCGTATGCCGGGTGGCTGACCAGAGCGAGGATCTCGCCCGTGGCGGGGTTGAGCGCCACGACGGCGCCGCGCTGGTTGCCCAGCGCCTTGTCGGCCGCGGCTTGGGCGGCCGGGTTGATGGTGAGCTCGAGGCTCGCTCCGGTCGGCTGCTTGCCCGTCAGCAGGTCGGTGACCCGACGGTAGAAGAGCTTGTCGGAGGACCCGGACAGCAGTGAGTTGTCGGCGCCCTCGAGGCCGCCGCCGGCGCCGTAGACGAACGAGTAGTAGCCGGTGACATGGGAGTAGAGCTGGGCCTGCGGGTAGGTGCGCAGCCACTTGAGCTCGTCGTTGGTGGCCACGGACTTGGCGATGGGGACCCCGCCGACGAGGATCTGCCCGCGCTCCCGGGCGTAGTTGGCCAGCAGTGTGCGACGGTTTCCAGGCCGGTCCTGCAGCGACTTCGCCTGGACGAACTGGATGACTGTGGACGAGACGAGCAGGGCGCAGAAGAGCACTGCCACGACCATGGAGAGCCGGCGGATGGGAGCGTTCATCGGATTGCCACGACCTCTGTCTTGGCCTCGGCCGCGGGAGGCGAGATGTCCTCGGCGACGGGGCGTCGGGCATGGTCGCTGATACGCAGCAGGATGGCCACGAGCGACCAGTTCGCGAGGAGTGATGAGCCGCCGTACGACAGGAACGGTGTGGTCAGACCGGTGAGGGGGATCACCCGGGTGACGCCCCCGACGACCACGAAGCACTGCAGCGCCACCGAGAACGACAGACCGGCGGCGAGCAGCTTGCCGAAACCGTCACGCACGCCCAGAGCGGTCCGCAACCCGCGCTCGACGAGGAGCACGTACAGGATCAGCAACGCGAACAGGCCGACGAGCCCCAGCTCCTCACCGAAGCTGGGCACGATGAAGTCGGACTCCGCGAAGTAGGTCAGGTCGGGGCGTCCGCGTCCCAGTCCGGTGCCCAGCAGGCCTCCGGCGGCCATGCCCATCAGCCCCTTGGCGAGCTGGTCGGACTGCCCGGGCGCGAAGGGGTCCAGCCAGAGGTGGACCCGGGTCTGGACGTGCGTGAACGCCAGGTAGGCCACGTAGGACCCGCCGCAGAACATGGCCATCCCGATGGCGATCCACGAGGTTCGCTCGGTCGCCACATAAAGCACGGCCACGAAAAGCCCGAACAGCAGCAGTGAGGATCCGAGGTCCTTCTGGAAGACCAGCACGATGATGCTGGCGAGCCAGGCGACCAGGATCGGCCCGAAGTCACGAGCCCGGGGCAGCGTCAGCCCGAGGACCTTGCGCCCGGCGAGCGAGAGGGCGTCACGGGTCTGGACCAGGTAGCCGGCGAAGAAGATGGTCAGGACGATCTTGGTGATCTCACCGGGCTGAAAGGTGAACGGCCCGACCCCGATCCAGATCCTGGAGCCGTTCACGGTGCGACCGATGATCGGCAGCAGTGGCATCAGCAGCAGCGCCGGCCCGACCACCGCCGCCGTGAAGGTGTAGCGGCGCAGAGTTCGGTGGTCGCGCAGGAAGAACAGGACGGCCGCGGCGATGGCCACCGCGACGGCGCTCCAGGTCAGCTGTCGTAAGGCCAGTCCACCCGAGAGCGAGCGCCCATGGGCGATGTCCAGCCGGTGGATCATCACCAGACCCAGCCCGTTGAGCAAGGTGACGATAGGAAGCATCAACGGATCGGCGTATGCCGCGCGCCAGCGCAGCAGCAGGTGGAACGCCATCGAGATGGCGAGCAGGCCGGCGCCCTGCGCGAGCAGTCCGGCCGGGAACGTCCCGGTGGCCGCCAGATCCACGTCGACGTAGGCGAGCACGACGATGGCCACGGCGAGCAGGAGGAGCACGAGCTCGACGTTGCGCCGAGTTCGCGGTCGGAAGCTGGAGACCGTGGTCATGACATCAACGCGAGGTCGACACCGAGGGCGTCGAGGTCGTTGGCACGGAGGTCGTCGTGCCGGTCGAGCCCGTCGAGGCGGTGTCCGTACAGACTCCCCCACTGGCCTTGCGAGCCGCGCACAGCGTGGCCTCGGTGCGTAGCTGGTCGACCAGGGCCTGGGCGGCGGTCAGGTTGTCCTTGGCGATGGTGGCCTGGACCTGCGCCCGGTAGAAGTCGGGGAGGTCGTTGACGACCACGTCGGAGGTCGTCCGGACGTGTGACAGCGAGATCGGACCGAGGTTCTGCGACACCCCTTGGAAGATCGCGACCTTGCCGGCATGGTCGCCGACGAAGTACTGCCGCTGGGACCAGTCGTACGCGGCATACGTCCCACCGCCCACGATGATCAGGATCAGCAGCGCCACGGCTGCCCTACGTAACCAGCGCGCGGGTCCAGACTTGGGGCCTTCTTCGGCGAGGGTGACCTCGTCCTCCGGCTCCCCGCTCGCCTCCCGGGACAGTGCGGCGGCTTTCGCGGCCGGCGTCACCGGGATCGGTCGGGTCCCGCGGGTGCGGACCGCTGCCGCACCGACGATCTGAGGCTGCGACGGGGTGTCCGCGACCCGGCTGGTGTCGACGACATCTCCGACCACGATGGTGACGTTGTCGGGGGCGCCGGCCTTGAGCGCCAGCTCGACCAGGCGGTCGGCGGTTCGGCTCGGGGGCTCGCCTGCGGTGACGATCTCGGCGATGGTGTCGCCGGCGACGTAGTCGGTCAGGCCGTCGGAGGCGATCAGGTATCGGTCGCCGATGCGCGCCTCGCGGACGGTGACGTCCGGCTCGTCGTCGTCCTGCCCGGTCAGCACCCGCGTGACGAGCGAACGCTGCGGGTGCCCGATGGCCTCGTCCTCGGTGATCCGCCCCTCATCGACCAGGCTCTGTACGAACGAGTGGTCCTTGGTGATCTGGGTCAGCTTCCCGTCGCGGGACAGGAAGGCCCGCGAGTCACCGATGTGAGCGAGCACGAGCTTGTTCTGGGACCGCAGGATGGCGATGAGGGTGGTGCCCATGCCGTGCAGGCTCGGGTCGGCCTTGACCATGTCGGCGATCTCGTCGTTGGCCGCACTGATCCGTTGCAGCAGAGCCTTGGTCGCCTCGGCGCTGCCCAGGGCTTCGCCATCGAGGTCGGCGAGAGCGCCGATCGCGACCGAGGAGGCGATGTCACCGCCGGCGTGCCCGCCCATGCCGTCGGCCATGGCGAGCAGTCGTGGGCCGGCGTATCCAGAGTCCTGGTTCTCGGAACGAACCATCCCGACGTCGGATCGAGCGGCATAGCTGAAGGAAAGGGGCATCGTCGCTGCCTACCGCCGCAGCTCGATGACGGTCTTGCCGATGCGCAGGGCGCTGCCGGCCTCGACGCGCACGGGTCCGGTGAGGCGCTCGTTGCCGAGATACGTGCCGTTGGTCGAGCCGAGATCCTCGACGAACCAGGCACCATCCTGCTGGTAGATCCGGGCGTGCCGGCCGCTGGCGAAGTCGTCGTCGAGGACGAGTGCGCACTCGGGGTTGCGGCCGATCACGGTTCCAGCGTCGCGCAAGGGCAACGCTGTGCCGGTCAGGGGTCCTTGCGTGACGACGAGGGACCGCGGGGCGGCCGAGTGCGGCGGGCGCTTCGGCGCGCGAGCAGCAGGCTGAGCAGGAGCGCGCCGCGGGCTGGGTGCCGGCTTGCGAGGCGTGCGGCTGACCACGCGGGTTCCGTAGATGTCGCCGCGGAGTACGCCGACGACACTGAAGACGAAGATCCATATCAGGGCGAGCAGCCCGAGCCGGATGATCGTGAGAGTGAGTTCACTCAAGTGGCGCTCACCGCCGCCCGGCCCGGTAGACGACGGACGTCCGCCCCACCGTGATCCGGTCCCCATCGGACAGGCGTTGGCTGGTCACACGCTCGCTGTTGACGAACGTACCGTTGGTCGACCCCAGGTCGCGGATGTTCGCGACGACGTGGGGTCCGTCGGTCGTGACCCGGATCTCGCTGTGACGCCTGGAGATCCCTGGGTCGTCCAGAATGATGTCGGCGCTGTCGTCGCGCCCCAACACGGTCATGGCGCCCATCAGCGGGTAGCGCTCGCCATCGACGTCGAGCCAGGGACGGTCGGCGGGGTTGACGCGGCGAGGTGGGGCGGGCGGTGTCACCTGCTGCCGCTGCGTGGCCTCGGGGTCCTCCTGCGGACGGCGCGCTGCTGGCACCGGCGCGGCAGCGACGGGAGGTGCGGCAGGTGCCGCCGGGCTCGGTGCGGCGGCAACGGGCTCGCCGGGCCGACGGGCAGTGGAGGTGCGCAACCGGAAGACGCCGGTCTCCAGGTCGTTGGCATTGGTGAAGTTCACCCGTAACGGCCCACCGGGCTGGTACCGCTGGGACTCGGCATGTTCCTGGGCGGCCGCGATCAGCTCGTCCTGGAGCTCTTCGTCGTAGCCGGAGAGCCGTTCGAAGTCCGTGTCAGACAGCTCGACCGTGTAGAGGTTGGGCACGATCGTGCGGCCCTGGCCGACGATGGCGGCCCGGTCGTCCATGGCCCGGCGGATGGCGCTGGCGATCTCGACGGGCTGAACCTCGGACTTGAACGCACGCGCGAAGGCGCCATTGACGGCACGCTCGAGACGTTGCTCGACGCGGTCGAACAGACCCATGATGGGCACCTCCTCCACTTCGGTCCGGCCCTGATCGTAACGGGCTGGGCTGAGCAGGCCCGCAATGCACGCCGCGCGATCCCTGCCACAGTGCGGCAGTTCCGTAGTCGCGAGAGGGGACCCGACCTGCGCCAGTTTGGAGAAGTCGGGGGCGGTACGCCACAATTGGCCGTCCACGCGCGAGTGGCGGAACGGCAGACGCGCTGGCTTCAGGTGCCAGTGTCCGAAAGGGCGTGGGGGTTCAAATCCCCCCTCGCGCACGCGTGTGATGTCTCAGGACATCGGCAACGCCCGAACCCTCAGGGTTCGGGCGTTGCGCTTTCTCGTCGTCCTGCCGTGTCGGTCGCAGCCAGGTCCCTGAGCGATTTCGACGCCATGGTGTGGTTGCGCGCCAACGCCTTTGCCACCAACCGACCCATCGAGAAGGTCGCCCGTGACGTGCTCGCAGGTAGGATCGTGTTACGCGGGAGGACCTGTGAGCGGGCACGTGGGGCAAGATCGGGCCTCGAGGCATCGGGCGTCGTGACGGAGCCGACGGGAGTCTCTGAATGAGCGGCATTTCTAGCGAGCGGCTAGCCGACACGTTCGTTCAGGTGGCCGACACCCTGGTCGCCGACTTCGACCTCATCGACTTCCTCACCCTGCTGACCGAGCGGGCCGCCGACCTGGCCGGCTCCTCCGCCGCGGGACTCCTGCTCAGCTACGAGGAGGGGCACCTTCAGTTCATTAGGAGCGTCGAGGGAGTCGGCGAGGATCCTTGAGCTCTTCCAGGTTCAGCGCGAGGAGGGTCCATGCTAGGACTGTTTTCGCAGGGGTCTGGCGGTGACCGACAACGACCTCGAGCAAGCCAGTGAACGATGGCCCCAGTTCGCCCCACGTGCGGTGGCCGCAGGGTTCCGATCCGTGCACGCCTTCCCGTTGCGACACAACCAGACCATCATCGGGGCCTTGAACCTTCGACGCGACGCCACAACGGTTCGCCGAGCCCGATGCCGGGATCCTGCAGGCTCTGGCGGACGTGGCCACGATCGGCATCCTGCAGGAGCGGGCGATCCGGCGAGGCGAGGTGCTCACCGAGCGGCTCCAGCGGGCCCTCAACAGCAGGACCATCATCGATCAGGCCAAGGGTGTCCTGGCTGTCCTGCACCACCCCGCCGCACACCCGGACCTGACCACGCGGTGACTGACTGGTCCATAGACCGCTGACGGCGGTCGGCGTACAGTGGATGGGCTGCCCCGGACCCTGGTCGCCGAACCTGCCGGGGCATCCGAGCGCCGGGGGTCGACTGGTCCGCAGCAGTCAGGGCGCACCCCCTCCCGTACGCCCCCCACACCACGGTTGAGGGGGATGCGCTCTGCAGGCTGGGTCTGCTCGCCTAGGCCAAGGGTTCGTGCTGGGCAGCCAGCGGTTGGCGCCGAGCACGGAAGGTACGCACGACGGCGACGGCGCGCCCCAGCCGTCTGCGACCGAGCAAGGCGAGCGCCAGCAGGATCCACGGCAGCGTCTGGGGGATGTTGTTCGGCACGACGCTGGCCAAGGTTTGCCCGTCCAGAGTGGTCCACCCTGGTGAGGTCGCCGCGCAGTTGGCCGCCGACCCGCCACGCCCCGTGCCTGCCGATGCGGCCTTGGCGCCGGGAGCTCCGAGGCCAGGAGCGCCGGAGCCGAGGACAGCGGGAGCGGTGGCG
>DASYGI010000079.1:0-11967 GCA_035999925.1 Pedococcus sp.
CGTCCGTTTGCGCAGGTCAGCCGCCATACGGAACGAGGCCGGACAAGCTCGAAAGAGCCTGAACGAGGTGGTTTGGCTACCAACGTGGCACCGCCGTGAGGCAGCCTAACTATCGGGCCGCGGTGCTTCGCAGCCCTAGACATTTCGTCTGCGATCACCTGCTGTGCCGTACGGCGCCGGGACGCGAGGACCGGAGCCTGGTGCTATCCGCCCACTTGCCGTTTCGTCGGACGCTCTGCCCCGCATTGGCCAAGACGTTGACCCAGAACTACTTCCCGGTGTTTGACGACGGTCGGTCGTTAACGGGAAGTGCCACTGAGCTGGGCATTTGCCGTTTGTCACCGCTGGGCGGTGAGTGTCGTGACTGGCCATCTTGCGGACTAGTTGCGGACTGGCCGCGGACCAAGATCGCGGGGCCGCCCGCGCTCTCACCCTCTCGGGACACGACTTCCGCTTCCGACCCGGATCAGCATGCCGCCTGCGGCGCAGCGCCGGAAGGGCGCTCCGCGTCCCTCCGGGATGGGCCTCCGGCCCACCCTTCCCCCGCCGTGCCGCAGTCGGATAGAGGCGGGTTACGGGGAGCGGGTCCAGGGGGAGTGGAACCGACACACGCCTCATACGGCTCGGCCAGGACTGCAGCCGCAAGGTGGACTGAACCCTTGATGCCCACACTGCCAGGCCGTCATGATCGCGTTCCTGACGGTTCACTGTCCCATAAGCCGCTTGACGTGCACCGATGTACGACCGCGAACGTGGGCGCACAACCGCGGACGGCCCCAACTGCAACCGCAAGTGCAACTGCAACCAGAAACGCGGGTCTTTGGGCGCGCTTATCGGTTTGCCCCGCGCGGTGCGGGGCTGCCACGGGCTGCGTAAGGCTCGGACTTCCAACGCCAGACGATCGGAGCCGCTCAGCCGTGCCGGGGCCTAGCCTGAGCCCCCAACCATCCGGGAATGGAGGCCGGGAATGGACGGTCTTCAGCAGCCGCGGGTGATCCTGCGCGGACCTTCAGATGGGGACCGCATCATCCTGCCCATGGGGGGTCTCCAGGCGCACATCGCGCGCAAAGCTTCTCGTGCCGAGACCGGCGGCCAGTGGTCACTTGGCGAGGTATGGCAAGACCCGGGCTTCGAGAAGCGGCCGCACACGCACGACGAAGCAGAAGCTTTCTACGTCCTCGAGGGCACGTACACCTTTACACGGACTCCGATCCTGCAGAAGGAGTCCTGCCGGGCCGGCCTCGGGTGGTCATAGACGGCCAGCAGTTCGCTGATCCGTGAGTCGCTGGACACGGTGAAACCTCCAGGCTCGAGTGGTGCCGTCGGAGCACTCGGTCAGGAACGCTCCGGCTCCGTGCCGAGCTTCAGTACGTCGCTGAATTCAAGATGTCCGCTCTTGTGGGTCACGTAGATCTGGTGGCTCAGGTCCGCGACGTCGATCTCCAGCCGTGCACAGTCGGAGCCGTGCCGCCAGCTCAGCTCCAGGCGGGCGCCCTCAACCCGGTAGGTGAAATCTCCCCGGAACGCTGGGTGGGCGGCGCGCAGACGGAGCGCTGCGAGCTGAGCGGCGACGACCGGCCGGAGGAGAGCGGCCTCGATCTCTTCCGGCCCGTAGTGATGCCGGTTGATGTCCCGCCCGACGCCGGTCCGCTGCAGCAGTTCGACGTCGTTGGATCCAGCCAGCAGGCCGACGTAGTACACCTGCGGAATGCCGGGGAGGAAGAGCTGGATCAGTCGGGCCAGGAGGTACCGGAGGTCGTCCCGCCCAAGAGCGTCGTAGAACGTGCTGTTGACCTGGTAGAGGTCCAGGTTGGACGCGGCGGCGCCCGTCGCGAGGCGGCTGGTTCCATCGGTGTTCCGGTGGATGGCCTCGACGAGGGCGTCGATCTGGGGCTCGCTGAGCAGTCCGGGGACTCCAGGGAGCGTGGGGTTCCGACCGACGTCGACGATGCCGATGCCGTCATGGGTGTCCAGGACCGAGACGCAGTTGGCCGGTCGGACCTCCAACCAGTCGGCCAGCGGCGCCGCGTCCCCGGCCACCAGGGCGTGCAGCACCAGCGGCGGCAGAGCGAAGTCGTAGACCCAGTCGACCGCCTCGGCCAGCTGCACCTGCTGGGTGTGGTGGGCATGTACCTCGATGAGCGTGGCCGCTCCACGCTCCGATGCGTAGGACCGCAGGCGACGGATGAAGGCGAGCGCCTCGTCGGTCAGAAAGCAGGTGGTGCCTGCCGTCTTCCCCACGTAGCCCGCGGCGTCGAGCCGCAGCATGGAGACACCGGCGTCGGTGAGCCGGTCGATGATGCCGATGAGGTACGCCCACGTCTGCGGCGCACGGATGTCGAGGTCGACCTGCGCGGACGTGAACGTCGTCCAGACCAGGTGTCGCCGGCCGCCCAGGTCCATCGCGGTGAAGGGCAAGCCAGGTCTCGGCCGGAAGATCGCGGCGAGGTCCATCTCGGTCGCGCCGTCGGGGAAGACGCTGCCCATCGTCAGGAACATTCCGCGCCAGGGCGAGGCGTCACCTCGCCGCCGGACGTCCCGGAACTGTGGCGACTGCGCCGACACGTGGTTGACGATCAAGTCGGACATGACGCCGTGCGTCCCCGACAGTTCGCGCACGTCCTGCCACGTGCCCAGGCGGGTATCGACTTCGCGGTGGTCTTCAGGGTCGAAGCCGGCGTCGGCACCGTCGAACGGCCGGAAGAAGGGCAGCAGGTGGACGCCACCGAACGCCCCGGCGAACGGACCACGGAGGAGCTCGGTGACCCCGGACAGCGACCCGCCGAGACGGTCGGCGTACGTGATCAACTGCGGCGCGGTGTGCTCCCCGTCGAGGCTCACAGGCAGGCCTGCAAGGCCCTGCAGAGCTCGTCGGCACGGTCGTCGGGCACTCCGCCGGGGCGCACGGTCTGGTAGCCGAACCCGACCTGGGCCTCGAGATGCCCGAAGGCCAGGTGTCCGCCCGCTCCGTCATGACCGAAACTGCCCTCGCCGAGCATGGGGCGGCGAACGGAGCTGAGCATGAAGCCACTCCCCCACCGGAGCCCCACGTTCGGTCCGGCATACGGCGGGCCTTCCGACCGGACCTCCCGGGCATCCAGGACGACGTCGGGGCCGAGCAGCCGCACGCCGTCCACTTCGCCGACGGTGGCCGCGTACACCTTGGCGCAGCTGCGTGCGTTGCTGACCAGGTTCACGCCGGGGAGCTCGCAGGCCATCACCTCGCGGCGTTGAGCCGAGGCGAACAGGTTCGCCGGGTCGAGGGCCCCGCCGAGGCTCATGGCGCGCACGACGAGCGGATCCTGCAGTGCGGCGGCCTCGGCGGCGGCCGCCTCCGGGTCCGTGATCGGAAGCGGGTCCAGCATCGGAGCGAAGCTCGGGTCGTCGATGTCGACGCCGAAGCTCATCGCCACGCCCAGCGGCCCTGCGACGTGCTCGGCGAGCCAGTCTCGGGGCCGCTTGCCGGTCGCCCGACGCAGCACCTCACCGGCCAGCCAGCCGAAGGTGACCGCGTGGTAGGCGAACGACGTCCCCGGCTTCCAGGCCGGCGCTTGCTCGGCCAGCGCGCGGACGGCGGGATCCCACGCCTGAAGGTCGTCCAGGGTCAGGTCCACCGCTGGCGCGGTGAGTCCGGCTTGATGCGCCAGTAGTTGCCGCACCGTCGTGGCTTCCTTGCCCTGGGCACCGAACTCCGGCCAGTAGGACGTCACGGGCGCATCGAGATCGATCGCCCCACGCTCCACAGCCATGAGCACGCAGATGGTCGTGATTCCCTTGCTGACCGAGAAGAGGCAGTTCCGCGTGTACGGATGCCACGGCCCCCCAGCGGTCGTCCCGGCCCAGATGTCCACGACCCGCGATCCCTCGACGTAGACGGCACATGCCGCGCCGGTGTCGCCTCGGTCCTCGAAGTTCTCCCGGAAGACGTCGGCCACCTTTTCGAATCCGGCGGCCACCTCGCCTTCCACCCGCACGGCGCTCACTGGCCGTCCTTCCCGCTCGTAGCACGCGGGGCCGAGGGATCGCTTCCCTGGCGAACCGCGGGGCGCCTCCGACGAAGCGGGAGGATGAGCACGTGTACCTCCAACGGGGGATGCCGGTTGCTAAAGCGGTTTAGCAGACTGTGGGGGGTACTCGGCCGATCCGTCAAGAGGGCGCGCACATCGGTGCCCCTTGCTCGGTGATGCCGGAACTGCTGGTCGGGATGTGCTGAACTGACGGTGAATTCGGGCGCCTCTCGTCGCCCGCGCAGCCAGCGGAGGTAAAAATGGACTCCGAAGACGCCTCGTCACCGAGAGGCAGCGAGGACGTCGGCGGCGCGGCGACGCGCTCCCCAGCAGCCGGCAGCGCCCGGGTAACGCTGGCGCAGGTCGCAGCGCGAGCCGGCGTCTCGCCGACGGCGGCCTCCTTCGTGCTGTCGGGTCGCACGGACCAGCGGATCGCCGAGGAAACCCAACAGCGCGTCCGCACGGCGGCCGATGAACTCGGATACCAGCCCAATCTGACGGCACGGATCCTGCGGACCGGCACGTCAGGCACGATCGCACTCGTCTCCGACTTCATCACCAGCACCCCATACGCCAGCGCGGCGGTTCGGGGCGCCCTCGAGGCGGCGCGCCGACACGACACGCTTCTCTACATCGCGGAGACCCTGGGGGATCCAGATCTCGAGGAACGACTCCTGCAGGGGCTGATCGGGCGGCGCGTCGATGGCTTCGTCTACGCGACGATGTTCACGCGGACCGCGACCGTTCCCAAGGCGATCCGCGACCTTCCCTTGGTTCTCCTGAACTGCACGAGCCCGGACGTCGACGCGCCCGAGGTCGTGCCGGACGAGCGGAAGGCCGGCGCCACCGTGGCCCGCGCACTCCTGGATGCCGGCCACCGCCAAGGGATCTTCTTCGTGGGCTCCCTTCCCCCCGGCATGTCCGGGGGCCTGCAATGGAGCGGACTCGAAGCGGGCGCCCTCCCCGAGCGGCGACGGGGTGTCGACGCGGAGTTGAGGCGTGCGGGCGTGGAACTGGCAGGGGTGCTGTATCCGCGCGACTGGGACCCTGAGCCCAGCCGCGAGGCCGTGACCGAACTGCTCGACCGCGGCCAGGTCCCGCGCGCCCTTATCTGCGCCAACGACCGCGTCGCCATGGGGGCATATCAGGCGTTGGCCCGCGCGGGCCTGCGCATCCCCCAGGACGTCTCGGTCATCTCCTTCGACGACAGCGAACTGGCGGGCTGGTTGGAGCCGGGCCTGACCTCGATCGCCCTGCCCCACGAGGAGCTCGGCCGAACGGCGGTCGAACTTCTGCTGAGCTCCAGCCGGACCAACCGTCGACGGATACCGATGCGACTGCACGAGCGTGGATCCGTCGCGCCGCCGTCCATGCGCCACTGACCCCACGCTGAACGGCAACGTCGCTCGCCCCCGCCGGCGAGTAGTGCGATAGGCCGTGCCGCCATCGGGTGCCCGCAACGACGCACCCGAAATCAGTGCTTGACAACCGCCGTGGCGTAGCTCACTGTTCCCGGCAAGCTAAACCGATTTAGCTAGCCCTCCCCACCCCCCTAGGAGACGAACGTGAGTCGATTGATGGGCACTTCGCGCACCTCCCCTTCTCGTCGGCGGCGTTCCACGATCGTCGTCGGCACGCTGGTCGTGCTCACGGCGGCGGCCGGCTGCACGAGCAGCAAGTCGTCGGGAGGTGACAGCGGATCCTCCGTGGGCGACGCCCTGACCTTCGGCACCGCGGCAGCGCCTCCGACGCTGAACCCGGCCACCGGCGACCCCTCCTACACGTCGACGCTGCAGTGGGCCTATGACCCGCTGGTCGTCATGAAGGGGGACGGCACTTTCGCCCCCGGCCTCGCCACGAAATGGGGCTACGTCGGCAAGGGCAACATGGCGTACGAGCTGACGCTCCGGGACGGAGTCAAGTTCAGCGACGGGACGCCGCTGAATGCGGCGGCCGTCAAGACCTTCCTCGACTACGAGCGGACCCAGAAGGCCGGTAGTCCGGCGATCCTGCTGTCCGCCGTCTCCTCCATCGACGCCACCGGGCCCATGACCGTGCACTTCACTCTGTCCCGCCCCGACCCCAACCTCACGTTCAACTTCGCCCAGGCCTTCGCCGCCGGCTACATCGCCAGCCCGAAGGCGGTGGCCGACCCGAAGACGCTCGAGACGACCACGGCCGGTGCCGGGCCGTACATGCTCGATACCGGCAAGACGGTGGCGGGTGACCACTACACGTTCGTGCAGAACCCCAATTACTGGAACAAGGGTCGCCAGCAGTGGAAGACGGTGACCGTCCGCATCATCACGAACCCGTCGTCGATGATCCAGTCGATGCAGGCCGGCCAGATCCAGGCGGCAGTAGGTGACGCCACCACCCTGCAGGCGGCCAGGAACGCGGGTATCACGGTGACCGCCCCGCCGCAGGCGCTCTTCGGACTGAACCTCATGGACCGCGGCGGCAAGGTCGCCAAGCCTCTCGCCGACGTCCGAGTGCGGCAGGCCCTGAACCTCGCCGTCGATCGCACGGCCATCGCCAAGGCCCTCTTCGGGAGCGCGGACCTGGCCCTCTCCCAGTACGCGCTCGAGGGGCAACCGGCTTACGACAAGAAGTTGTCCGACGCCTATCCCCACGACGTGGCCAAGGCCAAGCAGTTGCTGTCGGAGGCGGGCTATGCGAACGGCTTCACCCTGAAGGTGCTGTCCAGTCCGCTGTTCAGCTTCGACAAGTTGATCCAGGCCATCGGCGGACAACTCAAGGACATCGGCGTCACCCTGCAGGTCGACAGCAAGGCGACGGCGAACGACTACTTCACCTCCATGGTCTCCGGCAAGTACCCGGCGGCAGCCATCGGGTACGGCCTGGCGAACATGGGCTCCCTCTACGCAGGTTTCGTGTTCCCGCAGGGGCCCTTCAATCCATTCCACTTCGCCGACCCGCAGCTGGACAAGCTCTACGCGCAGTACTTCTCGGCGAGCGAGGCGGACAGCCCCGGCATCCAGCAGCAGATCAACAAGTACCTGGTGGACCAGGGGTGGACCGTCCCCGTGGTCGGCTCCCCGCTGAGCTACTACACCGCAAAGGGCGTGAGCACGCCGGACGCCACCACGGCCAACGCGGGCGTTCCCTGGCTGACCGATCTCGCGCCGACCAGCTGACCGCTGAGAGACCACGGAGGCGACCATGCTTCGACTCGTCCTACGCCGCCTGGCCTGGTCGGTGCCGCTGCTGCTGATCGCCTCCGTGGTCTCGTTCGTCTTCGTCGCGTTGCTTCCCGGGGACCCCGCCAGGGCCCTGCTGGGGCAGAACGCGACGCAGGAACAGGTGACGGCGGTCCGTGAGCAGCTGGGCCTGGACCAGCCACTGTGGGAGCAGTACTGGAACTGGCTGCGTGGCGCCCTGCACGGCGACTTCGGCAGCTCGCTCTTCACCCACCAGCCGGTGACCCAGCTGCTCAACGATCGACTCGAGCCGTCGCTGTCGCTGATCGTCGGGGCGACGCTCGTGGCCACGCTCGTAGGCGTGGTCCTCGGGGTCCGAGGGGCCCGGCGGGGCGCGCTCGGGCGGGTCGTGGACGCGGTATCGATCGTGGGCATCGCGATCCCCGACTTCTGGCTCGGGCTGATGCTGATCGTGCTGTTCGCCGTGCAGTGGTCGCTGCTGCCGCCGACCGGCTACGTGCCCTTCGTCGACGACCCCGCGGGCTGGCTGACCTCGATCGTCCTGCCCGTGGTCACCCTCGCCGTGCCGGCTACCGCGATCATCGCGAAGCAGACACGCGACGCCGTCTCGGCTGCCTTCGACCGCGGCTTCGTGCGGACGCTCCGGGCTGCCGGCCTGAGTGATCGCTCGATCACCTATCGACATGCTTTGAAGAACGCCGCCATCCCGATCCTCACCGTCGTCGGTCTGGTCTTCATCGGCGCGCTCAGTGGAACCGTCGCGGTGGAGTCGATCTTCGCCATTCCAGGCCTCGGTCGCACCGCGGTACAGGCCACGTCCTCGGCTGATCTACCCCTGGTTCAAGGGGTGGTCGTGTACTTCACGCTCATCGTCATCGTGGTCAACCTGCTGGTCGACCTCGCGTACGGCTACTTCGACCCGAGGGTTCGGCAGGCATGACCGAGACGTCCGCACACATCGACACGGCACTGTCCCCCGCCCCGCCGGTCACCGGTTCCGGCCCGCACTGGGTCCGACGGGCGTTTCTCCACCAGCGCCTCGGCGTTGCCGCCCTGGCATACCTGGTCCTGCTGGTCCTCGCCGGGCTGCTTGCCTCAGTCCTGGCGCCCTACGACCCGGAGCAACAGGACCTCAACCTCGTCCTGAGCGGCCCGACTGCGGACCACTGGCTGGGCACCGACGCGCTCGGGCGCGACGTCCTGAGCCGCCTGCTGTTCGGCATCCAGCCGTCGCTGGTCAACTCGCTCATCGCGGTCGCCGTCTTCCTCGCCCTCGGCGTGCCGCTCGGGATCCTCGCCGGCTATCGCGGCGGATGGCCGGACAGCGTCATCAGCCGGGTGGCGGAACTCGCGCTCTCCATTCCACCGATCATCATCGTGCTCGTCGCGCTCGTCGTCTTCACCGGCAGTCCCACCGCGGCCATGGTCACCCTCGGGGTGCTCGGGGCACCGGGTTTGATCCGGGTGGTGCGAGGCTCGACTCTGCTGGTCCGCGAGGAGCTGTACGTCACCGCCGCGAAGGTCTCCGGCGTCGCGCCACTCCGGATCATGACCTCGCATGTGCTCCGCCGCGTGCTCGGCCCGATTCTCGTGCAGGCGTCGGTGTTCGCCGGCATTTCTCTGGCGTTCCAGGCGGCTCTGGCCTTCCTCGGCCTCATCACGTCGGGAGGACGTCCGACCTGGGGCGGCATGATCGGGGACGCCGCCCAAGTGATTAGCCAGGACCAGTGGCTTCTGGTCCCGCCCGGCGTCGCCATCGCATTGACGGTGTTGGCGTTCGGGCTGCTCGGGGACGCCATCCGTGACCTGTCGTCCGGCGAAGACACCCCGGTGTCGCGTCGCCACCACCGCCCCACCCACGGGCAGACCCCCCGCCAGCCCGAGGACCTGGCGGCGTCGGCCGGTACGGCCCCGACGCAGGGACTGCTCCAGGTCAGAGGCCTAACAGTGACTGCGGGCTCTGACGCATCAACAGCCCTGGTCAGTGACGTGACCTTCGGCGTCGGGCCCGGGGAGACCGTGGCACTGGTCGGCGAATCCGGTTGCGGGAAGAGCATGACGGCCCTCGCGATCCTGGGGCTGCTGCCCGCCGGCGTCTCCGTCGGGGGCGGCTCGGTGGTCTTCGACGGCACCGACCTCGTGGCGGGAGGACCCCGGGCCTACCGCGCCGTCCGTGGGTCGGGGATCGCCTACGTCGCCCAGGACGCCTTGGGCAGCCTCGACCCGACGCACACCGTCGGGAGCCACCTCCGAGAGGTGATCGGCCTGCACGAGCGGCTCTCCTCGGCCGGAACTCGGGCGCGCGCCGTACAACTGCTGCGGCAGGTGAAGCTCAACGACGCAGAACGTGTGCTGGCCTCCTACCCGCACGAGCTCTCCGGTGGCATGGCGCAGCGCATCAACATCGCACTCGCACTCGCCGGTCGCCCGCAACTGCTGATCGCCGACGAGCCCACGACGGCGCTCGACGTCACCGTTCAGGCGGAGATCCTGCAGCTGCTGCGAGAGCTTCAGCACGCCGTCGGCATGGCGATCCTGATCATCACGCACGACTGGGGCGTCGTGGCCGACGTCGCCGACCGGGCGGTCGTCATGTACGCCGGCGAGGTGGTGGAGGAGGCCGACGTCCACACCTTGTTCCGGGAGCCTCGGTTCCCCTACTCGGCCGCCCTGCTCGCGTCCGATCCCAGCACCGCCCCCGAAGGCAGCCGGCTCCCCACCCTGCCCGGACGGGTGCCGCCGCCCGGTACGTGGCCGGCCGGCTGCCGCTTCGCCGGCCGCTGCGCGCACAGACGCGACATCTGCACTACCGGCCCTATCCCTCTGATGACGGTGAACAGCGGATCGGTGACGCGCTGCCTGCGCGTCGACGACCTGGTGCGCCAAGGAGCTCTGCCGCAGTGACCGAGACCCGGATCCCAGTCCTCGACGTCCGCAACGTCCGCGTCGGCTTCCGTCGTCGACGGGGTGCTCCCCTGTTCTGGGCCCTCGACGACGTCAGCCTGACGGTGCACCGCGGCCGCACCATGGGACTGGTCGGCGAGTCCGGCTCTGGCAAGTCGACGCTCGCCCGAGCCGTGCTCGGTCTGGTCCCGGTTCAGTCAGGCACCGTCGAGCTGCTCCACCGGGACATCACGCACCTGAAGCCCACCCAGCGACGCGCGCTCGGCCGGTCCCTCCAAGCGGTGTTCCAGGACCCGAACAGCTCGCTCAACCCCTCGTACACGGTGGGCCGCAGCCTCGCGGAACCCCTGCGTGCACAGGGAGTGCGGGAGGGAAAGGAGATCGACCGGCGCACGGCAGTCATGCTGGAGGACGTCGGGCTCGACCCAGCGGCCGTCGGTCGCTTCCCGCGTCAGTTCTCCGGTGGGCAACGCCAGCGCATCTCCATCGCCCGGGCCCTCATGACGTCGCCCGAGGTCGTCATCTGCGACGAGGCGGTCAGTGCCCTGGATCTGTCCGTTCAGGCACAGATCCTCAATCTGCTGTCGGACCTGCAGGACGAGCACGGGCTGAGCTACCTGTTCATCTCCCACGACATGTCCGTCGTCCGCCACGTCTGTCACGACCTCACCGTCCTGTACCGGGGGCAGGTCATGGAAGCGGGGCCCACGAGCCTCGTTGCCCGCGAGCCGGCCCACCCGTACACGCGCTCGCTCCTGCTGGCCGCGCCCGTGGCCGACCCGACGGTGCAGCGCCGGCGCCGCGCCGACGCGCCGGAACAGGCCGACGACTCAGGCCCGTCAGCCTCCGCCGGATGCCCGTTCGCGCCCCGCTGCCCGTTCGCCCGTGAACAGTGCTGGGAGACCCGGCCCTCGTTGCGGCCCCTGACCGACGGTCGCGTCGTCGCCTGTCATCGCTACCCCGAGTGGCAGCAGGAAGCCGGCACCGACTCGTCCCCCGTGCTCATGAACACCTCCGGGGGTCCCTGACCTGAGCTCGCCGCCCCACGACCGACCGTCTGACGCCCAACCCCTTCATCGCCCAGGAGTGCACATGCCCGTCGACCCCTTCCTCGAGCCGATGCTCACGTCGCTGCCGCCGATGCCTGAGCAGATCGACGACTGGGACGCTTTCCGCACCCAGGGCCGTCAGGGCAGCGACGCGATGGTCGAGCAGCTCACCGAGCCGGGACCGGAGGTCCACGAGACACGGACCGTGAGCCTCCCCGTGGCCGGTGGCGCCATCGATCTGCGCGTCTACCGGCCGGCCGGCGAGGGCCCGCACCCCGTTCACGTCTTCCTGCACGGCGGCGGCTGGGTCGTCGGATCCGTCCATGACAAGTACATCGACGTCGTCAGCCGCGAGCGCTGCGTCGGCGCGTCCTGCGTCGTCGTAGCCGTGGACTACCGCAAGGCGCCCGAGCACAAGTTCCCCACCGGGTTGACTGACGCCCAGGCGGCGTTGGAGTGGGTGGTCGAGAACGCCGCTGACCTCGACGTCCGGCCGGAACTGATCACCGTCGGCGGACAGTCCGCCGGCGCCAACCTGGCCGCCGGGCTCGCTCTGAAGCTCCGGGACGAGCAGGGGCCGCGGATCGCGCTTCAGCTGCTCGAGGTTCCCGCGCTGGACCTCACACTCAGCCTGCCGTCGCACGAGACCTACGGCACGGGCTACGGGCTCCACGTCGCCGACGTCCGCCGGCTCGGGCCGCTCTACCTGAGCAGCCCCGACCAGGCGACGAATCCGTACGCGTCGCCTCTCCTGGCACCGGACCTTTCCGGCCTCCCGCCGGCATACGTCATGTCCGCGGAGTACGACATGCTCCGGGACGACGG
>DASYGI010000080.1:0-3184 GCA_035999925.1 Pedococcus sp.
ACAAGTGGGGGCAGTCGTCTTAGCCCAAGTTGTCCATGACGTTGGTGCGAGGCAGGTAGGCCACGCACCGCATCGAGCCACCCTCCTCGCGCTCGAGGAGAAAGTCGCTGACCAGTTCGCGCGTCGCCTCGCCGTGGTGGAGTGTCCACCGGATGGTGGCGAGCACCATCTGATCACCGAGAGCCACCGCCGTGGAGCCGGCGAGGCTGGTCGTGGCGTCCGTGAGGTCATCGACCACCTGAGCGCGCGAAGCGATCGCGCCGAGGAAGGCCGCGCGTGGGACGGCGGTGGTTCCGGACGGGCCAAGGACGAGGATCGGGTCGGCCACCAGGGCGTCGCCGACAGCGGGGTCGGTCAGCTCGAGCCATCGGGCGGCGAAGGTGTCAACGAGGCGGTCGACGGAGCGGATCGGGTCGGGGTTCACCGATACCTCATACACCCTTACCCGGCTGCGAGGACAGCCAGCGGCGCCGGCCCAGTCCCGAGGGCGGATACGGTGTCCAGCGTGAAGTACGTCGTGCGCTACGAGACGGTGGCAGCCCGCGCGGCCGACCTGGCCTCGGTCTTCCCGAGGCACAAGGCGTACCTGGACGCGTTCGAGCCAGCGAGCGACATCATCGGCATCGGCATCTTCGAAGGCCCCGTCAGCAACGGCTCGATGGCGATCTTCGCGTCGCTCGACGCCGCACAGCGGTTCGTCGCGTCCGATCCCTTCGTCGTCGAAGGCCTTGTCAGGCCGAGCGAGCCGCTGGGCTGGAACGCCTAAGAAGCCACCCGACCACGGGTCACGCCAGGCGCCCCTTTCCGCCGCCAGACGGACATCGAGAGCCTGGCAAGAACCGGCCCGCGGGCACCTAGGCCACACGGGCCGGCCGGTCGAAGTCAGGCCACCTCGGCGCTGAACCGTTGCCGCTTGGCGTCGACGTCTAGCACGCGCACGCGCATAGCCACGCCCACCGGGTCGTTGACACCACGAACCAGGCCGTGCAGCCCAGTATCCGTGCGAACGAGCACGCCAAACGGTGCCACGGTCGTCACGACAACATCGATCTCTTCGCCGGGGTTTAGGGGCACTTCTGTCATGCGACTCACCCCCTTCCAGTTAGGCCGGGGTGACCCTGGCGGCTGATTGGCGGGCGATCGCAGGTGTGAGCCTTTCGTCGGTGCGGTCGTCTCCCCAGGTCCCGCCAGGAACCACCCCCGGGACGCTACTCGCATCCGTTCCGAGGCGGTGTCTCTCGGCCCCGTTCCGGGGGCCGCGTGGCCCGCGTCTTTTCAGCCGCGAGCCGGGCGTGTGGCCGACAAGGGATACGGGTTCAGCCGCGGATCTACTTGGAAGACGGCTGCTTGTGAGCTGCCTTTCGGTCCGCGCGGCGGCGAGGGTGGCCTAAGCAATGGCGAAGAGGGACCCAGCCACGGGGACCAATACGGCTACTACAAGAGCTGCCTATGTCCGGACACTGAACCCCGCCCGGAGCCCGGTATGCACGATCGCGCCGATGCCGACTACCCAAAGCAGCAAGATGGCAAGTTCGAGACCGTTGAGACCCATCATCGATCTCAGGCTAGCCGTCGACGCTGCATCTGCCGCCACGATCGGCTTCCGTGCTCAGGCGTATGTTGACCCCTCGAGGCGGTCCACACCGATGGGGTGATCGAGCGCATCGTCGGAACAGACGCGACCCACCGGTCCGGGCACTGGCCGCGAGAGCACGTCCTTCCGCCGCAAGCCGCCCGGGGGCCTTCGCTCGGGTTACATGATGACCGCCTCGCCGACTCAGTGGGTCGCACTTGGCGATGACAGGTGCACGTCACGGGGATACGTGGGTGACTGTGCACGCGATGGTCGTTGGTGCAATCTCGCGCACCGACTTCTGAGGCGGTGTATCTCTCTGTGCACGAATGAAATACGCTTGGCCGGTCCTCCTGCCCGAGCATGCGGTGCTGGGCCTGCGCCGGACGGCGAATCTGCGTCGTGCACACGCCCTGGGCCATACCCCCGGCGCATTACCCCTTCGCGCATTGCCCCTCGGCGCCGGGTCGCGTCGTCGCCTGGTCGCGCAGACGTGCTCCTGCCATAGTTCGGAGCATGCCGAGGCTCCCGGTCCCTGACGTCCTGCTCCGCACCCTCAGTCGCCAGCTCGGCGGCCCGTCCGGTCCGCTCGGCGCACTTGTTGCCCAGATGCTCAATCGGGGAAACGGGCCAGAGATTGCTGCCGCCGTCGGGGCCCTCGACCTGACCGGAACGGAGGAGGTCGCGGACATCGGCTTCGGCGGCGGTCTGGGTCTCGACCTGCTGCTCGAAGCCACCCATGAGGGTGGGCGGGTCCACGGCGTCGAGCCATCACCGGACATGGTGAAGCGGGCACGCAAGGCGCACCCCGCGCAGGTAGCGGCAGGGCGGCTCGCATTGCACCAGGCGGGAATGGAGTCACTGCCAATCGCGGATGGCGCCCTGGACGGCTGGATCAGCCTCAACACCGTGTACTTCGTCCAGAACCTGCCACCAGCCTTCGCCGAGCTCCGGCGCGTGCTCGCACCCTCAGGCGCAGGCGTCCTGGGAATGGCCGATCCGGAATGGATGGAACGGCAGCCGTTCACCAAGTACACCTTCACGGTGAGGCCCGTGACCGAGGTCGTGGCTGCGCTCACCACCGCGGGCCTCTCGGTCGAGCAACGCACCATGCAGGGCTCTGCTGCCTTCCGGCTCCTGGTTTGCCGTCCGGCCTGACTCACATCCCAAACGGGACAGGAGAGGTCGAACCCGGCCGCTCTTCGCCTTCGTTTGCCTCCTGGGCCGGCTCCTCTCAACACCCGGCTCGGGCGCGCGCGCATCGGCATGAACGTGAACTTCTACCCGCGTCACTTCTCCGCGAGACGGCGCTGCGGTCAGGCGGTGACCTTCTCCGCGAGGACCTCCGCCGACATGATCTCGGGCGCGACCGCGAGCAGCGCCTCAGCGTTCTCCATCAGAGCCGCGGCGATCGGCCCGGTCAGATGGGCCCGGCGCTCGACGTCGCTTTGGAATGCGTCCACGATCCAGAACGTCGCGGTGTCGGTGCGCAGAGCGAACCAGACCGAGGTACCGGGCTCAGCGTTGGCAAGTTCGAGGGCACCCTTAAGGAACTTCGCGACCGTCTCCTCCGCTCCCGGCTTGGCGACGAGCTTCACAACCAGGGCAACG
>DASYGI010000081.1:0-8493 GCA_035999925.1 Pedococcus sp.
CGGCTCGGCCATCGTCGACGCCAACGGTTGGGACGCCAGCCAGGGCTATGCGGTGGACTGGGCGCCGTCGATGCGCATGGTCGTCGACCTGTCCAACTTCGACCATTCCCACTGGGTCAACCAGACGGGTAACAGCGGTCATGTGTACGACGCCAACTACGACGACCAGATCGATGCCTGGGCGAACAACGAGCTGTTCGCGTGGCCGTTCTCGCGGTCGGCGGTGGTCGGCGCCGGTGGCGACAGCCTCACCCTGGTCCCGGACGCGTCGAACAGCTAGGTGGCGGGGAGGTGCCGGACTCCCAGTCCGGCAGCGATCACCGCGTGGACCGTCCGGTCGTGCGTCTCGTGTGGCACCGGCCGGTCCAGCACCTCCCACGGGTGCACGACGGCGACCAGCAGAGCCGACGTTCTCGCCAGCGCGCGGTCGTAGCAGCCCATGCCTCGACCCAGTCGGTGCCCGGCCAGGTCGACGGCCTGAGCCGGTACGAAGACGACCTTCGCGTGGGCGAGGGCCTCGACCCCGAGAGGCTGCTCGTTTCCCACCTCACGCCAGTCGAGGTCCCAGTCGGCCTGGGTGATCGGGACCATGACCCGAATGCCGCGGCCCAGCAACGCCTCGACCAGTGCCTCGGTCGGCGGTTCGGACGGGATCGACTCGTAGGCAGCTACCCATGACCCACGCCCGAGCCCCGCCTCGTGGGCGACCCGCAGCGCGTCGAGCGCCAAGGCCTGAGCGTCCTCGGCGCGGTCCCGCCGGAGGATCTCGACCTGTCGCCGGGTCTTGACCTCAGCCCGGAGGTTCGCCTTCGCGACGGTGATCGGCTCGGCATCGGGCGGACGTTCGCTCACGCAGCCCATCCTGCCTGACCACGGCCATTAGGGTTGGCTCATGAGCACCGACCAGCCGACCCGCCCGGTCACCAAAGCCGTGATTCCTGCTGCCGGCCTGGGGACGCGCTTCCTGCCTGCCACCAAGGCGACGCCCAAGGAGATGCTGCCGGTCGTCGACAAGCCCGCGATCCAGTACGTGGTCGAGGAGTCCGTCCGGGCCGGTCTGGAGGATGTCCTGATCATCACCGGTCGCAACAAGGCCGCCCTTGAGGACCACTTCGACCACCACTGGGAGCTCGAGGCGGCCCTGGAGGCCAAGGGTGACCAGCACCGGCTGGACCGGGTGCGCGAGTCCGCGGCCCTCAAGGTCCACTTCGTCCGCCAGGGGCAGCCCAAGGGTCTGGGTCACGCGATCCATGTCGCCAAGGAGCACGTCGGTGACAACCCGTTCGCGGTGTTGTTGGGCGACGACCTGATCGACGCACGCGACCACCTTCTCGAGGAGATGCTGCGCGTGCGCGAGGAGAAGGGCGGCAGCGTGGTGGCCCTGCTCGAGGTGCCACCCCAGTCGGTGCACCTGTACGGCTGTGCGGCGGTGGAGGGCCGTGAGGGCGACATCGTGCGGATCACCGGCCTCGTCGAGAAGCCCGACCCGGCCGACGCCCCCAGCAACCTCGCGGTGATCGGCAGATACGTCCTGGACCCCTCGGTCTTCGACGTGCTGGAGAGGACCCCGCCCGGCCGGGGCGGAGAGATCCAGATCACCGACGCTCTGGCCACCCTCGCCACCTCCACGCAGGAGGGCGGCGGCGTCCACGGCGTCATCTTCCGGGGCCGACGCTACGACACCGGCGACCGGCTCGACTACCTGAAGGCCGTGGTGCGTCTAGGTGTGGACCATGCCGAGCTCGGCAAGGACTTCGGCGCCTGGCTGGACGACTTCAGCGCCGAGAGAGCCGATAACCAGCGGTGATCTCCGTCGAGCAGCACCTCGACCGAATCCTCAAGACGGTCAAGGTCATCCGTCCCTTTGAGCAGGGAGTGCTGGGTGCCCAGGGGTGCGTGCTTGCCGACGACGTGACGGCGCGAGGGTCGCTGCCCGGGTTCACCAACTCCGCGATGGACGGCTACGCGGTGTATGCCGCGGACGTCGCCAGCGCTTCGGAAGACTCCCCGGTCGTGTTGCCGGTCGTCACCGACATCGCGGCGGGCAACACCAAGCCGTTGTCCCTCGCGCCGGGCCAGTCCATGCGGATCATGACCGGAGCGCCCCTGCCGCACGGCGCGAACGCGATCGTCCCGGTGGAGGCCACCGACGGCGGCGTGGCGCGGGTATCCATCACCTCCCGATCGGTGCTGGGGCAGCATGTTCGCGAAGAGGGCGAGGACGTGGAGGCCGGCCGGGTGATCCTGCGCCGGGGAACCTTGCTCGGGCCTGGCCAGATCGCCCTGCTGGCCGCTGCCGGAGTGGCCAGGGTCCGCATCGTGCCCAGGCCTCGAGTCGTGGTGCTCTCCACCGGCGACGAGCTCGTGGAGATCGGCCGGACCCCGGGCTTCGGCCAGATCGTCGACTCGAACTCGGTCATGCTCAGCGCCGCGGTGACGGCGGTCGGGGGTACGCCGTACGTCGTGGGTGGCGTTCCGGACGATGCTCGAGTCCTGATGGACACCCTCGAGGGCCAGCTGGTGCGGGCCGACGCGATCATCACGACCGGTGGAGTGTCGATGGGCGCCTTCGACACCGTCAAAGAGGTGTTGTCGAGGGTGGGCACGATGCAGTTCGACAAGGTCGCGATGCGACCAGGGATGCCGCAGGGTTTCGGCCTGCTCGGCGAGGAGGCGGTGCCGGTCTTCACCCTGCCGGGGAACCCCGTGAGCGCGCTGGTGTCCTTCCACGTGTTCGTCGCCCCGGCTCTGCGACAGATGGCCGGGCGTCCGGAGCCGTCCTGGCCGCCGGGCTACCTGACGGTGGTCGCGGCGGAGCCGATGCGTTCGGTGCCAGGGAAGATGGAGTTTCTCCGAGTGGTCCTCGACGACGACCAGGCCCGGCTGGCAGGCGGCCAGGGGTCTCACATGCTCGGGGCCCTGGCGGCCGCCGACGCCCTGGCCGTGGTTCCAGCCGATGTCACCGAAGTGCAGGCCGGGCAGACCCTGGAGTGCCTGCCCCTTCTGGGTCGGGAGGCGCCATGACCGGCACCGAGCGGTCGCGCCTGACTCACGTGCGAGCCGACGGGTCCGCGCACATGGTCGACGTGTCGGCCAAGCAGATCACCGCCCGGGAGGCCAGCGCTGCCGGCCGGGTCCTGTTGTCCCAGAACGCAGTCCAGGCCCTACGCGAGGGGGAGGTGCCGAAGGGTGACGCGCTGGCGGTGGCCCGCATCGCCGGCATACAGGCGGTGAAACGCACGCCCGAGCTGATTCCGCTGGCCCACCCGGTGGCGGTGCACGCGGCGAGCGTCGAGCTGACCGTGGCCGACGACGGCGTGGACATCACCGCGACCGTCCGCACCGCGGACCGGACCGGGATCGAGATGGAGGCGTTGACGGCGGTCTCGGTCGCCGCCCTGGCTCTGATCGACATGGTCAAGGCGGTCGACAAACATGCTCGTATCACCGATGTCAGGGTCACCGCCAAGTCCGGCGGTCGGTCCGGTGACTGGTCGGAGCAGCCATGAGCGAGCGCGCTGTCGTCATCACCTGCTCGACCCGCGCTGCCTCGGGGGTCTATCCCGACCGTGGCGGCCCCCTGGTGGTCGAGGCGTTGAGACGCCTCGGCTTCGAGGTCGAGGATCCGACGGTCGTGCCCGACGGGCCTACAGTCGACGAGGCCTTGGCGGCGGCGCTGTCCGGCGAGCCGGCCCTGGTGGTCACCACCGGTGGCACCGGTCTGTCGCCCACCGATGGAACCCCCGAGGCCACCCGCCGGGTGCTCGACCGAGAGGTGCCTGGCATCGCGGAGGCGATGCGTGCGGCCGGTCTGGCTGCCGGCGTGCCGACGGCCATGCTCTCCCGCGGTTTGGCGGGTGTCGCGAACTCCACGCTGGTGGTGAACGTGCCCGGCTCGACAGGTGGGGTCAGAGACGCCATGGCCGTCCTCGAACCCGTTCTCCTCCATGCCCTGGCGCAGATCCGCGGCGGAGACCACTGATGGGACCGTGGCCCGTCGAGCTGGTCGGGCAGACACGCTTGGGGCAGACCATCGTCCTGGATTCGCTGCGACGCAGCGATGCGGGCCAGTGGCGCAGGGTGAGGCAGGCCAACCAGGACTGGCTTGCCGAGTGGGAAGCCACCTCCCCGGAACCGACCACGCAGGTGGTCACGTTTCCCAGCCTGGTGCGCCACTACCGCCGCGAAGGCCGCGCCGGGCGCATGCTCCCCTTCACGATCCGCCTCGAACGACGCCTCGTCGGGCAGCTCTCGATCTTCGGGATTTCGGGTGGTTCGCTGATGTCCGCCGCGGCGGGGTACTGGGTCGACCAGGGGGTGGCTGGGCGGGGCGTCGCCCCGACCGCACTGGCGCTCGCCGGCGACCACGTGTTCGGCACGCTGGGGCTGCATCGCCTCGAGGTGAACATCCGGCCGGAGAACGCGAACAGCCTTGCGGTGGTTCGCAAGCTGGGGTTCCGGGACGAGGGCCTGCGCCGGGCGTACCTGCACATCAACAACGCCTGGCGCGACCACCGGACTTTCGCCCTGACCACCGAGGATCTCGGCGGAAGGACGCTCATGGAGCGGCTCCACAACAATCACACCAGTCACATTGGCGACACACCGCCCCACGTCCCGGGTAGGCACGCAAAGGGGACCTAACGTCGTCTTCGTGCAGCCCAGCAGTCTCGTCTTCCTTGTCATCATCGCCGTCTGGGCTGCTTACTTCCTGCAGTACTGGGTCCGACGCCGTGAGCAGCTCGCCACGGCCCGTTCGGTCGACCAGTTCTCGGAGTCGATGCGGGTCCTGGAGCGCCGGAGCCCGTTGCCCGCGGCCGATCTCTCCGCCCCACAGACCCAGTCGTATGCCGTGAGTCCGGTGCGACCCGCGCGTGCCCAGATCCTGGTGAAGCGGGCGGCGACCGCCGAGCCTGCCGCTCAGGCCCCGGCACCTGCTCGCGCCCAGCCGGCCGCCAAGGACCGACTGGTCGCCCGCCGCAACCGGGCCATGATCATGCTCGGCGCCCTGTCGACCGTGGTCGTGACCCTGCCGCTGGTGGCCTTCGGGATGCTGCCCCTGATCACCGTGCTCGTGCCGGTGGCCTCGGTCGGCATCGCGGTGGCCTGGGCCCGCACCACCACGGCTGCCGAACGTCAGACAGGACGGGGTGCAGCCTCGGCGGCGCACGAGGTTCGTCCGGTGAGGTCTGGGGAGCGTCCTGCTGCTCAGGCAGCTCGTCGCCCCGCCGCAGCTCAGCTGGTCCCGACCGTACAGTCCGCCCGGACCCTCGACGTCGATGACGTGGTTCAGGAGGCGCCCGCCGCCCACCTCGACACAGCTGCCGACGGCGACCTCGGGCAGACGGCCCTCTATGACGTCCAGGCTGTCGAGCAGCGCGAACAGGAGTCAGTACGCGCGGCCCAGGCAGCGTCGCGGTCGGTCCGCCCGGTGCGCCTGCTGGTCGACGAGGACGACATCCCGCTGACCTGGGACCCGGTGCCGGTGCCCCGACCCACGTACACCCTGAAGTCGCGCGCAACCCGGCCCGCACCGGCGGCCGCTGACCTCGTCGGCGACGCGGACACCGAGTACGCGGCATACGACGAAGCTCCCGTGCGTCGCGTGGCCGGCGCCTGAGTCGACCCACCCGCTGGTCCGCTGACTGGGGAAAGCCCCACTCGGCGGCCTCGCCGCGGTCGCGATGAACCGGCGAGCGGGCTGAACCGTCTTTACGGCGAGGCCCGGCACCGGGAGGATCGTGGCGTCGGCAGATCGACGGGCAAGGAGTCGCGCGTGGAGCAGACTGAACGTGAGGTCGTCCTTCGCGCGCTCCATGACCGGCACGCGGCGGAGCTGTGGCGGTTCGCCCTGCGGCTGACCAGGGACCCTCAGGCTGCTGAGGACATCGTGCAGGAGGCGCTGCTTCGCGCCTGGCGGGACCCGGCACTGGCCACCCGGGGCGACGCGCAGGCTCGAGCCTGGCTGTTCACTGTCGTGCGGAACCTGGTCATCGACCGGTGGCGGAGCGCGGCCTCCAGACACGAGGTCGGGGTGACCGACTTCGTCGAGGCGGGGGAGTCGGACCGCTCTGCCGAGGTGCTGGATCGCTGGTTGATCGCCGACGCCCTGACGTCGCTGTCCCACCAGCACCGCCAGGTGATCGCGTCGGCCTACTACGAAGGGCGCAGCGTGGCCGAGATCGCCGCCGAGATGCGCATCCCGGAGGGCACCGTGAAGTCCAGGCTGCACTACGGACTGCGCAGCCTGCGGCTCGTCCTCCAGGAGAAGGGGGTGACCCACCCATGACTGTCCACGACAGCTACACCGAGTGGGATGCCGCCTATGTGCTGGGCGCCCTGTCCCCCACGGAACGCCGCGAGTTCGAGGACCACCTGGCGACGTGTGCCCCCTGCCGGACGGCCGTCGCCGACTTCGCCGGCATGCCTGCCCTCTTGGCGCAGCTCCACGCCGGTGAGGTGCTTGCGATCGACGAGCCGGCCGAGGGCTTGTCGGCCGTGGGCAACCCTGCCGCCGGCAAGCCCGCGACCGGCAACCCTGCCGACGGCAAGCCTGCCGACTGCAAGCCTGCCCCCAACGACGGGGGCGTGCGGCTGGCGAGCGTGGTCGCGGCGCGCCGTCCTGCCTGGCACCTGCCGCTTGCCGCCGCAGCCGCCGCCCTGGTCGTCGGTGGGATGGCCGGGTATGCCGTGTCCTCGGCGACGACTCCATCGGCCCCTCCGCCGGCGGTGGCAGGGACTTCCGGTCGCGCCAACGCCCGACTGGCCTTCTCTGCCGTGGTCCCGTCGCAGATGACCGCGGTCGTCGACGTGCACGCCACCTCGGCGACGACGGAGTTCCGGGTCGAATGTCAGTACGCGTCGCCCGCGACGCCGGCAGCTCACTCGTCGGGGCCCGACTACGGGTGGGTCAACTACGCGATCTGGGTCGTGGACCGGACCGGACGCGCGACCCAGCTACGAGAATGGACCGCCCGACCCGGGGTGATCATGCATCCGACCGGTGTCACCACGGTGCCCTATGCCGCATTGGCAAGCCTCGAGATCCGCCGCGTGGATGACGGCCAGACGGTGATGCGTGCCTTGCTGACGTGAGTCGCCCGTCGTCACGCCGCGGCATACCCAGTCGTTTTTCACCGCAGCCGGGGCTGGTGTTATTGTTTCGACCGCATCATGGGGCTGTGGCGCAGTTGGTAGCGCGTCTCGTTCGCAATGAGAAGGCCAGGGGTTCGAATCCCCTCAGCTCCACCAGGCGGGGACCCCGTCCGACCAGCGGAAACGCTCAGGCTCGGGCGGGGTTCTTTCGTTGTCATCCGGACCCAACACCCTCTCGCGTGCCCCCCGCGTGCTGCCGAACGTTGAGGCGTGCCAATCCGGCCCTGTCGGCAGAGGTGCCGAGGTGGTGCAAGTAGAGATTCGTCGTGGCGATCGAAGCGTGCCCCATCCACGCTTGAACCGTGCCCGGGTCGACTCTGCGGACCTCCCTGAGAAGCTTCGAACAACTGGGACCGCTTCTCGACGCCCCGCGCCTCGAGGAACTTGCGCTCGCGCGCGGGCGCTCGATCAGCCAGCTGCTGTTCGCCGCCGTTCTCCGCGGCCCGTTTTCCGCGCGAACGGTCACGCTGTCATCCACGTCCGATGTCTATTGACGAGGTCCCCGCTTCGGAGTATTACTTAGAGATCTAAACATCGGATCTCTAAGGAGTCCGCCGACCAGGGAGGTAGAGATGATGGCAACACTGCTCGTGCGCCACACCGTCGACAGCTACGCCGACTGGAAGCACGCCTTCGACGGCCACGAGGCGAACCGCCGCCAGCATGGCGCGACCGGGCACCGGATACTGCACGACGGCAACCAAGTGACCGTCCTGATCGACTTCCCCGATCGCGGCTTGGCCGAGGGGTTCGCCTCCGATTCCGCTCTGCCCGAAGTGATGCGCAAGGGCGGCGTGACGGGTGCGCCCGATATCGCATATCTCGAGTCGTCCGAACAACTCGACTATTGAGCAGGTCCAACACCGAAGTGCCTCCGGCCGACGGGGGGCAGGAGCCGACGGCCAGGCGGGTCGACCGCCGCGCGTTCGCCCGCGAGTTCCCGTCCGGTGATCCATCGGCCACCGAGTGCGCGCAAAACCTGATGCTCGCCTCGAGCCGGTTCACCGACGCCGACACCCGCGCACTGCGACGGCACGGCCTGTCCATCGCCGCCCGCGTCCTGCTTGCCACCATCGAAGCTGCCAGCGAGCCGCTGCCGGCGAATGTGCTCGCAGACCGATTGCTCGTCAGCGGCGCGAGCATAACCTCGCTGGTCGACACCCTGGAGCGCCGCGGCCTGGCGCGGCGGGTACGGCCCGACCACGACCGCCGGATCGTGCTGATCGAACTGACCGACGCGGCCCAGCCCGTGATCGACGCCTACCTCGCCGAGGTGACCGCGCTGCACGCTGCGGAATTCGCGATCTTCACCGCCGACGAGCGGGAACAGCTCACCAC
>DASYGI010000082.1:0-6641 GCA_035999925.1 Pedococcus sp.
GGCGGGTGGGTCGCCACCCTCCGGGGCACTCGGCACCTCGACCGTGAGCGGCGGTCGTTGTCACACCGGCCCCGAACGACGAGCCGACCCCGCGGCTGAGATCCGTGATCTCCCACGGCCAGTGCGGCGCTCCCCGTTCGATTCGACTCGGACGCTGCCGGCTCATATGTGCGAGCGGAGCAAGCTGTGCTTGCGTAAGCCCGGCACCTTCCGCATCGCGCCGATGCTCAAGCCGAACTGACGGTCCTCATGCTCGGTTGCTGTGGTTGAGGTGCATCACCGTGACGCCCCGGGCGTGGCGCCCTTCCCCTTACCCGCCAATCATGTCCAAACCTGGGCGGTGGGCAGTGACCCTCAGGTGCCTTGGGACGGTCCGCTGAAGGTTGTCTTCCGGTCTGGGGGTCTGGCACGTCGACCGTGTCGCCGACGAAGGCTGGTCAGTGTGACTCGGTCGTGCGTAGTTGTTCACCGCATGTTTCCGGTGTGTCCGAGTGAGAACCGGCCGGGTTGGGGCCAGACGAGGAGCCCGTGGGGGCCGCCGCGGACCGGGATCGAGTGCAGCAACGTACCGGTGACGGTGTCGATGACGTACACGGTGGAGTTGTACCGACCCGACAGCCACAGCTGGGTGCCGTCCGCGGTGACGCCCCCCATGTCGGGGGAACCGCCGCCGGGGAGCTTCCAGGTCCGGGCGGGGCTCAGGGTGGCCGCGTCGAGGACGGTGATGCTGCCCTCGTCGCGGTTGCTGACGTAGACGGAGCCGGCGTCGCGGGACGGGTAGATGCCGTGCGCGCCCTTCCCGGTGGGCACGAAGTGGTCGACCGTCATCGTCGCCGCGTTGATCACCCAGACCCCGTTGCGCAGCATGTCGGCGACGAGGAAATGGGTTCCGTCGGGGGCGAGGCGCACGTCCTGTGGCATCGAGGAGGCCCCGGGCTGCAGCCATCCGGCTGGGCCGCCCATGGCTCCCGGCATGGACATGGAGTCTGCCGGGCTGGTGGCTCCCGGCGTGGTGAGGTGGTTGAGGTCGATGACGGAGCGGATGGCGGTGACGTCGGCGTCGAGGACGAGCAGCTGTCCGGTGAGCTCGCAGCTGATCAGGATGCTCGTCAGGTCGCCGCTGAAGTCGGCGTGGTTGATACCTCGGCATGGCACGGGTACAAGTTTGGGTCGGGGTAGGGGACGTTTGGCCGAAGAACCCGTTCACCGCGGTTGGTACGGCGACGATAGCCACCCAGGCGGTGATCCGGCGCATGTCGTCGTTCTGGCGGACCGAGGTGTGAGCCAGGCCGTCGAGGCGATGGTCAAGTGGCTAACGCCGCGCCCGCGGCGCCGCCATCGGGGGATGGTGGCGCGGACCCGAGGTCGGTCACGGCACGTGCGGCTGATCTCCGTGGACGGGCTGGATGCCTCCAGGCCTCGCGGCCTATGTGGTGTCCCATCCGAGATCGACGCTGGAGCCCTGATTCAAAGGAACCTCGATTCAAAGGAACCTGGATTCAAAGGAACCTGGATTCAAGGAACCAGGATTCAAAGGAACCAGAGAGCTCGGCGGCGCCACCGGGAGTGCTGTGCGAGTCTGAGGGCCAGTCAGCCAGACGAGTCATGAGGTGGCACCTTGGGCGGGTCCGGCCGTGCCGTTCGGCTGGGTCGCCTCGGCCTGCCGGCCGCGACCGGGAGCCAGCCCGGCAGGGGTGTGGTTGGGAGAGGCGGTGTCTCGGGCACTGCTGCTTCCTTAGCGGCCACCGACGGGAAGCCCGGGCGCGTCGACCTCACGGTTCTCGCTGCTCTGGTCGCTCTGGTTGGGCTCGGTGGTCTGGTTGGTCTGGTTGGTCGGGTTGATCGGGTTGTCGTGGGCGGAGTTGAGCTGGTAGGGCACGGAGGTGACCATCACCCCGGGTTCGTACAGGAGCCGTCCTTTGAGGCGTAGGGCGCTCTGGTTGTGCAGTAGGTGTTCCCACCAGTGGCCGACGACGTACTCGGGGATGAAGACGGTGACGACGTCGCGGGGGCTGTCTCGGCGGATCCGGCGGATGTAGTCCAGGACCGGACGGGTGACCTCCCGGTAGGGCGAGGAGACGATGGTCAAGGGGATGTCGACGTGCCGGGCGTCCCACTGCGCCTGTAGCTGCCGGTCGGTTCCTTCGTCGACCGCGACGGTCAGCGCGATGAGGTCGGAGGGTCGGGTGGCTTTGGCGTAGGCCAGGGCCCGCAGGGTCGGCGCGTGCAGCTGGGATACCAGCACGATGGCGTGGTTGCGGCTGGGCAGGATGTCCCCGGCCGGCTTGGGGACCAGCTCCACCGAGACGGCGTCGTAGTGGCGGCGGATGCCGCGCATGAGGAAGAACAGGACGATCATGGCGCCGATGGCCAGGTACGCGCCGCCGAGGAACTTGTAGACCACGACCAGGATCAGGACCAGCGCGGTGACGGCGGCGCCGACGCCGTTGATCAGCTGGGAGCGGCGGACCGCTGCCCGGCGGTTCCGGTCGGTGCTGGTGGCCAGCTCGGTGCGCCAGTGCCGGACCATGCCCAGCTGGGACAGGGTGAACGAGGTGAACACGCCGACGATGTACAGGTGGATCAGTTTTTCGATGTTCGCGTCGAACCCGATGATCAGGACCGCGGAGATCCCGGCCAGCAGCAGGATCCCGTTGCTGAAGGCGAGCCGGTCGCCCCGGTTACGGAGCTGCGCGGGAAGGAATCGGTCCTGCGCGAGGATCGAGGCCAGGGTGGGGAAGCCGTTGAAGGCGGTGTTCGCGGCGAGGATCAAGATCCCGGCGGTGGCGGCCTGGAAGGCGAAGAACAGGACGCCGCGGCCCCAGACGCTCTCGGCGATCTGGCTGATCACCGAGGGGTTACCGTCGGGGTAGGCCCGGGCGTGGGTGGCCAGCGCCAGGGCGGTGATCCCGGAGAACATCGAGATGGCCAGCGCCCCCATGATCAGCAAGGTGGTGGCGGCGTTCTTGCTCTTCGGCTTCTGGAAGGCCGGGACGCCGTTGCTGACGGCCTCCACGCCGGTCAGCGCGGTGCACCCGGAGGCGAACGCCCGTAGGCACAGCAGTACCGTGAAGACCCCGCCGACCTGAGCGGTGTGCTCCAGCTCGAGATGGGCGCTGGCCGCCTCGGGAATGCCTCCGGTCAGCGCCCGGAACACACCGCTGGCCAGCAGCAGGAACGTCAACACCACGAAGGCGTAGGTCGGGAACGCGAACGCGGTGCCGGACTCCTTGACCCCGCGCAGGTTGATCAGCGCCAGCACCACCACGAACCCCACCGACAGGTGCACCGCGTACGGTGCCAGCGACGTGAACGCCGAGGTGATCGCCACCACACCGGAGACCACCGAGACGGCCACCGTCATCACATAGTCGACCAGTAGCGCGGCGGCCGCGGTCAGCGACGCGTTCCGGCCGAGGTTGTCCTTGCTGACCACGTACGCGCCCCCGCCGCTGGGGTAGGCGTAACAGGTTTGCCGGTAGGAGGCGACGACCACCGCCAGCAGCACCGCCACGGCGACGGCGATGGGCGCGGCCAGTCCCAGGAACGAGGCCGCGCCCGCGGTTCCCAGGACCAGCAGGATCTGCTCCGTCGCGTACGCCACCGAGGAGATCGGGTCGGAGCAGAAGACCGGCAGCGCGATCCTCTTCGGCAGCAACGTCTCGCCCATGCGGTTGCTGGCCAGCGCCCGGCCGAGCATCACCCGCTTCAGCGCGTCGGTCGTCCCAGACAAGAACCCTCCTCAGCTCAGCCGACCGCCGCGGCGGCTGCCACGGACCGTGTCCCGGTGATGGAAGCGGCGCCTGCTGTCGAGCCCGGGTCGGGGTGACCGAGCCGGCGAGCTCCGTCACCAGTGTTCCGCCGGCGACCCGACCGCCAGCGGCGAACCAAGACCCTTGCGCACGGTCGGTCGCCGGTGAGGGACGCCGCCAGGGTGCACCCCACCGGCAGCCGCAACGACGGTCTTGACGCAATCTTGACGGTCCACCGCCCGCCAACCCGAGGCCTGGCAGGGGCCCATCGGTGCCCGGACAAACGTGGCCAGCGTGGTGACCGACACCAAACCAACTGTCACGGTGCCCGACTCGGACCGTGTCTGGTCGCAAAGGGCGGTGTCCCGCCGCCGCAACGGCCGTTTCCACGTCGGGAAGGGGACGGATGGCGATGCGGGAAGCCAGGTCGGGACGGTTGCGTCATTGCGCCCCGGGGGTGCTATCTCGCGACGTGCTATCTCGCGACGCGGGAAACGGCCAGGGCCGGTCAGGATCAACCCTGCGGCGAAGAGCGTCATCATGACGAGCGGCGTCCAGTTCATGGGTTCGAGAGGCTGGTACGGTGTCGCCGAGACTGCGGCAGGTCGATGACCCACCCGGTGGGTGCGGCGCGTCGCCGATCAAGACGATGAACCTCGCCGCCGCGAGGTAACGCCCACGTTTCTGGGATAGCCAGGCCGGCCAGCGGCTCGAAGAGTGCGACGGCGATGGCAATGAGCACGATGACGGCCGGCCGGTTGGCGGCAAAGGAAGCGTCAACGGCCCGACCCGTGTTGTCGATCTGCGTGGCATCCGTCAGGCTCATCATGCCGCCACCGAGGAGCTGCAGCAGTCCTGGCCGGACGGCTGGGATCGGGAGGCGCCCTGGCACGCCCGCCAGGTACCGCAGGTGCCGCAGGTGCCGCAGGTGCCGCAGGTGCCGCAGGTGCCGCCAGCGGCTTATCCCTGCTGGCGCGTGGTGGGAAGGATGATCGTGACCCGTCGGTTGAGGGCCTGGCCCTGGGGGGTCGCGTTGTCGGCGACGGGGTCGGCATCCCCGAAGCCTTGTGGTGCCAGGCTGACTGGTGCGCCGGCCAGCATGGGTTGGAGGACTTGGGCGACTGCCGTAGCCCGCTGCTGGGATAGCAGCAAGCCATGGGCGGCTGAGCCGAGGTTGTCGGTGTAGCCGTTGATCTGGATGGTTCCGGTCAGGTGTGCGGCGATGATGCGGTGGGCGAGGTCCGCCAGCGCTGCTTGGGCCGGCGGGCTGAGTTGAGCGGAGTCGAACCCGAAGAGGACGTCGGAGGCGATGACGACCTGGGTTCCGGCCTGGACGGTAGGTGCCGCGGGCACCGGCAGGATCGTCGGCTGAGCCGGGGTGGCTGGAGCGGTGGTGGGCGGCGGCTGCTCCTGGGTGGCGGCCTTGGCGGAGCTGGTCGTCGGTGACGCCGAAGGTGCTCCTGGTGGCAGGGTCGAGCCGGAGCTGGTGCTAGTGGCGAGGGCGTTGGGGGCGGATGCGTCGACGGGGTTCTGGTCGCGAGCCACGATCCTGATCAACCCGGCGGCGGCCACCGCTGCGAGCACCAGGAGGACCACGAGAGTCAGCATCGCCCGTCGGCGCCGGGGCGCGGGAGGGGCAGGGACAGGCTCGACCTCGACGGTCCCCAACAAGCTGACGGCGCTGGTGGTGCGCTGACGCACCTCGGCAACCATGCTGTCGGCCATCGCGGCGACCGGGCCGCCGCCCTGGAGCTGGTAGCGCAGCGCGGCGAGACTCGTCTCAAGGTCCATGTCGCCCAGCAGCCCGTCCGGGAGCAGCACGGCTCTCAGGTGCACGTTGAGTCGTACCTGCCGACCGTCGCCCGGCACGCCCATGAAGGGGGCCCGGAGCGTGCCGGTCAGCACGCCGTCGTCGGCGATGCCCTCTGCCTCCCGGCGCAGCACCGGGATGTACCCGATGTCGGTGAAGGCGGTGGTCAGCAGGCCAAGGGCCTGCACGGCGGGGCGATCCGCAATGACCGCGTGTCCGTCGCGCACCGTGATCCTGGCGGTGCGGTTGAACACTGCCCCAGCAGCAGAGACGTCAGCCGACGACAGGGCGTTGGCCAGCGCGGTCATCCTTGCCTGGATGCTGTCCATGCCCTGTCCCTGGCGCGTGCTTCAACCGGTTGGCTCATTGTCGCGGGTAGGGGCGGCCGCGACCTGCTGACTGCTGGATCTCACGGAGCCCTCACAACATCGGGCGCGCCGCATCGAGGGACGGTGGTCAGGCGCGCGTGCGGGCGTATCCCCCATGCCCAGGCCCGCCTCCCGGGCCGGGCGACCACTTCGGTTCGCGCGGAGTGGCCGGTGATCGCGGTCGTGCGGGATGTGCCGCTGTGGCGTCGGGGGATGCTGCCGTGTGGGGCGATACGGCTGAAGATCGCGTCGACCACGAGCAGGACGGTTGGTGCTCCGACGGATCTCAGTCCCGGGACGACGGTCACGCCACCGCGGTCATTGACACCTATCAGGGGACGGGACTGCTCAAGGGACGCTGGCCGCCCCACACGAGCCGCAGCCGTGTCCAAATCCGACCTCACAACGTCACCCGAGGGCGCACGCTCGCTCTTAGCGGGGGCGCAGCCGCCAGCCGTTCCCGGCCGGCACTCTTGTCACCCGCTGCTGCTGCCGACCTGGGACCTGCTCGAAGCGACCCACCCGCAGGTGGTGACCACGATGCGCGCCTTCCCGTCCCAGGTCGCTTGCGTTCTACGCCCCGGCAGCGTCACCGGCGCCGACGTCGCCCTACGCTCCTTCACCACCTACCTCGCCGCCGAACACCCGGCCCTGCAACGAGTTCGGGATGTCGACCGCTCCCAGGTCGAAGGCTTCAAGACCTGGGTCGCA
>DASYGI010000083.1:0-9037 GCA_035999925.1 Pedococcus sp.
GGCCCGCGGGAGGGCACCGGTGGGACACTCACCACGGCGACCTCCAGACGGCGGGAATCGGTGCTCGGGACGTGCTCATGCCGGCGATGACTCGGCAGAGGTGACATGGGTACGACGTCATGGCTGCCCCGATGGTTCCCGCAGCAGCGCAGCCATGGCCTCGCGACCCCGGCTGCAGCGCGACTTCACGGTCCCTTCGGCGACGCCGAGCACCGATGCCGCCTCGGCGACGGACAGTCCGTGCATGTCCACCAGCACCAGGGCCAGACGCTGGGCTTCGGGGAGGCGCTCGAGGGCGCGCCGCACATCGAGACGCACGTCGACCGAGCCCTGGGCGTCCCCAGCGTCGGCGAGCTCCTGCTGTGGGAGCTCCCGGGTGGGCTTGTCGCGCCGAAGGCGATCCAGGCAGGCGTTGACCACGATGCGGTGCAGCCAGGTCGTGACGGCAGCCTCGCCGCGGTACGAGGCGGCCCGCCGGAAGGCGGAGATGAAGGCGTCCTGGACGCAGTCTGCGGCCAGCTCAGGATTGCCCGTCGTGCGTAGGGCGACGGCCCACATGCGATCGCGGTGCCTGCGAAAGAGCTCGCCGAAGGCATCAGGGTCACCGCCGACGTGTCGCTGCATCAGCTCGCGGTCGTCGAGCTCCGTGAGCGAACCAGCCGCGCCGTTCGCGCCGTCAGACCCGTCCATGGGTGACCCTGGTAACCCGTCGACTCAGTGCGCCGTGACCTCGGCCAAGGTGGCGCTGAAGCGGCCATCCGGGCTGGGGGCCAGCTTGGTGAACCACACGATGAGGTACTGCCCACTGGTCGGGCTGGGTGCCGTCAGGGTGACGGTGCCGTTCTTCCCACTGGAGGTTCCGACCGGGGTGGCCCCGTCCAGTGCCCGGTTGGGGCCGACGAACACGGTCAGGTCAGTGGGGGTCGGCAGAACCAGCGTCACTGACGTGACCTTGCGAACCTGGCCGAAGTCCAGCAGGACGCCCACCCCGTGCTTCAGGCCGCCGAAGTTGACGGTGTTGTAGAGCTCCGAGCTCCAGAACGTGGCGGGGTTCCCGTCGAAGACCCGGGCCGCGTCGGCGTTGCGCTCGATCCCGTCGCCCTGGGGGTCGAAGCCGGTGGCGGACAGGATCGGGATGGGCGCGCCGACCGGAGCCGAGGTTGCCGAAGCGGTAGCCGACGGCGTGACCGTGGTCGGTGAGGCCGTGACCGTGACTGTCTTGCTGGGCGTCGTGTTTCCCAGGTCGAGGTGCGAGGTGGAACCGATGAGCGATGCCCCATAGAAGCCGATCAACGTGACGATGATCAGGAACGCAGCGATGATGCCGAGGACGAGCTTCGACTGGTCCCGACTGGGGGCGGACGCGGTCTCGAGTGGCAGGATCGGCAGAGGTGGCTCGATGGGCTCGTCGCCCTGCAGCAGCGCGTCGTCGAGGCTGATCCGCCGCTCGTCTGCCATGTGTTCCGCCGCCTGACGCGCGGCCCGGCGCTCGGCTGCCTTGTCGGCGGCCGCCTTGGCGAAGATCCCGACCCGGTGCGCAGCGGCCCCGGCTGCATGCCCCGCGGCCTGACCGGCGGTGCCGAGTGCCGACCCCACGGCTGCAGCTCCGGCGGCAGCTCCGGCGGCAGCCGCGGCACCGGCAGCGCCAACGGCGGCGGGACTGGTCCCCGCTGTCGTCCCAGGCTCCTCAGGCGCGCCGGACACTCCAGGTTGGGTGGTGGCAGGCATGGGGCGTGACCGGTCCGCCGGCAGCGGCAGCTCCGCGGTGGCCTCCGTGCCACCCGCAGGAGCAGGCTTAACGCCGGACCTTGCCGTCGGCTTGGCCGGACGTAGCTCGGCCATGGGCAACGCGATGGTCTTGTCGACCGAACGGTCGTCGGTGGCGACGTTCTCGCCCATGCCCCACACCTGGGTGGGAGACCACGGGGCGATCTGGGTGGCGAAGTCACCGGGGGTGGTGGGGCCCTCGTCCTCGTTGAGGGCCAAGCGGCACAGAGCGTCCAGGTCGCCGGGAACCCCGGCGGCGATCTCGGAGGGAGCGGGCACGCCTCCGGTGACGCGCGGGGCTGCTTCCACGTCGGACACCGCGCCAGGCAGTGGCCAGCGGCTCGTCAGCGCGGCATACGCAATGGCCACGACGCCGATGGCGTCGGTGCGCGAGGCCTGGACCGGGTCCACGTCCTCGATGCCTGCCATCGCGGCCGCGGTGGCCAGTCCGCGCACCTTCACGGTCCCGTCGGTGCCACGCAGCACCGACGCCGGGGTCAAGGCGAGGTGGTGCAGGCCACGGGCCCGAGCGGCCTCCAGCCCGGTGGCGGCCTCGCCGGCGATGCGGCGTGCCTCCTCGGCCGGCAGACCACCCTGCTCCAGCACATGCGCGAGGGTCTGGGCGTCGTGGATGGCTTCCTCGATGAAGAAGGCGATGCCGTCGGAGCGGCCCACATCCAGCACCCGGACGAGCCGGTGGTTGTCGAGCCCGGCGGCCCGGCGCGCGGCGTCCAACGTGGCGGCCGCAAAGGCGCCGTCCTCGGGGAAACAGATCAGCACGACGTCGCGCTCAAGCGTGAGGTCGTGGGCGGACCAGCGCTCGGCGTTCGGCAGCTGCTCCAGGCGACGCTGCACGGCATACCGGCCGCCCAGCACCGTCGAAGGGCCTACCCCGTGCACACTGCCTCCTGGAAAGTCGCTGGTGGTGCCAGCCTCATCCTAGGGGTGCGGCTGCTCAGGACGGGCGGCGGCGGACCCGGCGTACGAGCGGGTCGAGCAGCTGCGAGACCTCTTCGACGCGCATGGTGTGGGCCAGGACGAGCGCGACCACGACGAACACCCCGCCACCGACGACCAGCTGCACGAGCGCGCCGGACAGGCTGGCCGCGCCCACCCCGGCGCCGGTCAACCCACGGAGGACCACCCAAGCCACGACCGCGCCGACGAGGGAGGCCACCAGCAGCCTCGAGTAGGTGCGCACCGTCGCGGCCATCCGTAGCGAGCCCAGCCGGCGGCGCAGCAGCACGAACCCGACCACGGCTGCCGCGAGGTTGCTCAAGGTCTGGCCGATCCCCACCACGATTCCGGTGTGCGTCGGGTCGACGAACGCGGCCATGATGTTGACGACGGTCGCTACGACCGTCACCACGACCTGCAGATAGAACGGAGTCTTCGCGTCCTCGAAGGCGTAGAACACCCGCTGGATGAGGTAGAGCCAGCCGAACGGGGCCAGGCCCAGCATCATCGCGATCATCACCTGGGCGATGGCGCGGCTCTCCGAGGGCGAGTTGTCGAAGAACACCACTCGGGCCGCCTGCGTCCCGAGCAGCGCGATGGCCACGGTGCCCGGGACCAGCAGGACTGCCGGCATCCTCAGGCCGCGGCTCAGGTCACCCACGACCGCTCGATGGTCGCGCTCGTGCGCCGCCCGGGAGAGCCTGGTGAACAGAGCGGTGACCAGCGAGACCGTGATGAGCGAGTGCGGGAGCATAAAAAGCAGGAAGGCATAGCCGTATGCCGCGAGTCCGGCGCCGGACTGCCCCCGGACGTCGAGCAGGTGCCCCGCCCGGGTCATCACCTGAGATGTGACGATGTACCCCACCTGGCTGAGCCCGACCGCAGCGAACGTCCATCCGGCCACGCGCGTGGCGCTGCCGAGCCCGACCCCTCGGAACCCCCACACCGGCCGATACCGGAACCCGCTCGCTCGCAGCGGAAGCCATAGTGCGGCGGCCTGAGCTGCGACGCCCAACGTGGTCGTCCCCGCCAGGACCCAGATCATCGCCGGGGTCCAGGCGCCGATCGGGATCCTCGCGGAGTAGGCGGCCTTGAACCACAACAGGCCACCGATCGCGACCAGGTTCGCCAGCGCGGGTGCCCACATGTATGCCGCGAACTGACCGCGAGCGTTGAGGACCTGCCCGAACAGGGTGTAGAGGCCGTAGAAGAACACCTGGGGCAGGCAGATGAACGCGAACGCGGTGGCCAGCCAGAGGGCCTGGGCGTTCCAGCCCCCCGTGGCGAAGATCCGCACCAGCAGTGGGGCCGCAGCGGTGGCCAGCACGGTGGCACCCACGAGGATGGCCAGCGACAGGGTCAGCAGTCGGTTGACGAACTCGTGGCCGCCGTCGTCGTGGCTGGCCGCCTTGGTGATCTGGGGGACGAGTACGGCGTTGAGGACGCCGCCGGCCAGCAGCAGGTAGAACTGGTTGGGCAGCGTATTCGCGACCTGGAAGGTGTCGGCCGCCAGCCCGATGCCGACGGTGCCGCCGAGCAGCGCGGCTCTGGCAAAGCCCAGCAGCCGCGAGACGACCGTGCCGGCGGCCATGACCGCGCTCGACCGGGCCAGGCTCGGCGAGGCCGCTGGGCGGCCAGCGCTGGAGTCGGTCATGTCTTGGCCCTCCCGGGTAGGTCGGCGGCCGGTCGCGACGCCGGGCGGCGGGTGAAGGACCGGATGATCCCGAGCAGCAGCACCACGCCGGCCAGTCCGCCGAGGGCCCAGTAGACCCAGCTTCCCGTCGGGGTGACCCGGACCTCGACGTCCGCACCTTGGCCGATCACGGTGCCGTCGGGGGTGGTGAGCGTGGTTCGAAGGGGCACGATACCCGCGGCGAGGGCCGTCACGCCCACGTTGACCGTAGCCCGGCTCCCGGCGCCGATTCGCAGGACAGGCGGCTGGCTGTCGATCCGCAGCCTCGGGTTGGACGCGTCGACGGTCACCTTGATGTTCCGGACCGGGACGTCGAGGCCGTTGGTGATGGTGATCTGCAGCCGCCCGCTGTCCGCGAGGAAGTTGATGGTGCCTGCCAGGACCTTGACGGCGGTGGTGGTCTGGCGAGTGGCTGCCAGGATCCTGCGGTTGACCGTGCTCCAGCCGGGCGGGGCGCTGCGCCACCGGGTGGAGGCGAGCTGCTCGGTGGCTCGGGCCCAGGTCCGCGCGAAGGTGGCGCCGTCCTCGCGCACCTGCGAGATCCCGTGGACGGTGTCCAGCGTCTGCTCCAGCCCGACGAGTCGCGCCGAGGTGAGGACCGGAGGTGCCGCCGTACTGGGCTGCGCCGACAAGGTGACCGGCGCACCCTCGGTGGGTGCTGCGGTGCGGGCGGCTGACAGCTCGGCATCGGTGGTCGTCGTGGTCAGCCATGGGATGGAGGCGGTCGCGGCGAAGAAGGTGCGGGCCGCCGTGGGGTCGGGGTCGTAGGTGCGAGGTGCGACGACGAACACCGACCGCCCTTGGGTACCCGGAAGCTCGTTGAGCAGGGCGGCGGACTCCGCGACGAACTGCTGGGTGCTCAGGACCCCCTCGTCGCCGGCGGTCGTGCGCGCCAGCAGCGCGCTGAGCCCTGCGTCGTAGGCCAACAGCGGCACGCCGCTGGTACTGCGCTGAGCGGCGGCGGGGGTGCCCCCACTAGGCCCGACCGCGCGCTGAGAGGCCGACGTCACCTCTCCGGCCAGCCCCGTGGCGTGGAAGAGCCGGCTCAGCGCACCCTCCGTGCTCGAGGTGGTGCGTGGGTCTGACGGCCAGGCGACGTCGGCCCGCCCGCCCAGGGCCTGAGCGACCGGCGCCGCACGCGAGACCAGGGAGGCGGCGAGGGACTGACCACCGCCGGCGTCGACCAGGGCCGCGATGTCTGCGTCCGTGTCGGGCAGGACCCACGGCGTATGCCGGCTCGCCCCATCACGGATCCGACCCTCGAGTGCCGCTCGCAGGAGGTGCTCCTGGCTGGTGGCTGGGCTGGTATCCACCGACCCGGGCAGCAGGGACGGGGTCAGCGTCGGGTCCACCGCCCAGGTCACCGGTGCCTCGGCGGTGGCGTCGAGGATCCGGCTCAGGCGCGACTGCGGGCCGACCGCCTGGGTCCAGGCGAGCTCCCGGTTGGCGCCATCGGGGCCGAACAGCTCGGCGTCCGGGTCCAAGGTCATGGGCACCGCCCAGGCGATCGACATCGGCTGGTACTGCTTGATGACCTGGTAGCCCGCGAACGTCCGCACGCTGGCTGTGCCGCTCTCGATGCTGATCGGCAGGGCGCCGTACATCGCAGGTCCCTGGCTGGCGAGGTCGGGGATCTTGACCTGGAACGGCGCGGTGGCGCCGGGCCCGAGGTCGGTTGGCAGGGTGGTGCTGGCGAGCTGGGTCCCCAGGGCTGGGCCGGTCGCCTTGACCCAGGCGAGCACCTCGTCCCGCGCCAGGGTGCTCCGCTCGGCCACCACCCGCACCACCGGCTTGTGCAGGGTGGTGGACCCAGGGTTTCTGACGGTCCCGGAGATGGTGACGGTCTGGCCGGCCCGGGCCACCGCGGGAGTCAGCGCGGTCAGGTCAAGGGCCACATCGCCAGCCGTCGCGGCAGGAGCGCCGGGCAGTGACTTCGCCGCCAGTGCGGGGCCACTCAGGACGGGCAGGATCACGAGCGCCGCCGTGAGCACGCGGCATACCTGGCGCAGCCCCATCAGCTCTCCCCGGCGAGGCGGGCCCAGGCCTGCCGGGCGATCCGCCGCTCGTTGGGGAAGGTCAGGTGCTCGTGAGCGTCGCGCAGGAGCAGCCAGGCGACGTCGATCGCCTCGTGGTCGGGGTCGTTGTCGATGGTCAGGTGCCCGCCGGTGGCTTCGAGCAGGTAGTGGTGCACGTACTTGTGCACGCGGCGGTCGTTGGTGGCGAACCAGTAGTCGATGGTGCCCAGCTCCGCCAAGACGCGACCCTCGATGCCGGTCTCCTCGGCCACCTCGCGTGCCGCCGTCTGGGGAAGGGTCTCCCCGTTCTCGGCGTGGCCCTTGGGCAGGCACCACTCGACTCTGCCCGCCCGGTTGCGGCGGGCGATCACTGCGATCCGCGCCTCACCGTCGTGGACGTCGACGACGATGCCACCCGCCGAACGCTCCTCCACCGCGGGCAGGCGCCGGGCCATCCGCTCGTGGTCGCGCGCAGGGGAGGTCACTCCGCCACTCTAACGACGCCCTACCCTTGACCCTCATGTCCACCGCCGATCCCCGCGAGCCGCAGCGGGCCCTGCTCCAGCGTGCCGTCGCGCAGCTGGCGCCGGTCCTGCCCGTGCTCACCGAGCTCGGTGAGCTGTTCTCGGCAGGTGGCCACGAGCTGGCTCTGGTGGGCGGTCCGGTGCGCGATGCGTTTCTCGGTCGGCGCTCGCCCGACCTCGACTTCACCACCAGTGCCTCGCCCGATCAGACGCTGGAGATTCTTCGTCGCTGGGCGGACGCGCACTGGGACCTCGGGCGCGAGTTCGGCACCATCGGCGCTCGTCGCGGCGAGCACACGGTCGAGGTGACGACCTACCGGGCGGACGCGTACGACGGTCAGACCCGCAAGCCCGTCGTCGCGTTCGGGGACAACCTCGAGGACGACCTCGTGCGGCGGGACTTCACCGTGAACGCGATGGCGCTGCGCCTGCCGAGCATGGAGTTCGTCGACCCGTATGCCGGTCTGACCGACCTGGCGGCCCAACGGCTGCGGACGCCCTCCTCGCCCGAGGTCTCGTTCGGGGACGACCCGTTGCGGATGATGCGGGCGTGCCGGTTCGTCGCCCAGCTGGGGTTCGAGGTGGCGACGCCGGTGGCGACGGCGATGCGCGACATGGCGCCGTCGATCGAGATCGTGTCGGCCGAGCGGGTGCACGACGAGCTGACCAAGCTGCTGCTGGCGCCGCGGCCCAGGGCGGGGCTGCGGCTGCTGGTCGACTCAGGCCTGGCCGACCAGGTGCTGCCGGAGCTGCCGGCCCTTCGCCTGGAGGTCGACGAGCACCACCGGCACAAGGACGTCTACGAGCACTCGCTGACGGTCCTGGACCAGGCCATCGCGCTGGAGGGCGCTCCGGACGGGCCGCCGGAGTCGGTCCCAGGTCCCGACCTCATCCTGCGCCTCGCAGCCCTGCTGCACGACATCGGCAAGCCCGCGACCCGCCGGTTTGAGCCGGGTGGAGGGGTGTCCTTCCACCACCACGAGGTGGTCGGCGCCAAGCTCGTCACGCGTCGGCTCAAGGCGCTGCGGTACGACAAGGAGACGGTCAAGGCGGTCGCCCGGCTGGTCGAGCTGCACCTGCGGTTCCACGGCTATGGCGAGGGGCAGTGGACCGACTCGGCGGTGCGGCGCTACATCACCGACGCCGGACCCCTGTTGCCGCGCCTGCACCGGCTCACCCGCTCGGACTCGACCACCCGGAATGCCCGCAAGGCGGCCCGTTTGTCACGGACCTACGACGAGCTCGAGGAGCGGATCGCCACGCTGCTGGAGCAGGAGGAGCTCGCCAAGATCCGGCCCGAGCTCAACGGCAACGAGATCGCGGCGGTGCTCGGGATCCGGCCCGGCCCGGTGTTGGGCCGCGCCTACGCCTACCTGCTCGAGGTGCGGCTCGACCAGGGCCTCATCGGTCGCGAGGCTGTGGAGACTGCGCTGCGCGAGTGGTGGGCCGACCAGCCCGAGTCCGTCCAGTCCTGACAGAGGGGTGCACGGAGAGCTCACGGCATACGAAAGGGCCCCCACCCGAGGTGGGGGCCCTTCCGTCAGTGGCTTTAGCGCTCTTCGGTACCCGCGATGAAGGCCTCGAGCTTGGCGCGGCCCTCGGTGTCCTCGCGCTGGACCGGCGGGGACTTCATCAGGTAGGACGAGGCGCTGATGAGCGCGCCGCCGATGCCGCGGTCCTTGGCGATCTTCGCGGCACGGATGGCGTCGATGATGATGCCGGCCGAGTTGGGCGAGTCCCAGACCTCGAGCTTGTACTCCAGGTTGAGCGGGACGTCGCCGAAGGCGCGACCCTCGAGGCGCACGTAGGCCCACTTGCGGTCATCCAGCCACTGGACGTAGTCCGACGGGCCGATGTGGACGTTCCGCTCGCCGAGGTCGTGGCCCAGGTTGGAGGTGACGGCCTGGGTCTTGGAGATCTTCTTGGACTCCAGACGGTCGCGCTCGAGCATGTTCTTGAAGTCCATGTTGCCGCCGACGTTGAGCTGGTAGGTGCGGTCGAGCACCACGCCGCGGTCCTCGAACAGCTTGGCCATCACGCGGTGGGTGATGGTGGCACCGACCTGGCTCTTGATGTCGTCG
>DASYGI010000084.1:0-8355 GCA_035999925.1 Pedococcus sp.
GCGTGAACCACAGATGAAGTCCAGTGGAGCAGCCGTGTGCCGCAAGGTGGCCAGCCCGGCCAGGACCCCGAGGTATGCCGCTTAGCTCAGCACCTTGTACACCACGACGAGCCGGACTGAACCGAGGTCGAAGTCGTTGTCGCGGTAGGGGTTCGGCACGTAGACGGTGCCTTCGACGACATGTGTCGAGCTGACTAAGCCTGCGGCGTTCACCCACCCGATCGTGCGCCAAGCCGTGGTGGCGCTGGTGGCCACCTCGGGGGCGAAGGTGGTGTTGTGCGTGCCCCAGACGGAGAACCCGGCTCCCAGCTTCGACGCACTCAGCGAGCGGCCGTACGCGTCGATGCGCATAGACGTGTAGTTGATCGCGCTCGGGACGGCGAAGTGGTAGGTGGCTCCGGCAATCTGGAACCCGTCAAAGGCCTGGCTACACATGTTGTTCATCCAGACGCCGTTGGGCCGGAAGTCGGAGGATGCGGCACTCGCGGTGGCGCAGGTCGGGTCCGTACCACCGGCGCTGACGAACTGGGCACCGGTACGGGTGAACACGGCGGTCTTGCTCACCAGGTAACGGCGGTTGAGCACCGCGGCATACCGGCCCGTGATGCTGCGGTTACCCGCCACGTCCTGCAAGAGGAGCGTCCAGTAGTACGTTCCCGCGCCGAGCAACGTGCCGGCGGCGTTCCGACCATCCCACGTCATAGAGGTGCTGCCCGCAGGCCGGCTCGCCGTGAGGGTGCGCACGATGGCGCCAGTGCTGCTGCGAATCGTCATCGTGACGGTGGCCGGCTCGCTCAGGACGAACCCTGGGGTGTAGTGGTCGATGTACCCGTCGGGATAGGGGTAGAACCAGCCACCGCTGCCACTGACCCTGGACACCGACGCCGGCACGAGGTCCACCACAGCGTTGACGAGGACGGACCCTCTGATGGTCCCGGTCGTCGTGACCCGGCTGGTGGCGAGCTCGATCGAGTAGCTGCCCGAGGCCGCTCGCAGGCCGTTGTAGGTCATGCCGTTCCACACCACAGTGTGCGTGCCCGCGCCGAGAGTGCCCAGGTTGACTGGCCCGAGCACCACCGCTCCGGCGGCGTTGTGGACCAGCACCCGCACCGTCTCCGTGTCGGGGAGTGAGTAGGTCACGGTGGTGGTGTCATACCGCCCATCGGCATTGGGGCTGAAGGTGGCGGGACTGCGAGCGAGGATCGTGGGGTGCAGTGACAGGGTCTGGAAGCTCACCGCGGTGGACGACCCTCCGTTGCACACGCCCGCGAGCGAACAGCTGACTGCGGTCACCGAATGGGTGCCGTCGCTCAACGCGCTGATAGGGAGGGTGAGGGCGTACGGAGCCGCCGTGACCAGCCCACGCCGGACTCCGTCCACCACGAAGGCGACGGCGCCACCCGGAGCGGTGGCCGTGAAGGTCGCGCTCCCGGATAAGAGCTGCGAGGGGGTCGGCGACGTGATCGTCGGGGCCCCGTTGGCCAGCGTCACCGCGGCCTGGGAGATCGCGGTGTTACACAGGTCGTCGACGCTGCAGTCGACCGCCGTGAGGGTGTGAGCACCATCCGGAAGGCCCCAGGTCGACCAGGTGGTGTTGGCGATCCCGCCCACGACCGGGACTGTCCCGGTCAGCGGCACACCGTCAAGGGAGAACCTGACCTTGGCGGCGGAGGAGGTCGCCGACACCTGAACCACGCCGGCTACCGAGCTGGCGGCGGCCGGAGCGGTCAACGTCGGTGCCGTGTCCGGACGCAGCGCGTCCTCGGCGGCACGGAAGTCGACCTGCCCCGCGCCGAGGTCCTGACCGGCATACCCGTGGGCCGAACGGACCATGGCCGCCCGGACATCGGCTGCGCTGACGCTCGGTCGCATCGACCAGAGCAGTGCCGCCTCGGCGGCAACGATGGGGCTGGAGAACGAGGTGCCGTCGCCGACGTCGTAGCTGGCCTTGAAGAAGGTACTTCCGGCGGTGGGGGCGGTGCCAGTGATACCGGTGCCCGGTGCGCCGACGGTGACCCAGGCGCCGTGCTGGGAGAAGCTTGCGCGGTGTCCTGCGGCGTCGGTGGCGCCCACTGCGACGACGTTGGGGTATGCCGCCGGGTAGCTCATCGACGTGACCGCCTCGTTGCCCGCGGCGGCGACGACGAGGACTCCCTTGCCCACGGCATACGCGACGGCGTCGCTCTCCACCTGGCTCGGGGTGTCACTGCCCAGACTGAGGTTGATCACCTTGGCGCCGTTGTCGGTCGCCCAGATGATTCCGGCAGCCTCGTTGTCCGTCCAGATCTGGTCCGAGGCGTCGGCGACCTTGACCGCCATCACGCTGGCCCCCATGGACGCGCCCGCGATCCCGATCGCGTTGTCCGACGTCGCGGCGGCGACCCCCGCGACGAACGTTCCGTGCCCGAGGGTGTCGGTGACGTCCGTGCCATGGGTCACCGCGTTGTAGGTGGCGGTCACGCGTCCCGCGAGATCGGGGTGTGACACGTCCACGCCACTGTCCACTACGGCGATCTTGACGGCCGGGTCCCCGCGGTGGACATCCCAGGCGCTCGGAGCTGCCACGGCATTCAGGTAGGGCGCGGTCGCGGGGTACAGCTGGTCGTTGGGGATGTAGCTGAGCTTCTTGAGGACCACCGGGTCGACCCGGGCTACGTCCGCCCGCTGTCGAAGGGTCGCCGCCACGCGAGCTGCCACGGCCTGGGGCACCTCGACGGAGACGGTGCTGACCTGGCGGAGCAACCGTCGCTGCAGGCCGCCCTGCGAGGCGACGGCGCGAACGACCGCGGTCAGCGACGCAGCAGCTCCAGCACCCCCGCGCACCTTGACCGAGAGGACGACCTTGCCGGAGTCATGGTTGACCGCGATGCGGTGCAGCACATCGTCGCGGCCCGATGGCGTCGAGCTGGTGCCCACCGTCGCTGTTCTGCCCACGGCAGTAGCCACCGATGCCACCGATGCCATCGGTACCAGCAGACCCACGACCACGGCGCCAGACACCACGGAGCGACGGCGAACCAGACGCATGAAACCCCCTCGAGAGTCCGCCAGACGTCGCTTGGGTGGGGATGCGCGGCGGGACCAGCCGCGACGCCGGACAGCGTCGCGCGAGAGTAGTTATACCGACTCCAGCACCCCCGATGCCTCAGGTTGGGCCCAATTGTGACCGTTTGTCTGACCCTCAGCCGCGGGGGACCAGGGAGGGACGAACCACCCGGACCGAGAACGCGGTGAACCCCACGCGCAGGGCAGCGGCCCGCGCCAGGTGACGGCAGACGAGCATCGTGGCCACGGCGGGCAATGCTCCGGAGACGAACAGCCCGATCCGCGCCCCGTAGTGCTCGGCCAACAGACCGACGACTGGACCACCCAGCGCCCCGCTGCCGATGAAGACCAGCATGTAGAGGCCGACGATGCGTCCGCGGAGGTGGGGAGCGGCCGCCAGCTGGACGAGGGACTGGGCCGAGGTGAGAAAGGCCAGGTTGGCCGCCCCGACGCCGAGCAGCAGGATGGTGAACACGAGCTGGTCAGGGGCCGAGGCGGCCACCAGCAAGGCGGTTGCGAGCCCGGCCGCTGCCAACCCGACGGTCCGCAGCCGCGGCGGACGGGTACGCCGTCCGGTGCTCATGGCTCCGGCCAGGGCGCCCACGGCCACGACACCATTGAGGATGCCGAGTCCGGTGGCGCCGGAGTGGAACTCGTTCTTGGCAAAGGCGGCCAGCGTGACCGGCAGGCTGATGGTGAAGAAGCCGAAGGCCCCGACCATGACCACAGGCCACAGCACCGCGGGGGTGTGCAACGCATAGGACAGTCCTTCGCGTATGCCGGGGGAGCCGCTGGCGGGCTCGTCCTGAGTGCGTGCCGGCCCGGGCCGGCCCTCCCGGGCGTGGGCCTGAGGCCGCATCAGCAGCAGCGCGATGATCGGGGCGAGGAAGGTGCAGGCATTGATGAGGAAGGCATAGCCCGCGCCGACCGTCCCCATGAGAACCCCGCCGATGACCGGGCCCACCATGGCGCCGATCTGGAAGGTGCAGGACACCATGCTGATGGCGCTCGCGAGCTGGTCGGTCTCGACCACCTCGGACACGAACGACTGGCGAACCGGGTTGTCCACTGCCGTCGCGATGCCGAGGACCAGTGCCACCGCGAAGACCTGCCACACCACCAGGTGACCTGAGAGTGAGAGCGCGGCCAGGGTTGCGGCGGTGACCGCCATGCAAGCCTGGGTGGTCAACAGGATCCTGTGCTTGGGGAACCGGTCGGCCAGCAGTCCGCCATGCAGGCCGAATACCAGCGTGGGGAGGAACTGGCATGCCGTCACGGCGCCCACGGCGACCGGGCTATTGGTCAACGTGAGGACTAGCCAGTCCTGGGCGATCCGCTGGATCCATCCGCCGGTGCCGGACAGGAGGAGGCCACTCAGCAGTAGCCGCAGGTTGCGGTTGGACAGCGCGGGGAAGGTGCGCGTCAACGCAGAGGTGCGGGATCCGGTTGTCGCGCCGGCAGCGGCAGCGGCAGCGGCTGCAGCGCCAGCGGCTGGGGTCGGGGTTGGGGTGACAGGCGCGGGTCGGGTGACGGCGAGAGTCGAGCGTCGGACTGTGGTGGGGGTCAAGAGGCGCATGGTCGTCCTGGGACTGGGTTTCGTATGTGTTGGAGGCGAAGGCGTGCAAGGTCAAGTCTGGCCTTCGAGGGCATCTCCCGGCACTATTCTGGGACGAAATGAGTCCTATAAGTGCCATTGCGTATCGCAATGGATCTGGAAGGGACTTCCAACCGATGTCGGACGGTGGGTTGATGGTTTACGAGCCCGAGCTCTTGAAGACCTTTCTGGCGGTATCCCAGTCGTTGAGCTTCACCAGGGCGGCAGAGTCCCTGGGCATCCGCCAACCCACCGTCAGCCAGCACGTGCGACGGTTGGAGGAGGCGGTCGGGCGGCCACTGTTCGTCCGCGACACGCGAAGTGTCGCGCTCACTTCCGACGGCGAGGCCATGGCTGGCTTCGCGCGGGACATCCTGGCTGCACAGGAGCGGGCCGTCGGCTACTTCACCGGGTCACATCTGTCGGGCCGGCTGCGGTTCGGCGTCACCGATGACCTGGCCCTGACACCGCTGCCACGCATCCTGCGCGACTTCAGGCAGCTCTATCCGCGCATCGATCTCGAGCTGGCCGTCCTGCAGAACGAGAGCCTCCTGCGCAGGATCGAGTCGGGCCACCTCGACGTGGCCTTCGTCAAGCGCGGCGCCAACACCCCGACCATGGCCCGCGGACAGCTGGTGCGTCGAGACCAGCTGGTGTGGGTGGCCGTCGACACCGTCCGTCTCGAGCTCGACCAGCCGGTGCCGCTCGTGGTCTACCAGGCGCCCAGTCTGAGTCGGTCGATCAGTGTCCAGGCGCTGGAAGGGGTGGGGCGGCGCAGTCGCATCACGTGCACGGTGCGTGGCGTCAACGGTGTCCTGGCCGCTGTCCGGGCAGGCCTGGGGATCGCGGTCATGGCCCGCAGCCTCATGCCGCCAGATCTCTTGGAGCTGCCCGCCTCGAGCGGCCTCCCGAAGCTGCCCCACCTAGACCTTGTGCTGCTTACCAACCGTCAGGCGCCGCCGGAAGCCGCCAAGGCACTGACGTCGGCGATCCTCGCCAGTGGCGCACCCCTCAAGCCGGTCTCGCACGCCTAGAGCCCCGGGGTTATCGGGGCGCTCGCCAGCTCAGCCAGCAAGGTCCGAGAGGCTCAGCGGGCGGAGCTGGTGCACCAGCGTGCCGAGCGCTCGGGCGGCGGCCATCCGGTTCAGGAGGAGGTCGGCCTGCTCAGCGACGCGGGCGCTGTCGCCGCTCGCTGGGGTGTGTCCGCGCGACTGCAAGGCAGCCATGCACCGCAGGCACCGCAACCTGCCATGTTCGTCGGCTTCGCCCACGCGCTCGCCTCGGTCGATGGTGTCGCCGCATCCGCACGGACTGGACGCTTCGGCGATGACGAGCTCAGGCAGATGAACCAACGACGAGTGAGTGGACACACTGTGACGGTATGGCCGTCGAGCGGACTCGACCCCATCCCTGGGTGCCTCGGGGGCCGTTCGGCCGACTCGAGAGTGTGCGAGCGGACTAGGTCCACCGGCCGCACCGGGCGCGTGGCTAGGAGCTCTCGACGCTTTCGAGGCTCGGAAGCGTCGCCTCGAACAGGCCGAAGAGCGTGAGCCGGTCTTCGGCCCCCAGGTCGCCAGGGGTCGCCACGAGCCGACCAAGTCCCTTGGGCGCGACGATGTGTGTCTCCCGCGCCTTCAGGCGACGGTCCACCAGGGCCGGCATGCCGCGCAGGAAGCACAGGACGCGCACCACCGGCACCTCCTCCAGCCCGTGGTCGGACAGGGTCTGCTTGACGAACTCCACTCGCGCGTCGAATGCGGTCAGCAGGTGGTTGTGGGGGTGTCCGCCGACCAGCAGATCATCGTCCTGAGAGGACCCTGGTTCATGCTTCGCGGCCCGGCGCACGGCCACCGACAGCGGGGCACCGTCCTGAACCTCCACGACGTAGACACCGGCGGGGCCGACCACCAGGTGGGCGATAGTGGCCCTGCGTCCCGGCAGAGGGCGGTGGTGCAGGACGAGCACGTCCGAGGCCGCGTCGAGCATCGGGTCGATGGGACCATGGGTCCGCTGTCCCGGTGGACGGTTCCGGCTCACGACCTGTGCGGCGCGCAGCAGCGAGTCCCAGATCGGGTTGTGAGGCTGCCCGGTCTGCCCCTGTCGCGAGGCCCGTGTCGCCGCCGGTGCTCCCGGGACGTCGGTAGGCACGGTGGGCACGGCAGCCGAGTCGGCTGCCGTGGTGGGTGCGGGGGGCTCGAAGAGGCGCGCAGCCAGCGGGGGAAGGTTGGGGGCGGTCGCCTCGGCCGTTGGTTCTGCCACAGTCGGTGCGGAAACTTCGAAGGTCTCCCGCGGGACCCGGAACCGTCGTCGGGGTTCGCCTTGAAGCGCCTTCAGGCAGGACAGGCAGACGACCTGGTCCAGCGCTGGGGAGTAGCCGGCGCGCTCGCCCGGAGCCACCTGCTGGCCACACCCACATACGCCGACCTTTGTCAGCTGGATCACCTCGGGAACCATGAGGTCTACCTCCATTCGCCTGTTCCAAGAATGGCGTTGGGTTTGCGCCGGGATGCGTGGTTCTGGGCCCGATGCGACCGTTCGCTAGAGGATATGGTGATCCTTCGGTCTACGTTTCCTCTAGGTTTCCCCATATTTCAGACCATCCGGTGATCGATGGCTACAATGCCCGGTCCAGATTTCCGGGCGATACGGGAGTCCTCCGAGCAGGGGTGGGTGTTGGCTGCTAGCCAGGTCCCGAGCGCATTCGTCGTACACTTATCGCTAGCAAACGAGGCCTAGTGGCAGCTAACGAAGTTGGGGGACTTCTCGATGCGTCAAATGATGACATTGCCGATGGCACTGGCAGTCGGTCTGGGGAGCGGATGCGCCAGTCCGGGCGCCGCAGGACAAGCGGAGTCACCACCTAGTAGGGGGGCGACCGCATCGGCGAGAACCTCGACCCTTCCCGCCCGACCGGTGACGAGTTCGGCTTCGCCGACGCCGAGCTCGGTGCTCGTCGACGTGCCGGTCGCCGCGCGTCAGCACTCTGAGGCTGGCGCGGAGGCGTTCGTCCGCTTCTATATCGACCAGCTCAACGTCGCGTGGACGGTCCCCGCCAGGGGCGAGCTCGAGGCGCTTAGTGATCCTGCATGCCTCTCATGCGCCAGTCTGGTAGGAACTGCTCGAGAGCTGGTCGCGATGAATCGGCGGTATGCCGCGAATCCGGTCTCCGTCACTACCGTTGCGGCGTTCGGGGGCGCTCCGGCCGGGCAGCAGCTAGTAAGGCTCATGATGGAGCAGCATGCGGTTTCCGTCATCGACAGCGGGGGACACGTGGTGTCGAGCGATGAGCGCAAGTCCGTCACGCGGACTGTTCTCCTGAGATGGAGGGCCGGCGCATGGCGCGTCTACGGAATCGCAGGCTAGTCGCGGCCCTTCTACTGGGACTCTGGACGATTCCCAACGCGGCCCGAGCGGATGTCGCGGGAGGAACGCTAGCGGACGGGACGAAGCTCTCAGTGGTGCTCGACTCGTCTGCGTTGACGAACCTGGCGATGGGGAAAGGCGTTGGGGGAGTGGGCGATCCGCGCCGCTACGAGTACACGTCCGTCACGAACTGCCCATCCTCGGTCCCAGGGAGCGCCAGCGCCGACAGCTTCTGCCTCGCTGCCGCGGCCGCCTGTGCAGGCAACTCGCCTCAACAAGGACTTGGCCCCAGCGTCAAAGTCTTCCGCCGCGTGGTCGCCTCGGTCGGCGCCTCCGCCGGCGCAGGCACAGGC
>DASYGI010000085.1:0-9981 GCA_035999925.1 Pedococcus sp.
GGCCAGGTCGAAGGTCAGGTGGTCCGGACCGGCCGACCCGACCCCTGAGTTGGTCGGGAACATCGTCCGGGGCGCCTCCTTGAAGGCGATGGAGATGATGCGCGCTCCCTCCGCCATCCGCTTCCCGGTGCGCAGGTAGAACGGCACTCCGGCCCAGCGCCAGTTGTCCAGACCCACGCGGAGCGCGATGAACGTCTCGGTGTCGCTGTCAGGCGCCACCCCGTCCAACGAGGTGTAGCCCGAGAACTGCCCGCGCACCACGTGGCCCGGCTCGATGGGCAGCAGCGAGCGGAAGACCTTGTTCTTCTCCTCGCTGATGGCCCGCGGCTCCAGCGCGGTCGGCGGCTCCATCGCGACGAACGCCATCACCTGGAACAGGTGGGTGACGATCATGTCCTTGAAGGCTCCGGTGGACTCGTAGAAGTTGGCGCGCTGGTCCAGCCCCAGGGTCTCGGGGATGTCGATCTGCACGTGGTCGATGAAGTTGCGGTTCCAGATCGGCTCGAAGAGCCCGTTCGCGAACCGGAAGGCGAGGATGTTCTGGGCCGCCTCCTTGCCCAGGAAGTGGTCGATCCGGAAGACCTGACTCTCGTCGAAGGTCTCGTGCACCCGGTCGTTGAGGGCGATGGCGCTCTCCAGGTCAGTCCCGAAGGGCTTCTCCATGACCACTCGAGACCGCTCGACCAGCCCGGCCTCACGCAGCATCGTGATGACGCTGACCGCTGCTTTGGGGGGCACGGAGAGATAGTGCAGCCGACGCACGTCGGGCCCGAGCTCGGTCTCCGCTTTCGCGACTGCCTTGGCAAGGGCCTCGGGCCCGGCCGACTGAGGGACGTAGGTCAGGGTCGCCGCGAACCGGTCCCACTGCTCCTGGCTCAGGGGTCGGTGCGCGAACTCGTCGAACGCCGCTCGGGCGAAGGCGCGGAATCCGTCGTCGTCCAGATCGTCCAGGGAGGTGGCGACCAGGCGCAGGTCAGGGGCGAGCTCGGACACGTCCAGATGCGCGAGACCTGGCAGCAGCTTTCGCCTGGCCAGGTCTCCTGTCGCCCCGAACAGCACGACCACGTGCGGGTCCGCCGCCTCGATCGGCGACCGGGAGCTGGCCCGAACCACAGCGGGATAGCTGATCGTCTGGGCGCTTCGCCCGGCCTGATCCGACACGCTTTCGATCATCGCACCGGCTGCGGGGCCGTGCCAGCGATTGCCGCGGTCCGATGCCGGTACCAGCCATAGGCGAGCAACGCACAGACGACACCGTTGGCTAGCCCGACACCGACGTCCGTGACGTGGTGCATACCGCGGTACAGCCGCGCGTAGGACACGCAGAACGGGACGAGCATGCACAGGACCGTGACCGACCAGCGCAGCCAGGTGCGGTGGATCGCCATGGCCAGCAAGGCGAACGAAAGGTAGAGCGCGAACGATGCGCCGACGTGCCCGCTGGGGAAGCTCGAGGTCGGCGGTGCCGGGTCGAGCTTGGGCACGTTGGGTCGGGCGCGTCCGATCATGTGGGTCGCGATGACGAAGATGGTCGCCTGCAGGGCGATGGCGATCACCGGGGTCGCCGCCAACCGCCAGTCGCGGGTTCGCCAGAGCAACAGAGCGGCCACCACCAGGCAGACGCCGATGATGATCTCCGTGTTGCCCAGATGCGACCACACGGCGGTGATGTTGTTCCACATAGTCGTGCGGTGGTTCGCGAGGTCCCGGCTGATGGACTCCTCGTCTCGAGAGACCGAGATGAGTGGTCCCTTGAGGAGCAGGCCGATCCCGACGATCACCCCCCAGAGGACTACGCCGGGCGCGATGGCCCGGGTGATGAGGGCGGTGCCGTCCTGCCGATGAATCCGAGCCATGAGGAGAACGTAATGCCAAGACCGAGAATCCACCCAGCGAGCACGTCCGAGGGGAAGTGCACGCCGAGGAAGACCCGGTCCAGTCCGACAGCCAGCGCGACGAGGACGGCGATCACGATGGCGACGCGTCGGGTGAGCGGCGACATCAACGGCCACAGCAGGAGCACCATGACGCTGGCGATGACGGTGATGTTGAAGGCGTGGCCGGAGGGGAACGAGTAGCCCGGAGCGTGGGTGATCGGCTGGGCGATCACGGGCCGCGCCCGCTGGACGATGAGCTTGGCGTCCAGGCCGAGGTTCCAGGAGACCATCATGGTCACGAACGCCCAGACGGCCCGGCTGCGCAGTCCCTTGAACCAGAAGACCCAGGCGGCGACGAGGCTGGCCGCGATGTAGACCCAGACCGGTTGGCTGATGTCCTGCAGCACGATGAAGGCGTTCCCGGCTCCGGCCGACCGGGTGGCATCCGTGGCGGCCCGGACGAGGTCCTGGTCGGCCCGAGCCAGCGGCCCGAAGCGCTCGCGGGCCGCGAACGCCAGCAGCAGGACCGGCACGAGGAAGACCACCATCGCCACGATGCCCCGGACCAAGCGCTTGGTCTGGGCGGGGCTCGGCATCCACACCATCAGCCGGCTGACCCCACCCGGACGACCAGGGCCCGCGGCAGCACGGTCGCCGAGATGGCTCGGGCCTTGCCGATCGGGTCCCCGTCCAGCTGGATCTCCTGGGGGCGCTCGAGGCGGACCCGGATCTCCTTGCTGGTGTGGTGCTCCACCCGCGAGTGGCCCTTGCGCCGACGCGATACCAGGCGAGCGGCAATGGCGGCCCAGCCGACCACTCCGGCGGGCGACAGGATGACCGAGTCCAGGAGGCCGTCGTCGAGCACGGCCTCCGGCATGAGGACGAAGCCGCCGAGCAGCTTGCCGCAGTTCCCGATCACGACGGTTCGGGTCCGTCGGGTGAAGGCCTCGTGGTCATCGACTTCGACCTGAACCTTGAACTGCGGGCCGCGCAGGTTCCGGGCGCCGGAGACCACATAGGCGGCCGGTCCGACCTTGGCCTTGAGCCCCTCTGGCGCCCCGGCCATCATCGCCGCGTCGAAGCCCAGACCGGCCATGACGAGGAAGATGTGCTTCTCCGGGTTGTCGTTCTCGCCCGACACGTCGACGGTCAGCTCGCCGACGTCGATCCGCTTGTTCTGCCCGGTCAAGGCCACTCGCAGGGCGTCATTGAGGTCATCGACCGGCAGCTCGAGGTTGCGGGCCAGCAGGTTGCCGGTGCCCCCCGGCAGCAGTCCCATGGGAGTGTCCGTGCCGACGAGCCCAGCGGCCACCGCGCGCACGGTGCCGTCGCCGCCGAGGGGGCAGACGATCGCGACGCCCGCGCTGACGGCCTCCTCGGCCTGTCCCGTGCCCGGGTCCTGCTCCGTCGTGAGGAGGAACAGTGGCTCTTCCCAGCCGAGCTCGGCGCACCTGGCCGTCACCCGTCGCCGCACGGCGGCGACGTCGTCGAACTTGGTGGGGTTGATGATGACGGCCGCGCGTCGGCGGGGCTTCTCGTCCATGGCTGCGCCCTCTGGTCGGAACTCGTTGCGGTGCGGCCGGCGGCCCCACCGCAGGCCCAGGGGGGCACCTCCGGTGCGACGCGACGGTTGTGCGGCCCAGCCCGCGATGCCGAGAACCACGATCAGGACGAGAGCGCCGGCGCCGATGGCGAACCAGGCTGCATGGTCGTGGAGCACGGGACGGACGCTACCTCACCCAACGGCACGTCCCCGGCGCGTCCGGCACGCGGCATACGGTAGGCCGCATGGGTGACTTCAGCGATGGCGCGGGCGACTCGGTGGTTGACTCGGTGGTTCCGGACACCAAGGACTGGACCTGGACCCTCGAGCGAGCCTGTCCGGAGTGCGGTTTCGAGGCATCCGCGGTGCCCGGCCCCGAGGTCGCGACGCGTGCGTTGACGCTGACCGCCCCCTGGGACCTCGTGCTCGCCCGCGCCGATGTGCGGGAGCGGCCCGAGCCGGCGGTGTGGTCACCGCTGGAGTACGCCTGCCACGTGCGAGACGTATGCCGCGTGTTCGAGGACCGCGTCCGGCTGATGCTCGAGCAGGACGACCCGCAGTTCGCGAACTGGAACCAGGACGAGACCGCCCTGGCGGAGCAGTACGGCACCCAGGATCCGGCGACCGTCGGTGCCGAGCTGCGGGTAGCGGCGGCGCGCACCTCGACCGCGTTCGGGACGGTCGGCGAGGAACAGTGGGGGCGACGCGGGCGCCGAAGCAACGGGACGGCATTCACCGTCCTGACTCTCGGGCAGTACTTCCTGCACGACCTGGCCCACCATCTCTTCGACGTGCGGGCCTGAGCCGAGCCTGACGTCAGCCCCGGGCCAGGGCCCGGGGCTGACGTCTGGGCGTGAAGTAGGCCCACGTACCCGTCGCTAGGCTTGCCCGGTGATCGACATCAAGCTCCTGCGCGAGGACCCCGACCGCGTCCGCGCCAGCCAGCGCGCCCGCGGTGAGGACGAGGGGATCGTCGACGCGATCCTGACTGCCGAGCAGACCCGCCGGTCCTCGCTCACGGAGTTCGAGCAGCTCAGGGCCCAGCAGAAGTCCATGGGCAAGCAGGTCGCCCAGGCCCAGGGCGAGGACAAGCAGGCGCTGCTGGCCCACAGCAAGGATCTGGCCGCTCGGGTCAAGCAGCTGCAGACCGACGCCGAGGCGGCCGAAACCCAGCTCGCTGCCCTGATCCGCCAGATCGGCAACATCGTCGAGGAGGGGGTCCCCGTCGGTGGTGAGGACGACTACACCGTCCTGGAGACGGTGGGCACGATTCCGCAGTTCGACTTCGAGGCGCGCGACCACCTGGCGCTGGGGGAGGCACTCGGCGCGATCGACATGGAACGTGGCGCGAAGGTCGCTGGGTCGCGGTTCTACTTCCTGACCGGTGTCGGGGCCCGCCTGGAGCTCGCCCTGTTGAACCTCGGCATCGCCCAGGCCGTCGAGCACGGCTTCACGCCGATGATCACCCCCACGCTGGTCAAGGCCGACGTGATGGCCGGAGCAGGGTTCATCGACAAGCATGCCGACGAGGTCTACCGGCTCGACGCCGACGACCTGTACCTCACCGGCACCTCCGAGGTCGCCCTCGCGGGCTACCACGCCGACGAGATCCTCGACCTGTCTGCCGGCCCGAAGCGGTATGCCGGGTGGTCGGCCTGCTACCGCCGCGAGGCTGGGTCTCACGGCAAGGACACCCGGGGGATCATCCGCGTGCACCAGTTCCACAAGGTCGAGATGTTCACCTACTGCCGGGTCGAGGACGCCGCCGCCGAGCACCAGCGGCTGCTGGCCTGGGAGAAGGAGATGCTCGCCAAGATCGACGTCCCCTACCGGGTGATCGACACCGCCGCCGGCGACCTCGGCGGCCCGACGGCCCGCAAGTTCGACTGCGAGGCGTGGGTGCCCACCCAGGGGCGGTACCGCGAGCTCACGTCGACGTCGAACTGCACCACCTACCAGGCGCGTCGGTTGAACACCCGCGAACGGGACCCGCAAGGCTCGGGCACCAGGGCGGTGGCGACCCTTAACGGCACGCTGGCCACGACCCGCTGGCTGGTCGCGATCCTGGAGAACCACCAGCAGGCCGATGGCTCGGTCGTGGTGCCCGCCGCGCTGCAGCCGTTCCTCGGGCTTGAGGTCCTCAAGCCCGTCTAGCCGTCGTAGGTTGGGTGGGGTGAGCGAGCGTCGGGTGCCGAGATGGTCTGAGCTCAAGCCGCTGCTGCGCCCCAAACCCGTCGAGCTCGATGCCCGACGCCGCCGGCTCGACTCAGCCCTGACGATCGCGGACCTGCGCGAGGTGGCACGACGCCGGACTCCCCGGTCGGTGTTCGACTACACCGACGGTGCGGCCGAGCAGGAGGTCAGCCTGCGCCGGGCGAGGGCGACCTTCGCGGGCCTGGAGTTCCGCCCGTCGGTGCTACGGGACGTGTCCGCGATCGACACCACCACCACGCTGGTCGGCCGGCCGTCCGCGCTGCCTTTCGGCTTCGCGCCGACCGGCTTCACCCGGATGATGCAGCACGAGGGGGAACGGGCGGTCGTCCGCGTGGCTGGGCGAACCGGCATCCCCTATGGGCTCTCCACGCTGGGGACGACGTCGATCGAGGACGTCGCCGCCGCGGCACCCGCGGCCCGCAAGTGGTTCCAGCTGTATGTCTGGCGGGACCACTCGGCCGCCGAGGACCTGATTCGGCGGGCCCGGGCGTCAGGGTTCGAGGCCTTGGTCCTCACTGTCGATGTGCCCGTGGCCGGGGCACGGTTGCGGGACACCCGCAACGGGTTCTCGATCCCTCCTGCTCTGACTGCCAGGACCGTCGCCGACGCTGCCCTGCACCCCGCCTGGTGGCTCAACCTGCTCACCACGGCGCCGCTGGAGTTCGCCTCGCTGAGCCACTGGGACGGCACGGTGGCCGAGATGATGAACGCGCTGTTCGATCCGACGATGACGATGCGCGACCTGGAGTGGGTGCGCGCGCAGTGGGACGGCCCCCTGGTGGTCAAGGGCATCCAGACCGTCGCCGACGCCCAGGCGGTGTTCGCCTCCGGCGCCGACGCGATCGTGCTGTCCAACCACGGTGGCCGTCAGCTGGACCGCGCGCCGGTGCCGGTGCGGCTCCTGCCGCAGGTGCGCGAGGCGCTGGGGCCCGGCCGCGAGATTCTCGTCGACACCGGCGTGATGTCGGGCGCGGACATCGTCGCGGCGATCGCGCTGGGCGCCAACGGGGTTCTCGTGGGGCGGGCCTACCTCTACGGGCTCATGGCTGGTGGCGAGCAGGGCGTGCAACGAGCGGTCGACATTCTGACGGCCGAGATCCGGCGCACCATGGCACTGCTCGGCGCGCCTCGGATCGCGGACCTCGGACCGGAGCACGTGCGGCTTCCGTAGGCTCAGGCGCATGACCGTCCCCCACCTGGTTGCCCTCGACCTCGACGGCACCACGATCAACCACGCCGGCGAGCTGTCCCCGGCTGTGCGTGCGGCGGTCCAGGAGGTGGTGGCCGCGGGCCACCACGTCATCATCTCCACCGGGCGTTCCATCGTGGCGACGACCACTGTGCTGGACGAGCTGGGCATCTTCGACGGGTATGCCGTGTGCTCCAACGGCGCCGTCACTTTGCGGTTGGATCCGTTGCAGCACAAGGGGTTCCAGATCCTGGAGGCGGTCACCTTCGACCCCCGTCCGGCGCTGGAACTCCTCCGGTCCGAGTGGCCTGACGCCGTGGTCGCGGTCGAGGAGCTCGGGGTCGGGTTCAAGCTGAGCGCCCCTTTCCCTGACGGTGAGCTCCAGGGCGAGCTCCGCGTGGTTCCCTGGGACGAGCTCGTGGCCGAGCCGGTGACTCGCGTGACCTTCCGGGCGCCCAACGGCACGGCCGAGGACTTCCTCGCCCTCACCGAGCGGATCGGACTGCACGGCGTGAGCTACGCCGTCGGCTTCAGCGCGTGGCTGGACCTCAATCCCGAGGGTGTCTCGAAGGGGTCCGCCTTGGAGCTGCTGCGGCGACGCCTACAGATCGACCCGCAGTACACCCTGGCCGTGGGCGACCAGCGCAACGACATCGAGATGCTGCACTGGGCGGCGCGCGGTGTGGCCATGGGCAACGCGCCGGACTCGGTGAAGGCGATCGCCGACGAGGTGACCCTCGACGTCGACGAGGACGGTCTGGTCCCGGTCCTGCGCGCGCTCCTGTGATGCCAGACTGGCTCCGCCATGCCTGACCTGCTGATCTCCTCGCCCGCCAACCCGAGGCTGAAGTCACTGACCGCGCTTCGCCGGCGCCGCACCCGGGAAGAGCTGGGGCGCACCCTCGTCGAGGGGTTCGAGGAGCTGTCGCTGGCTCTCGAGGCTGGTGTCCTTCCCCAGGCGCTCTTCTACTGCCCGGAGCTGATGCTCGACGCCCCAACCCAGACGGCCGTAGTGGATCGCGTTCGTGGCCGAGGGGTCGAGACCGTCCAGGTGACCCGCGCGGCCTTCGAGAAGGCGGCCTACCGTGAGGGTCCGGACGGGTTCCTTGCCGTCGTGCCCGCAGTGACGCGCCGCTGTGCCGACCTGCAGGTGGGTCGGTCGGCGTTGACGGTGCTGTGCGAGGCGGTGGAGAAGCCAGGCAACCTCGGGGCCGTGCTGCGCACCGCGGACGCCGCCGGGGCGCAGGCCGTCGTCGCCGCCGACCCGGTCACCGACTGGGGCAACCCCAACCTGGTGCGCGCCAGCAAGGGCACGGTCTTCAGCGTCCCCGTCGCCAGCGATCCCACCTCGGAGGTGCTGCGCTGGCTCGACGCGCAGGGCATCGCGCTGGTGGCCACGACGCCGGACACCGACCTCGACTACACCGAGGTGGACTACACCGGCCCCGTGGCTATCGCCGTGGGTGCCGAGAAGTACGGCCTCACGGACCGGGTCCTGGAGCAGGCGGCATACCGGGTGCGGATTCCGATGGTGGGTCGCGCGAACTCTCTCAACGTCGCCACGTCAGCGGCCATCGTCATCTACGAGGCGGTCCGACAACGCCGCAGATCAGGCTCGGGCCACTGAACCCACCCGTGTCAAGGGCACCCTCAGGCGTGTGCCACGATGTCGGGTATGCGAGTTGATCACGTGTCGTACGCGGCGGAGCAGGACGGTCTGCGGGCCACGGCGGAGCGCCTGTCGCAGCGCATCGGTGTCGAACCCGTCGACGGCGGGATCCACCCCCGGTTCGGTACGCGCAACGTGATCCTGCCCCTGGCCCACGACCGCTACGTCGAAGTCGTCGAGGTTCTCGACCACCCCGCATCCGACAAGGCGCCCTTCGGCCAGGCCGTTCGGGCCCGTTCCGAGGCCGGCGGGGGCTGGCTTGGCTGGGTCATCGCTGTCGACGACATCTCGACCGTGGAGCAGCGGATCGGCCGCGAGGCGGTCGACGGCAACCGGTACCGCCCCGACGGGGTCGAGCTGAAGTGGCGCCAGGTCGGCGTCAACGGCCTGATCTCCGACCCGCAGCTCCCCTTCTTCGTCCAGTGGGCAGACCAGACGGTGCATCCCTCCGTCGGTGCCCACACCCAGGTGACCATCGACGGGCTGCAGATCGCCGGCGACCCCGAGCGCGTCCGGGAATGGCTCGACCTGCCCCCGGAGCGGGTCTCCACGGTCATCGACTTCACATTCGTCGCGCCGCACGGCACGCCTGGCCTGCTGGCGGTCACCTTCGACACCCCGGCCGGCAAGGTCACCATCTGACCGCTGGCATCGCCAGCCTTCGTGCCACCGCCGCTGGCGCTGCGGGTCAGTCCTGGTTCGGCTCGGTCACGAGCGCCTGGATGCCGCGCAGCTGCGCCAGCGCGTTGACGGCCACCGAGAAGGCCAGGAAGCTCAGCGCCCAGCCGTGATGGCCGCTGGACCACAGACCCAGCGACGCCAACCCGAAGACCAGCGTCTTGGTCACCGGTCGGACGATCCGCCCGCCCAGCGGCGCCTTGGGTGAGGCGAAGGTCCACCACAGCGCCACCACGACGACGACCATCCCGGCCGCGAGAGCGGCCCCCTGGACGTGCCCACCCCACACCGCCGCCGCTACGGCCGCCAGCACCTCGTCCACGAAGACCAGGGCCAGCACGACCCACCCGAAGGCAACCATCCCGACTAGTCGAGGTAGTCGACGAGCTGAGGGGCCACCCCCACATAGGTGGCCGGGGTCATCGCGGCCAGCCGCTTCGCCACGTCGTCAGGCAGCCCGAGACCCGCGACGAAAGCGCGTAGGTCATCCCCGGTGATCCGGCGCCCGCGGGTCAGCTCCTTGAGCCGCTCGTAGGGGTTCTCCATCCCCGCGACCCCTTGTGCGCCCAGCGCCCGCATCGCGGACTGGATGGGCTCGCCGAGCACCTCCCAGTTGGCGTCGAGATCCGCGGCCATGGCCGCCGGGACCGCGTCGAGCCCGGCCAGCCCGCGACTGGCGTTGTCGATAGCCAGCAGCGAGTGGCCGAAGGCGACACCGATGTTGCGCTGCATCGAGGAGTCGGTCAGGTCGCGCTGGAGGCGGCTGGTCACCAGGGTCGAGCCCAGCACGTCGAACAAGGCGTTGCTGACC
>DASYGI010000086.1:0-14736 GCA_035999925.1 Pedococcus sp.
CGCCGGGACGGTACTCGGTGGCCAGCTGATCGTCTGAGTCAGGTACTTGGGCGCTAACTCACCAGCTTGATCACGAGTGAGTTGTTGGAGCAGTAGATCTGACCGGCTCCGCAGTTTTCCCCCAGTTCCCCAACCGGGGTGTATGCGGCGTATCGCACCTGAGGATGATCGTGTAGCTGGCGTTGGCCCCGGTACCCGAGCTGGTGGCGTAGACGGGCAGGTCGACGACCTTGTCAAGAGTGGCGTTCACGTTCAGCCTCCGCGACCCGGACTGTTCCTAGTGAGAAGCTTCCTGCGGTCGCCGGCTAGAGCATGAGCATGCGCATGCATTCAAGGTGACGCCTCGGTGTTCGGATCACCTGGCGTTGGTGATGGTGAAGGTCTGGATCCCGGTGGCGGTTAGCGAGATCGACACCTGGCCGCTGTTTGCGATCGCGGCGGTGAGCTGGGGGCCGACGCCGGTTCCTGCGGTGATAGTGAATGTGGTGGTCGTGCCGTCGAACACGTTTTGGGTGACCGTCAGTGCGGCGTTGGTGCTGGCCGGATTGGCCCAGGTGTCCAGCAGGTTTGGGGTCGCGGTCCAGGAGTGTTTCTGGAACAGGTCAACGAGGCACTGGCCGCCGATGCGCAGACAGCGAGCCGAGTTCCGAGCTTGGTCGCTCGGCCAAAGCGGGCCACCCGGTGACGCCCACACGTCATCAGTAGCCCCCGGCCGCAGAGCGCCGAGGGCTGGTCAGGTTCGACAGGCGCGCACGGCCGCTGCAGAGCCAGCCTTTCCGTCGTGGGTCGACGCCGCGACGTGTATTCGACCGTTTTTGGGGTAGTTGCGCCTTGCGCCCTACTACGAGGCCCGTGACGGCCAGCTCTCCTTGGGCGCGTATTCGTTGCCTGACCAGGCCGTTTGTCTGCTTTGTCCGGGTAAAGTCGTGTTGTCAATCAGAGGACAAGGCACCCCAGGGTGCCGGGATGGAGTACGTGATGAGCGGTACAGATCTGCCCCCCGTGTCAAAGGACGAGCTCGCCGCGGAAGCTGGCGCCGCGTTGCCTGACAAGGAAGTCATGTCGCTTCTGGACCTGAACGCTGATCTCAATCTCGCCCTGGATGTGGCTGCCCCGATCGATCTGGGCGTGGCTGCCAACGCCAACGTGGCCGCACCGATCGAGGGCGCAGTCGGCGCCAACGTTCTGTCGGTGGGCTCAACTGACGCTGCCGTCGCTCACCAGGGCGTCAACATTGACCAGAGCCTGAGCGGGTCAGCGGTCGCACATGCCCCCCAGCACAGCGCTATCCAGCAAACCACCCCCGGCACCGCTCCTGCTCCGGCCCCGGCACCCGCCCCTGGAACCGCTCCGGCACCTGTGCCGTCCTCGGCTCTCAGCGGCAACCTGCTGAACATCAACGTCAACGCCGCTGCCGACGCCAAGCTGGCGGCGCCGATCGACGGAGCCGTTGCCGCCAATGCCAACGTGGCCGCGCCCATCGACGCGTCAGTCTCGGCCAACGTCGGCTCTGTGGCCTCTCAGGCCGCCTCGGTTGCCGACCAGAGCGGCTCGATCACCCAGCACCTGGACGGCACGGCTCAAGCCACTGCTGACCAGACCTCGACGATCAACCAGTAGCTGGGCAGTTCGTGAGCCTCACGTCGTCACCGCAGGTAGTGCCGGGACCGGACGCCGCACCGTCCGGTCCCGGCATCGCCTCCTCTAGCGCGACCCCTGCGGGGGACGACCGGCCGCACCCGGCAGACGGAGTCGAGCTCCTCGGCGAGCTCGCCGACTCCGGCTATCGCAGTCCGCCGTCCCTGGTGCGCCGGGGCGGCGGGCAGACCGTTCAGCTGACGCCCCTGCTGTACCTGGTCCTCAAAGCCATGGACGGGCAGCGCACCTTCGCTCAGATCGCCGAGGTCGTCAGCACCGAGTACGGTCGCCGGCTTGCGGCCGACGACGTGCAGACCCTGACCGCGTCCCAGCTCCGTCCGCTCGGACTGGTACGCGGTGCCGACGGCTCTGAGCCGGTGGCGGAGAAGTCAAACCCCCTCCTGGCGTTGCGGTTTCGCTGGGTGGTCACCGACCCGCGGATCACCCGACGAATCACCACCCCGTTCGCCGCGCTGTTCACGCCCGCGCTGGTGGTCGTGATCCTGCTGGCCTTCGCTGCGATCTCGGGCTGGGTGCTGTTCGCGAAGGGTCTGGCGTCGGCCACCCATCAGGCGTTCGACCAACCCTGGCTGCTCGTCGTGGTGTTCGCGATCACCCTCCTCTCGGCGGGATTCCACGAGTTCGGGCATGCCTCCGCGTGCCGTTATGGCGGAGCAACGCCGGGGGCGATGGGCACGGGTCTGTACCTGGTGTGGCCGGCGTTCTACACCGATGTCACCGACAGCTACCGCCTGAGCCGTGGCGGCCGACTGCGGGTCGACCTGGGCGGGCTCTACTTCAACGCCATCGCGGCCGTGGTCATGTTCGCCGTGTGGGCAGCCACGGGCTGGGACGCCATCCTGCTCATCCTCGCGGCGCAGCTGCTGCAGATGGTCCGACAGCTGGCCCCGATGGTCCGCTTCGACGGCTACCACGTCCTGGCCGACCTCACGGGAGTGCCAGACCTCTACTCCCGCATGGGCGCCATCCTTCTCAGCCTGCGGCCCGGCCGACCAGCAGATCCGCGGGTGGCTGCCCTCAAGCGTGGTCCACGGGTCATCGTCACCGCCTGGGTGCTCCTGATCGTGCCACTGCTGATCTTCACCCTCGTGATGATGGTCCTGGCCTTGCCCCGGGTGCTGGGAACGGCATGGGCCAGCCTGGTCCGACAGTCGAACGCCCTCGGCATGGACTGGGCTGGCGGCGACGCCGTCGGCGTAACCGTCCGCGTCCTGGCCATCGTGGCCGTCGCCCTGCCCATCCTCGGCTCACTGCTCGTGCTCACCCGACTGGTCCGCAGCGTCACCGCGACGACCTGGCGCCGGACCCGGGGTCGCCCCGTCCGTCGTGCCGTGGCCGGCGTTACCGCACTCGCCATCGTGGCCGGGCTCGCCTACGCCTGGTGGCCCGACCAGAACAGATACCGGCCCATCCAGCCGTTCGAGCGCGGCACGGTCACCCAGGCCCTGGACTCGGCCAGCTTCATCGTGGGCCGAAGCCCCGCCCTGCAAGACGGTCAGATCGTCCAGGCCCAACCCTCGATCTGGGCATCCACCTCCAAACCACCGACCAGCGATCACCCGCAGCTCGCGCTCGTCCTCATCCCCAAGGTCACCGGAGGCGGCACTGCGACGGGGGCCACCAAACAACCGACCTGGGTCTTCCCGTTCAACCGTCCGACCGCACCCGGCCCCGGGGGAAACCAAGCCCTGGCCGTCAACACCAAGGACGGGTCCACCCAGTACGACATCGCGTTCGCGCTGGTGTGGGCCGACGGCAGCGGCGTCACGAACACCAACGCGGCCTACGCGTTCGCCAGCTGTCGACAGTGCACCACCGTGGCCATTGCCTTCCAGGTGGTCCTGATCACCGGCAGCGCCCGCGTCGTCATTCCCCAGAACATCTCGGGTGCCCTGAACTACTCCTGCGTTCAATGCCTGACCTACGCCCTGGCCCAGCAACTCATCCTGACGGTCCCCGGCAACGTCACCCCCCAGGAAAGGCAACGCCTCGACGCGCTCTGGGCCCAGATCAGCACCTTCGCGGCGACGATCAAGGACCTCCCCCTCGACCAGATCCGCACCAGGCTGCTCGCCTACCAAGCCCAGATCCAGTCGATCGTCATCGGCACCCCCTCCAGCCCTGTTCTGCCGGCGAGCGGTCCGAGCTCGTCACCCAGCTCGAGCGCCTCGCCTGCGCCAACCGGCGGCAGCGAGCCGGCCGGCCCGAGCGCCACTGCCACGTCGCCGCCGCCTTCACCGGCCGCTACCCCGACCGTCGCGACCGCCGCTCCGGGTGGTACCCAGACAGCCCCGGCGTCCGCGTCCCCGACCGCGACCGCCCCGCCAACTACGACCTCACCATCGACGGCGACCCCAAGCACGACCCCCTAACCCGAGTCGCACTCTGCAGGTCCCGTCGCAGCCCAGAAGCCTCAGCGGCTTCGCTGCCTCGCTGCGGACAACGAGGACTACCGGAGCTCGGCGGTGCCCAAGTCTGACCTTACCCAGTGCTTGAACACTCACCGCGTAGTCAAGGGTCACCGGAAATTCGTCCGACCAATAGGGATGATGTCGGCGGCGGCTGTCCCGCTCACCCAAGGACTCGCAAAGTAGGAGGAGCCATTCGACACACGCGGCGCGGGGTTCTTCGCGAGTGGCCTGGCGACGGTTAGGGCGCGAACGAGGCCCTGCGGGCTTCATTTCGCAGGGGGCCTGGCCGCTATGGGATGTTGCTTGACCGGCCGGTCATTGGCCGGTCAAGCAAGGCTCAGCCACCCTGGTGGTCTTGCTGCTGACCGCTGCCGTCCTGCTGCGCCTGCTGGGAGTCCGAGCTCTGCTGGTCCTGGGAGTCCGAATGCTGCCCGTCCTGGTGGTCGCCCTCGTGGTGGCGGAAGTGGTGCTCGCTCTGGTCAGGATGGTCAGCGACGTCACCCTGCTCGGTGGAGTCGGTGTGGTCGGCGTCGCCGTCGTCACTGCTCTGACCAGTGGTCGATCCGCTCGATGGGGCCGGGGTCGGGGACGGAGCCGGGCTGGGCGCCGGGGCCGGGGTTGGAGCGGGGCTGGGTGAAGGAGTCGGCACGGGGGTTGGCGGCGTCGCGCTGTCCGCGGCGTCGTCCTGCTCCAGATCCGTGCGAATCTGGTCCAAGACCGCTTGGTCCTTGGCAGCCATCTCCTCTTCGGACTCAACGCGCTGCGCGAATTCCTGAGCCTGCTCCGCCTGCTCAGCCTGCGCAGAGGGCTGTTGCTGCTGCTCGGGGGACGCTTGGGCTGCGAACGCCGCACCGGTCGCGCCCAGCCCCAGTGCCGTCGCCGCGAGAGCGGAAACAGCCACGGTGGTCGCCTGCTTACGAATCGTCGACTTCATGCGTGTGTTCTCCTTGTCTCGACTACCACCCGCGGACCGATTTGGCCGCAGGCGTGAGCGAGCCGCGCCCGGGCGCGAAGGCACCTGCGAAGCGGCACCGCGTCGTGGTGCACGAGCTGAGAAGCGCAGACCGAATCTCGGCCAGTCGGGCGCAGCGCCCAGCCCTGCTGCTGGGCGCCGCGTGCGCGGGCGCGGGCCGTGCCCTTGGGTGAACCTCGTGCCGCCCGGCATTCACAATGCAGGCGCGATGGAGCTGGGTGGCGCGTTCTTGAGAAGATATGGGTGTGGACGACTTCAGGGACCAAGTCGAAGCCAGGGCGAAGCTGCGGCGCCAACTAAGCGTTGCCGAAGTGGCGGCCCACCTGGACCACCGCCTGTACGCCCAGCAGGCAGTGGAGGACCAGGTGCCAACCGGGTGTGCGCTGGCAGCCGAGTCAGGTTTTGCCGCCGTCATCTGCGCCCCACCGGACGTACCGCAGGCTGCGGGCCTGCTCGACGGGTCTGGCGTGCCCGTGGTGACGGCTTTGGAGTGGGACGCGCCCACCGACACCGCGATGGACACGGCTGCCGTACTCGAGGAGGCGCGGATGCTGGTGGACCAGGGGGCCGAGGAGCTGATGTTGATCACCTCAAAGGCGCGGCTCGATGACAGCAGGAACAGCTTCCCCCATCAGACCGCCACCGTGGTCCGCGAGCTCGGCCGCAGGGGTGTTCGGATCCGGGTCATCGTGAACACGGAGCGCATGACCCCAACCGAGATCACGGAGTTGGCCCAAAGCGTGGGCGACGCGGGCGCGTGGATGGTTCAGGGTGGGTCGTTGAGCGGGAAACGGGCCCGGTTCACCGAGCTGGAAGTTCTGCGAGGCGCTCTGCCCCCTGAGGTCATCCTGAAGTGGATGCAACCGGTGCGGTCGCTGGATGTGATGTTGCTGTGCATCGCCGAAGGGGTGGGTCGCTTCAATGCCGATGTCGAGCACATCATGGCGACAGCTGAGCTTCGCGCCCAGTCCGGGCCGCTCGTAGTGCCCTTGCCCGGCTGGGACTACTGACCGCGACAAATCGTGCGCCAGCGCACGACGCCCACGCGGGCGCCCCAAACCCGTTTCGTTCTTCCGCGGCTCCCGGCTCCCACTCGCAGTTCCGCTCGCTGACACCGGCAGGTCCGCTAACGGGCAGCGACACGAGCGGATCTCGGCATACTGACGCATCCCAGGGCGCTGGCGGCGAACGCCAACGCCGCCACGGCCAGGAGCGTGGATGAGGAACCCCAGGCTGCGCCCAGTCCGGCCGTGGCGGTACCAGCTGACGAGAATGCCACCTTCGTCCCGGCGACTGTCACGAACACCGACCCACGGGCTTCGGGTGGCGCGTACTCCCCGCGAGCGGTCAGGCTCAGCACGGTCTGTGGCGCGACGAGGACGCCGAGGACGGCAAAGCTGGCCACGAGTATGGCAAACCTGGCGCCCAGGCAGGCGGCCACGACCAACACGGGTGCGAGGGCGCCGACGAACAGGACCATTCCCCGCTCAGGTGCCAGCTGTAGGGGGCGCGCTGTCAGGGCAAGGCCGCCGACCAGGCCGCCGAGTCCGAACGCGGCTGCGACCCACCCGCCGCGCCCCGGCCCGGTGCTCTGGGCCAGGCTCATCCCGGCGAGCAGCGCGGCTGCGACGACGAACGCGCCCAACCAGGTCAGAAGGGCGACTCGACGCAGACGGACATCACCCCATATCGCCACCGGTCCGGCGCGAGCGGCGCCAGTTGTCCGCGCGGTGTCATCGCGCGGCGGTGCGGGCTGGGCGGCAACCCGGAGTGGGGTTGGGCTGGAACGCTCGGCCGGTAAGCGCAGGATGAGCAGCGCCCCGACGAGCCCGAGGGCGCACAATGCCAGCAGGCCGCCACGCGGGGACACCACAGCGGCCAAAGCTGAGACGACGACCGGGGCGCCGGTCGCGGCCAAGCCGTACGTGAGGGCGTCCAACCCGGGCATGCGCCCCGTCCGGGCATCGGGGTCGCACCGGTCGGCCAGGCCACTCAGTCCTCCCGTGAGCATGGGGCCGGCGGAGCCTGCCGCCGCGGCAAGCAGCAGCAGGATGGGCAGCGGCCAAATGCCAACCACGGTCGTGGCCGCTGCCAGCAGGGTTGCGAAGAGCGCGGCGGCCGCGGCAACGATGCGACGCGGGTCGGCGCCGCGGTCCAGCAGTGGTGCGGATAGGAACCCCAGCGCGTGTGGGGCGGTCAGCGCTGCCCCGACCAGGCCGGCGGTGCGCAGCGGTGACGACAGGTGCGAAGCCGTGCAGAGCAGGACCATTCCCACGGTCGCCCCGGCGTCCATGCACCGAACGAGCACCGCCGCCGTCAGGAACTCGCCGATCCGACGATTGCTCACCTGACACCCCTTCAACTGGTTACGGGTGCGACGTTGCCAGACGAGAGGTAACCGGTCAAACTGGTGACATGTCTTTGGTTCACATCGCCGGCAACGCCGCTCTTGACTTCGTCGGGACGTTGAGCGAACGAGGCACAGCCGACCATGAAGGTCTAGTCAGCGGCGCGGTGCTCGCGTCGTGGTACGTCGAGGCCGGGATAGTCGACCGACCTCCCACGGTCGACGAGTCCCATCTCGCGCAGGCCATCGAGCTCCGCGAGCACCTATACCCACTGGTGCGGGCACTGATCGAGCACGCGCCGCTGCCGAAGGTCCACCGGACGGCCCTAAACCGCGTCGCCGGCCGACCGGGCCCGGCGCAAACGCTCGCACCCGATGGGCGCAAGGTCCGCCGAGGTGACGCCGATGCCTGTCTCGCGGCCGTAGCCCGCGCGGGCGTCGAACTGTTCGACCGCACCGACGGAGCAGTGGTCAGATTCTGTGGGGATGAACACTGCACGCACCCGTTCCTCGACCGGTCAAGGAACAAGCGGCGCCGCTGGTGCGACATGGGCACATGCGGGGACCGCGCCAAAGTACGTCGCTACCGCGGACGAGCATCGACCTAACCCGCGGGAAACCTCTGGTCGCGTCAGCGGAACCTTTTCGCCAGACTTGCCCCCGCCACCGCCAAACATGCACGGCTCCAACGACATCCGCGCCCACCCCACGCCGATCAGCCGCTACGCGTCGCCGCGCACCTCACGATGCGTCGACCGGGCAGCGTCCAGCTCAGCGTCCGGAGCCTCCTCCAAAGTCACCATCGACTTGTCCGCATCCGGCAGAGCTCGCAGAATCTCATCCAGCTTCCGCTGAGTCGCCGCCTGCTCTCGAGCCTGCGTGTGCTGAATGACGAACACCATCGTCAACGTCACCGCAGACACCAGGGTCTGAAACACCAGCTCCAACCTCGACGGGAACGAGAACACCGTCGAGAAGATCACCCATGCAGTCACCGCGACCACCACGCTGAACCCCACGAGCGGCCGGCTCGCAGTCCGGTCGAACCAGTGCAGGACTCGCGACCCCGGATGCCTCGACCCCTCGCCCAACAGCTTCATGTGGCCATCCTCCCCCGCGCGAAGAGCAAGCCAGAACCAGCAGTCCCCGGATTCGGCCATCGGTGGCACGCGGCCAGCGTCGCGGTCGACCATCCGAATCCGGGCCTCTCCTCGCAGCGCAGGTCGCTGAGCAGACGGGCATGGTGGGCCGTGAACTGGCCCGGGCCGGGCGCGGTCAACCGCAGACCGGGCGGCGCCGCCACAGCGGGCGTCCGCCCATGCCACAGCCACGCCCGTCAGCGGGTCCCCTTGTCGCCCATGATCGTTGGCCACCCCGCTCGGCGACGCCGTTTCCCGAACATCCGGGCTGCGCATGCGGACCTGCTCCCACGACGGGTCGAGGACTGCTCCTCGGCCGTCCGTGCGGGTGCCTCCTCGTCGCCTCACAAGAAGGCCCGCAGTCACTCATGCTGCCCTTGTGATGTTGGGCCACCGATGCCTTCCAGCACTCCTTATGCCCGGGCGCACGCGCTCCTCCCCTACGTCAAACCAAGACATGGGTGTGGGTCAGCCGAGCCCGGTCGGGTCCCAGCTGTTGCATCTGGCTCTCGATGCGCATTTCGGTCACGTTGGCGCGGAGATCCTTGCGCTGGTAACGATGCGGGTCCGCACCCCTGGTTCGCACTCCAGGACCTCGATCATCGACCCCTTCAGCTTGCCTTCCGCCTGGGAATGGCGCGTGCTGGGGGCAGATTTTGAATCGCGAGCTTGTCCGAGGCTTGACTAGTCCAAAGGAGCGCACAGGGCCCCCTGTGCATAACTGTGCTGCGGGCCGCTGGGCTGTGGAGAACTCCGTCGGCACTCGCCAGGCCTGGGCGTATCGCGATCCAACCGGCAAATGGGACTAGTCACCCAAAGCCGTCCGGCTCCTCGCCGTGTCGACTCGGTCTGTCGGCATCGACTGGGTCTGTCGGCTCCATACAGTCGCCCTTTGTTACGGGGCAATGAAACTCAATCGCGCGGCGATCAGTAACGCGGCGGACGGCGCGCGTGCGCAGCCCTCCTTCACAACAGACCGCACCTCGACCAACAAGCCTGCTATTCGGCCGCCGGGGCCGGTGCGGACGTGCCGCCCTCGAGGATCTCTCGCAGCCGCTCGTGCTGTCCTGCGTGATGTTCGGTCATGGATGCCTGCCATGACTCCATGAAGCCCGGGCGCACACGATCCTCCGCGACGTCCAAAACCAGGACATGAGTGTGGGTCAGCCGTGCCCGATCGGGACCAAGCTCCTGGACCTCGGTCTCGGTGCGCATTTCGGTCACGTTGGCGGGGAGGTCCTGGCGCAGGTCCCGGGTCCGCGCCCGCACGCCGGGCTCGTATTCCACGACCTCGATCATCGACCCCCGCAGCTCGCCCTTCTCCAGGGTGACGAATGCCTGCACCTCCCCGACCCCGCGCGGCGTACCCGGCATCCGGGTTCCCGACAGGACGTCGTCTTTCAGCAGCACCTGGGAGGCCGGGTTCTCGATGAACGCCCACACCTCCGCAGCCGGACGCGCCACTTCGACAGTGGCGACAGCCTTGATCGTCGAGGTCTGCGCGGGGGCCGGATCAGGTGCGGCGGCGGGTACGACGGTCTGCGCTTTGGAGGCCGCGTGGGCGCGGCGGAAGACGCTGACGCCCTGCCACACGAACGTCCCGAACAATCCCTCGTAGAACGCGGCAAAGCCAATGTCGCCAGGGTGGGAGTGCTTCTGCCACGTGGTGACCAGCACGACGATCATGACCACCGCCATCAGGGCGGCCTGGATCGCTGCTGCGCGGCGCGCCCGCGGCAGAACCTGACCCGTCACATACAGGGTCGTGGTGGCCTGAATCCGGGCGCTGAGCTGCGTGGCTGCGGCCGAGCCCGCGGGCAGGGACGCCAAGATGGCTTGGTCGTTGGCAATCAGGGCGCGGGTCTTCGCCCCGTTTCGGCGGGTGCTGAACCCAATGATGGCGAGGCCAATGAGGATGCCGATCACGGCGGGGAGGACGTTGATCACAGGGCAGCACCGTAGGCCAAACCTCGGCATCCAGGGCCCAGTTGCCGAAAACGCCCACAAGGGTGGAAATACTTGGGCGAAGGACGACTGCCCGAGGGAAATCTTGCTCGCCTGCCTTCCCAGAGTTCAACGACGGCAGGACAGCAGGGCTCGGGCGGACGACCCGCGCCCGCCCCGCGCGCAGTGGCCCACAGCTCGGACGGCTCGCCCCGAGAGCGATCGTGCCGCTACGCGCCGGCGTCGTCAGCGTGGGGCGCCGAGACGATGTCCCGGATCGTGGAGCACACACGCCAGTGCTCGAGGGTTGGGTCGGCCGGGTCGTCGAAGAAGACCAGCGCCTGGCCACCGACGGCTGGCCACCGCCCGACGCGCGTGATCGGCATCGGGGTCCCATCGTGCACCATGGGCGTCGAGTCATCGCCGCGTAGACGGGTGCAAGTCATCGCGTCGAGGTCCCAGATGTGGCGCGATTTGCGGGTGTACACCTCCCACCGGCCGCCCTGCTCCGAGGTCAACGCCTCGACTGTGACCCGTCGGGCCGCCGGTCGCCGCTTGGCGGCTGGTCCTGCCCGTGGGATCCCGTTGGCTCGCCCATGGCAAAGACGGTCCCACTCGTCACCGACAGGGCACTACGACCCTAAGCGAGTTCTGACTATCGACAAGGCGTGCAGGGCGGGGCCAAATCTTGCCAGCTGCGCCGAACGGCAGACCCGCTGATCTACTCCGGCCCGGGAGGCGCAACGCGGGAGTGAGATTGATGGCAGGGCCGCCCGGACTCTGGCCGTCCGCCCGCTCGCGTCTTGGAAACCTCAACCCCCACGGATGGTTCGGTCGGGCGGCGGCGCGCGGCGACCCAAACGACCGTCGGGAGATCTGCCAAGCACTGTTCCGAGGAAGTTCCTCACGCCACACCGGCGCCCCTCCCCATCAGCCCCCTGCGAGCTTGCACGAAGCGCAGAGCTCACCACCGGGTAAGGGAATGCCAAGACCTGGCCCGGCTCTGCCATGACACTCCCGGGACGCAGGCGAAATGCGGCCGCCCGTTAGTTGAGAGTGTCGGCGATGCTCCACCAGGCGTAGAACGCGAACCCCGCGATGATCACGGCGCAGAACGCCCACTGGTGCGCCCGGACCGAGCGCTTCACCGCCGGGCTGGGCTCGGGGCCACCGCCGACCTTCCACAGGTCGAGCATCTGCTCGGGGCGGCCCCGAGTCACGGCCAACATGACCCCGTAAACGACGGACGCGCCCGCAAACACATCCGCGCTGGTTGCGTGGTCGATCGTCAGGCGGGACAACGAGACACTCACGGCGGTAAAGACAAACGACCCGATCACGACTACGCGGGCACGCCCAGGGACCCCGACCCACAGACGCCACCCGAGCAGCCCGCTGGCGAGGGCGAACGCGACCAGCGCCACAGCCAGCGAAACGTGCACGGCGGGTGACGCTACAGCGTTTCGACGCGACCAGGGCGGGTCTTGAGGGAAGGCGGAAACAGGGAGATTGCGCCGTTCCGGTTGTGGAACATCGAACGTGCGCGTTGAGGGGCGAGCCGATCGAGACTTATTGGTCACGAAGTCATTGGTGACGCAGTGCCATACGCTCCACGCGTGAACGAACCACACGCATCTGCGGCCGGAGCCCGGGATATTGCGCCATCGGGGGCCGGGCACGCCCAGAAGCGGGGAAGCGTCTGGGCGCACATCGCGCTCGTGGTCGCCGTGAGCTGTGCCCTCTGCATGTTGCTCGCGCTCGACATCCCGTCCGCCCTGGCCTTCGTATGGATGCCCTTGACCCTGTTCGGGTTTGCGGCTGGGATCGCGGGCATCGTTCGAGACCAGCGCATCCCATGGCGCGCGATCGCTGCTCTGTCCGCCTTGTTCTGCCTCATCGCTACCGGCGCACCGAGCCTGTTGACGTCGCTCCTTATCGGCTTCTGAAAGCGATCCAGCAGACGCATGTAAGCGCGGCTGTTAACCCCCGCAGCCGCCGCCGATCAGCTTCCTCGATGACTGAGCGGCGCCAACAACAGATCCCACAATTCGGCCCGCCGCACCATGCATCGCACCGTGCGGCGGGCCCCCTATGCGATTGAGGTGTGATAAATGTCGTGGGTTGCGGGTACTGCCGCCATCGAGCCAGATCACCCATGATTCGCCTATGCGGGTCGGCGCCTCACGACCTTTACAGCGCTCGTCTTCACCGCAGCGCCGGCCAAGCATCTGACGCGGGTGCGTCGTCCCTGAGCGGGACTTGTTCGTGTTGTGGGCCCGCGCAGCCACGCTGATGGCGTAGCACGAACCACCCTTTTGAAAGGTGTCTCGTGGGTCAACGCGAGAGGACTATCGCAGACCTCAATGAATCAACATGGAGGGGGTCAAAGTGATGCAAACAAGTATGCACCATCGTTCCTGGAGGCGGGCCGTTGTAGTCGCAATCGCGCTTGCGGTAGGAGCACTCGCCGGGATCGCACCAGCCCAAGCAACGAGCACGGCAGCTCCGAGGAAGGCCGCGCCGACATCCTGGGCCCCCAAGCGCGTCACCGTCACCCCGGCGTTCACCCACGACTTGCCGGTCGGGCCGACGACGTACGGGCCATGAGCTGGCAAGACCGTAGGCCCGGTCTCTGCCTCAGCAGCCGCCGCGGCGCCATGGATCTGCTCGGTATTTGACTCGAACCCCTACATCAGCGGCTCGCTCGTAGGCGGATATGGCTGGCAGTCGTGCACCGGTGCCGGATACACCCAGACAGCTCTGAAGGTCACAATCCAGACCTACCTCGGGCTCGGATTTTGGAAGGACCGGTACTCCCAAATCACGAACTGGACGAACTACGCATGGTTGGAGCGCTCTCCGGAGTGGAACTGCACCGGGCTGGGCGAGTACACGTATCGGATAGTCACGGACGGGTGGGCGGTATACGGCTACTACCATCAGGCAGTTCAATCGTTGAATGACTACACGTTCTACTGCTGAGGTGGCCAAGTGGTTGCGACGCGCCTGGCTCAGGACCCGTCTGGAGTTTCGCCACAACGCTCTGCGGTCACTCCTGACGCGCGCGCACGTGACACGGCCGCATAGCGGCGAAACTGGTGTGGAGATGATCCCGGCCTTCGACAAGAAGCTTCCCACCGGAGTTGCGACCTACACTCCGGCGAAACGCTTCCGCAGCCGCCGTCGTGACCGGCGCCAGCAACCGCCCCACGAACGGTAAGGCCCTCGGCGCTGCGCGGCGCATGGATGGACCAACTACGCTCCGTCACAGTGTTGGGGGACGGGGCGCAGTAGTTGGGGACCAGTCCTAGGCCGACAGCGGAAGCGTTGCCACCTGGGGACAAGGTAGGCGTTCGTGACGAGTTCTTGAAGGGCGGCGGCCCGGTCTTCGTCCAGCCGCGCATCTTCCGCACAAGCCACACCCCCTGGTCCGGCCGCGGCAAGCGGGCAAGTCAGTCGCCGGGCCACCAGGAAGCCTGGGCATCTCGCGTCCGCCACTTCGAGTCAGCCTTCGTCGTGCGCCACCAAGCGACCCGCCGGTCACGACAGGTATCACACCGCAATCGCATTGGGGGTGGCGGGCCCGAAAGGTCTGCCACACAACAATCGCCCCATTCAACCCACAAGATCGGCCGTTCGAAGGCTTGAGAAGACTCGGCCCCAGCGCCCGAATCGGTCTCCTCCCAACCCCGGCAGCAACAAGACAGCCTGGCCAAGCCTTGCCACTTCGACAGAACGACAAGTCGTCTCTCAACGCTGTACCAAGCACCAAACCCCATCCGTCGAACCTGCCCGTGAAGCCACCCCGGGCCGCCCCCAGCTCCCCCGGCCGGCCCGAGACGCGTTGCCAAGCGCCCCACGGACACAAATGCCTGATGATTGGTACCCGAACCGTCCCCTGTACCAGGGTCCACTGTCCCAAACCGACAGGGCCAATCCGCCCGGGCGATACTGCACCCCACACCATCGAGGATCGCCTGCCCGCACCAACCGCGTCGCACTGCGGCATACTGGCGCCGCGGCGGGTGCGGACCAGCCCGAACTACACCCCAGGTTGTCCTGAAGGTTCTCCCAGTTATAGTCCGCACCCCCGGGCCTCTAGCTCAATTGGCAGAGCTGCGGACTTTTAATCCGTAGGTTGTGGGTTCGAGCCCCACGGGGCCCACAAACATGCATGTATTGCTTCGCCTGATGCTTGACGTTTGGCCTTCGGCTGATGCCTGACGGTGTTCCGGTTGATGGTTGACACCTGTTCCGGCTGAT
>DASYGI010000087.1:0-5654 GCA_035999925.1 Pedococcus sp.
GGTCAGCCGCCAGCGGACAACCCCTTCGCGACAAGCAGCGCCAACCGACGTTTCGTCTGGACCTATGGTCATCGGAACGTCGAAGGGATGGCGCAGCGCCCCGGGACGAACCAGATGTGGAGTGTCGAGCACGGCCCGGACCGCGACGACGAGGTGAACCTGCTCGTCGCTGGTGGCAACTACGGCTGGGACCCGGTCCCGGGATACAACCAGAACGTCCCGATGACCGACCTGACGAAGTTCTCCAATGCCGTCGTCGCCCGCTGGTCCTCGGGCTTCCCGACAGTGGCCCCGAGCGGCGGCACCTTCCTCACCGGTAGCCGGTGGGGTCGCTGGGAGGGCGCCTTGGCCATAGCCCTGCTCAAGGACCAGGGCGTGCGGATCCTGTCCCTGACCCCCGATGGACGGCTTCGGGGGGATGAACACTTTCCTCAGCTCGAGACCACCTACGGGCGGATCCGCACCGTCCAGGCGGCGCCCTCCGGTAACGCCATCTACGTCACGACGTCGAACGGCTCCAGTGACCGCCTGATGAAGGTGATCGCCACGGATACCCCCCAGGCCTACAGCCCGCACCTCGACGTCTCGCCCTCGGGCGTGGCCGTCGTCAACCGGGGTGGGGTCCTGACCGCCTTCGTGCGGGGCCCTGATGGCCGGATCTACCACGCCAGCCAGGGCAGCGCCGGCGGTCCGTGGTCGGGCTTCCAGGTCATGCCAGGAGGACCAGTCGCCTCGGCGCCGGCTGCGGTGTCCTGGGGCGGGTCGCGCGTGGACGTGTTCGCTCGCGGCACCAGCGGCCAGCTGCTACACGCCTGGTCGACCGGCGGAACGTACAGCGGCTGGCAGGACCTCGGTGGCCAGCTCACGAGTGCGCCGACCGCGGCCTCGTTGGGCAGTTCCACGATTGAGGTGCTGGCTCGTGGGGCGTCTGACTCGGTCATCCGGCTGCGCTGGGATGGTCAGCACTGGGGCGGCTTCTCGGACCTCGGTGGCGTCACCACCAGTGCCCCCGCCGTCACGGCCGACGCTGCCGCCCACCTACTCACGGTGACGGTCCGCGGCAGCGACGGCACGCTCTGTACCCGATCCCTGACCACCCCGACCACCGCGTCACCGTGGAACTGCGGATCAGGACGGGAGACCTGGGCGGCGCCCGGGGTGAGCACGTCACCGGGCACCGCCGCCAACCCGGTGCTGGTGACCCGCAACGGCGACCTCACGCCGGTCGTGGACGTGGGAGGCTTCATCACTGCCATCGGCGGCCAGATCAACGGCGCCATGGCCGTCGCCCAGCGAGCGCCGGGGTCGTACACCGTCATCGGCCGGGGCACCGACGGGGCCATGTGGTCCTATGACGGTCGCGCAGGTCACTACAGCTGGACGCGCGCGGGGGGCAAGCTCTCCTAGCCCTCACTGGTGTCCACCTTCCATGCGGAGTGTTGGCGAGGCCACACCACCGGGGTGACCGATCAGCTGAGGAAACGGGCTAGGCTCCCGCGCATGGCGCCCCACTCCGAGTCGACGACGACCACGGCCACCCGCCCGATCTCCAAGGTCCTCATTGCCAACCGCGGCGAGATCGCCGTCCGTATCGCCCGCGCCTGTGCGGACGCCGGCATCGGCTCGGTGGCCGTGTATGCGGACCCCGACCGGGATGCCTTGCACGTCAAGGTGGCCGACGAGGCCTACGCACTGGGTGGTTCGACCCCGGGCGACTCCTACCTGGTGCAGGACAAGCTGCTCGACGTGGCCAAGCGGTCGGGGGCGGACGCGGTGCACCCCGGCTATGGCTTCCTGGCCGAGAACGCGTCGTTCGCCCAGGCCGTCATCGACGCCGGGCTCATCTGGATCGGCCCCTCCCCTGAGGCCATCGACTCCCTCGGTGACAAGGTCAAGGCCCGCCACATCGCGGCCCGCGCGAACGCCCCCCTGGTGGCCGGCACCTCCGACCCGGTGGAGACGGCGGACGAGATCGTCGCGTTCGCCAAGGAGCACGGGCTCCCGGTCGCCATCAAGGCGGCATACGGCGGTGGCGGTCGCGGGCTGAAGGTGGCACGGACGATCGAAGAGATTCCCGAGCTGTTCGACTCCGCCACCCGCGAGGCCGTCGCGGCATTCGGGCGCGGCGAGTGCTTCGTGGAGCGCTACCTCGACAAGCCGCGCCATGTGGAGACCCAGTGTCTGGCCGACCAGCACGGCAACGTGGTCGTCGTCTCGACCCGCGACTGCTCACTGCAGCGACGCCACCAGAAGCTCGTCGAGGAGGCCCCCGCGCCCTTCCTCTCCCCGGAGCAGAACGCCGAGCTGGTGCGATCCTCCAAGGCGATCCTGTCCGAGGCCAAGTACACCGGCGCCGGCACCTGCGAGTTCCTCGTGGGACAGGACGGCACCATCTCCTTCCTTGAGGTCAACACCCGCCTTCAGGTCGAGCACCCGGTGACCGAGGAGGTCACCGGCATCGACCTGGTGCGCGAACAGTTCCGCATCGCCAACGGCGAAGCCCTGGGCTATGACGACCCGGCCCCCGTCGGACACTCCTTCGAGTTCCGGATCAACGGCGAGGACGCTGGCCGCGGGTTCCTCCCGGCGCCGGGCGTCGTGGCGGTGTTCGAGCCGCCGTCCGGTCCGGGCGTGCGCCTGGACTCCGGTGTCGTCGCGGGCGACGTCATCGGTGGCGCGTTCGACTCGATGCTCGCCAAGCTCATCGTCACCGGACGCGACCGTCGCCAGGCACTGGAGCGATCCCGCCGGGCGCTCGCCGAGTTCGTCGTCGACGGGATGCCCACCGTGCTCCCGTTCGACCGGGTCATCGTCTCCGACCCGGCCTTCGCCCCCGAGGGCGACAAGCCGTTCTCGGTGCACACCCGATGGATCGAGACCGAGTTCGACAACCAGATCCCTCCGTATGCCGGCCAGCTCGCCGAGGCCCCCGAGGACGCCGGCGAGCGACAGAGCGTCGTCGTGGAAGTGGGTGGCAAGCGTCTCGAGGTGGTCCTGCCCGGCGGGCTGTCTCTCGGTGGCGGTACCGCCAAGAAGAAGGCGCCCCGCCGGTCGAGTGGTGCCAAGGCCGGCGCGGCTGCCTCCGGTGACTCACTGACGGCGCCGATGCAAGGGACCATCGTCAAGATCGCCGTCGAGGAAGGCCAAGAGGTCGCCGCCGGCGAGCTCGTGGTGGTCCTCGAGGCGATGAAGATGGAGCAGCCGATCAACGCCCACAAGGCCGGCACGATCACCGGCCTGGTCGCCGAAGTGGGTCAGACCGTCACCAATGGCGCGGTGATAGCGGAGATCAAGGACTAGACGAGTCCAGCCCGCCGCGATCGGGGACTGTGCGAGCCGCGCTCTCACTCGCCTGTCCACAGGGCTGGGCGGATGCCGAGGATCATCCACAGCCTCCGTCATCGTCGGTTGACCCGTCGCTCCCGAAATGCGTTGTGGGACAAGGGATCTCGGCATGCCCCTCCACAGGCCGACTGTCGGTGCCCTCTCCTATTGTCGTCGTCATGGAGGGGAGATCCACAGCGGCGGACCTGGCGGCACGGCGCGACGTGCTGAAGGAGGCCTGTGGTGCCTTGGCGGGGCTGCAGGAGGTGCTGCATCAGGCGCAGGGCTCAGAGCTGGGAGCGCTGTTGACCCAGGTCGACCGACTGGTCATGGCCGCCGAGCTAGGTCGCGTGCGGGTCACCGCTGAGGCCATGGAACGGGGCGAGACCGGGTCGCGGGGCACGGCCTCCACTCCTGCTCAATGGGTTCGCCGGCATGCGCCATCAACCCGGGCTGGAGGAGCGGCGCAGGTCGTGTCCATGGCGCTCGACCTCACCAAGGAGCAGAACGCGCCCGTCCTGCTCGCGGTGACCGAGGGCCGCATCCCGATCCGATCAGCCGCAGCAGTGGTCAGCGAGGCCGAGCGGCTGAGACCGTTGCTGGCGCAGGGGGCTGAGCCAGCGGTGCTTGCCGGCCTCATCACCATGGCTGAGGATCATGGTCCGCGGGGCGCGCGCCTGGTCCGACCGCGGTTGCTGGCTCAGTACGGACTACAGGACCAGCTGCAGCTGGAGCAGGACGCTACCGCCCAGTTCGTCTCACTTTCCCAACCGCGAGAGAACGGTCCCGGGATCTTCGAGTACCTGCTCACGTTGGACACCGAGGGTCATACGGTCCTGGAAGCCGCGCTCGGGCAGCTTGCCGCGCCCCAGCCAGGTGAGGGCGGACCCGACCTCCGCTCGAGCGACCGTCGGCGCGGCGACGCATTGGTCCAGATCGTCCGCCGGGCAGTGGCCGCGGGTGAGTCGGTCCCCACGACCACGAAGGCGCAGCTGTTCGTCACCATGGACTACGACCGGCTCGCAGCGCGTCTGAGCGATCCGGGTGCCGGCGCGCGCGACAAGCCTGGGCTGGCGGCCGGGACGGTGATCGGCGGGACTCAGTCGGGCGCGCTACTGGCCCCTGAGACCGTCCGACGCCTGGCCTGCGACGCCACCCTGATCCCGTTGGTGCTTGGCACCGATCGGGAGATCCTCGACTGGGGGCGAGCCAAACGGCTGTTCACCGCGGCACAGACCAAACGGTTGTGGCTGCGCGACGGCGGGTGCACCTTTCCCGGGTGCGACGCTCCGGCCCAATGGTGCGACGCCCATCACCTGGTGCACTGGGCAGATGGCGGCTCGAGCGACCTGCACAACGCTGCGCTCCTATGCGGTCACCACCACCAGCTCGTCCACCGACGGCGACTCGCCGGGACGCTGGCCAAGCCACCACGGCGAGGCCGGGCAGGAGCACCGGACAGCGAGCCGGAGGCCGAGGCGGGGATCGCGCAGGGGCCGGAGGCTGGCAGTCGCGTCCGCTGGGATCTGCAGCTAGGAAGCTACGACCAGCTCCTCGCTCGGCGTCTGGCCGGCGAAGCAGCGTGAGGAGCGCGAGGAACGCGAGGAGCGCGAGGAGCGCGGCTTCCTCCTTGCTCGCTTTCCTTCTTACTCGCTGCCGTGAAGCTGACGCGCGGCCTCGGCTACGGAACCTGAAAGGGAGGGGTACACGGTGAAGGTCCCCGCCAGCTGGTCCACCGTCAGACCGTGCTGGACGGCCAGGGTGACTGGATAGATGAGCTCGGAGGCCCGCGGCGCGACCACCACCCCGCCGACTACTGTTCCGGTACCTCGCCGGGCGAACAGCTTGACGAACCCGTCGGTGATGCCCTGCATCTTGGCCCGGGGGTTTGTGGACAGCGGCAGCATGACCGACGAGGCGTCGACCCGCCCTTCGTCGATGTCCTTCTGCGAGAACCCGACGGTCGCGATCTCGGGATCGGTGAAGATGTTGGCCGATACGGCGCGCAGGTTGAGCGGCGCGACAGCGTCGCCCAGCGCGTGGGCCATCGCGATGCGGCCCTGCATCGCAGCCACCGAAGCCAGCGGGAGGACACCGGTGCAGTCGCCTGCGGCATACACCCCACGCACCGAAGTGCGCGAGACCCGATCCACGGCGATGTGCCCCGAGTCCGTGAGAGCGACCCCCGACTCAGCCAGACCGATACCAGCGGTCTGCGGCACCGAGCCCACTGCCAGGAGTGCGTGGCTACCCTCGACCTCGCGACCATCCTCGAGCCGGACGACGACTCCGTCGCCCGTGGGCGTGCGGGTCACCGCGGCCATACGCGA
>DASYGI010000088.1:0-8499 GCA_035999925.1 Pedococcus sp.
TTCGAGCTCGAAACGACAACCGCCCGGAACGTTGTGCACGGACAGTGATCCGCGATGCGCTTCGGCGACTCCTTTGGCGATCGCCAGCCCGAGACCTGCTCCGGCGTCGTCGCCGCGCTCCGGCTCGCCGCGCCAGCCGACATCGAAGACCCTGTCGAGGTCACCGGTCTCGATGCCGCCGCAGCCGTCGGTCACCGAGACGCACGCTCGTCCGTCGGGGGCCCGCCACGCGCTCACCAACACCCGGCCGCCACCTGGGGTATGCCGCACCGCGTTGCCGACCAGATTGGTCAGGGCCCGGGTCAGCTCGTCACCGCTGCCCAGCACCGCGAGGCGTTCAGGGTCCGGTGGCAGGTCGAGGTCGAGGTCGACCATCAGCCGTCGAGCATGCTCGTCGAGCTCGCTGACCACGTCGTGGGCCGTCTCGACGAGGCTCACCATCCGTGGTGCCACCGGTGGATGACCAGCGCCAGCGTGCAGTCTGCTGAGCTCGAACAGGTCGCCGACGAGACCGTTCATCCGGTCCACGGTCTGACGGATCTGCCGCAACGCCGAGGGCTGGTCGTCGATGACGCCGTCCTCGAGGCCCTCGGCCAGCGCCCGCAGGCCGGCGAGGGGCGTGCGCAGGTCGTGGGACATGAACGCTACGAGTTCGCTGCGACTTCGGGTCAGCGCTTGCTCGCGCTGGCGGGACCGCTCGAGGCTGCGCTGGGTGGCCTCTAGCTCGCGCGCCAGCCCGCTGATCTCCGAGGGAGCACCGCTTGCGGCGATCGGTACTCCGGTCGACGGGTCGCGGTCTGGGCCAGCGAGTCGTCGTACCGCATCGCCAAGCTGACGGGAGCCGTGGGCCACTCTGCGACCCAGCACCACGGCCAGCCCAATGGCGAGGAACGAGGCGCAGGCAAGGCCCACTGACACGGCGGTCGAGTCATGGGCCGAGATGAACATGAAACGCACGTTGACCGCGACTGCGGCACTGACCGCTGCCACCGGCGTCAGCGTGACGACGACGGTTGAGACCATTACGGACCGGCCGCGCACGGCGTGGAGCACAGCCCAGCCGAGTCCGGCGACGACCAGGCAGGTTCCCGTTGTCAGGAGCGCGATCAGACCGATGTCGCCCAAGCCGCCACCTCCTCGCCAACGAGACCGTCGAACCGGTAGCCCGCGCCCCGGACGGTGGTAATGAGACGGGGGTCGGAGGGGTCCAGCTCGATCTTCTCGCGCAGCCGGCGCACGTGGACGGCCACGGTCGTGCGGTCGCCGAACTCCCATCCCCAAACTCGCCGCATGAGCTGCTCCTTGGTGAAGGTCTCTCCGGGGTGGGACGCGAGGTGGGCCAACAGGTCGAACTCCCGGTGCGTCAGCGCCAAGGTCCGGTCCCCGATCTGCGCGGTCCTAGCCGCAACGTCTACCAGCAGCGACCCGGCACGGATCTGGCGAGGGCGCGAGGCTGTCGCACCCAGCCGTTCGCCTCGTCGCAGGAGCGCTTGAACTCGCAAGACGGCTTCACGGGGACTGAACGGCTTGCTCATGTAGTCATCGGCACCCAGTTCGAGCCCGACGAGCCGGTCCTCCTCATCCCCCCGCGCCGACAGCACGATGACCGCGGCCGAGTCGTCCTCGCCGCGGCGCCGCTGCAGTACCTCCAGTCCGGACAGGCCCGGCAGCATGATGTCGAGGATGACCACGTCGGGGCGTCCCTCGGCCCACGCCCTGAGCGCACTAGGACCATCCACGACGACCTGCGGCTCGAATCCGGCCCTGCGCAGGTAGGCCGCCAGGACCCCCGACACGGTCGGGTCGTCCTCCACTACCAGCACGCGTGCAGCCACGAATCGAGCGTACGACCCCGGCTGTCCGACGGCTGCCAAACGCAGCCCTGGCTTGACGGCCGTAAGGGTTTCGTCATCGTGCAGGCGAGCTGTGCGGGCCTTCGCGCCCCTACCGTCGGCGCATGGACACCACGTCGCCTCCGAGGGTTGATGTCGTCCTGCCGTGCTTGAACGAGGCAGCCGCGCTCCCGTGGGTCCTGCAACGTATGCCGCCCTGGGCGCGGCCGATCGTGGCGGACAACGGGTCCACCGACGTGTCGGTGCAGCTCGCGATCGACCTTGGCGCCGAGGTGGTCCAGGTCAGGAAACGCGGGTACGGATCGGCCTGTCATGCCGGTCTACTCGCGGCGTCAGCGCCACTGGTCGCGTTCATGGATGCCGACGGGAGCCTCGACCCAGGCGACCTTGCCAGGCTGCTGGCCGCTCACCTCGGTGACAAGCAGCTGGTAGTGGGGCGCCGGGTGCCCGTTGACCGACAGGCATGGGCGTGGCACCTGCGGTTCGCGAACCGGGCACTGTCCCACCGCCTTCGGTGTGCCTGCGGTGTCCGACTTCAGGACGTGGGGCCGATGCGGTTGGCTGACCGCGAGTCACTCGTGGCGCTGCCCATCACCGATCGCCGATCGGGGTATCCGGTTGAAACGGTCCTGCGCGCGGCCCAAGCCGGTTGGTCCGTCACCCCGGTCGATGTGCCCTACCAGGCGAGGGTGGGGCGGTCCAAAGTCACCGGCACCCCGCTGGGCGCCGCGCGAGCCGTACTCGACATGAGTCGGGTGCTTTCCTCATGAGGCCACACCGCAAGACCGAGACTCCGACGTGGCCCTCGTCGTCACCGACCATCCTGGTGCTGGCCAAGTCTCCGCAGCCAGGCCGGGTCAAGACGCGACTGTCGCCGACCTTCACGCCCCGGGAGGCTGCTGCCCTTGCATCGGCGGCGGTGAGGGACACGGTGGATCGCGCGTGCGAGGCCAGTCCGCGGCACAGCATCGTCGCCTGGGACGGCCCGTCCGTGACCTGGCTCCCTGACGACGTCACAGTGGTTGCCCAACGAGGCGACGGCCTCGACGAGCGGATCGAACATGCCTTCGCCGCAGCGTTCAGGGCCTTTCCAGACCGGCCGGTCCTGATCGTCGGGATGGACACGCCGCAGCTCTCCGCGGCCCTACTCACCACCTCCTGGCAGGGTGCGGACGCCGTGCTTGGCCTGAGTGAGGACGGGGGGTTCTGGGCACTGGGTCTGAAACGGTCGACACCCGGCGCGATTCGCGGGATTCCGATGTCGACCCCTCACACCGGGGCGGCCCAGCTCGCCCGGCTGCACCAGCTGGGCCTACGGGTGGCGATGCTGCCGGTCCTGCGCGACGTCGATACCCCGGCCGATGCCGAGGCCGTCGCAGCCCTTGCTCCGGGGACCCGTTTCGGGCGGCTGCATCACCGTCTGATCGGTACGCCCTGCGACCCCCTCGACCTTTTCGACGCCGCACTCGCGGGAGTCCCCGTCACGGTCCATCTCCCAGGCTCCAGCCGCGGTCCGGGTCTCCCGCTCGCGCTGGCCGAATGGCTGGGCATGAGGGCGGCGGACGACCTGTTGGTGGCCCGGTGCGAACCGCCTGTCCTTGACCTGGGCTGTGGGCCGGGCCGGTTCGTCGAAGCCCTTGCCCTGCAAGGTATTCCGGTGCTTGGTGTGGATCTCTCGAGTGAGGCGGTGACTCAGACGTCGGGGCGTGGGGGTTCGGCGCTACGCCGCGACTTCACCCAGCGGCTGCCTGCAGAGGGCCGTTGGGGGACGGTGCTGCTGGCGGATGGCAACATCGGCATCGGCGGCTCGCCCGGCTGGCTGCTCGCACGCTGCAGGTCCTTGCTCCGGAGCAGCGGCATCGCTCTGGTCGAGGCGGACGCGGACGACGAAACCGATTCGCACACCAGCGTCGTCCTGCATGCGGAGCATGGCCGCACCTCGGCGGCCATGCCCTGGGCCCGCATCGGGGTCGGCCCGCTTGTCGCACTGGGAGCCAGGGCCGGGTTCGTCGCCGTCGAACAATGGCGCGTTGACGGCAGGGTGTTCGTGGCGCTCCGGCAGGCTGGGTAGGCACCCCGGCGCTCTGTGTCAGGGTTCACCGCGACAAGGAGGCGGTCATCGCGAGGGGGAGCGCAATCACCAGCACCGTCGCGACCGCGAGCAGTCCCGTGCGTAGCGCCGGCCGCCAGCGTTGTGGGCTGCGGCGAACGACGAGCCAACCAAGGACCACCGACGCGGGTGCCAGCAGTGCATCATGAACGGCCACACCCCCGCCGAGCCATACCCCGACGCCGATCCACTGGCGCACCGGGACGCTCGTGACGAAGGCGTACACCCCGACAAGACCGACACCGACCCCGCCGGCGACAAGGACCATGCGGACCGTTCGCTCAGCCGGCGACGGGTCGCGGTTCATGCGGAAACCGTTCATGCGGAAGGGTTTCATGCCGAAACCACGATGCGCCGCACCCACTTGGTCTGGAGCACTCCAGGTCGCCCAGGGGCGATGACCCGCGCGGGGAAGCCATGGTCCAAGGTCAGCCGCGTTCCGGCCAGGTGGAGCGCGAGCAGCGTGTCGGGGTGCTGGGCGTACTCCGCCGGGAGGATGCTGTGTCGATAGACGCCGTGGCGCTCGGCCGACTCGACAACGACGGACGAGCCAAAGTTTCCGCCTGCCAGCGCGACGAGATCCCTGATCCGCACGCCTGACCACCGTGCGTCGACGCTCCACCCCTCCACACACGCCATCGGCAGGCGAGCCGCGATCTGCTGCATCGAGGTCAGCTCAGCGTGGCCCAGCTCTCGACTTCCCACAGGGCCCACCAGGATCACTCTCCAGGAAGACTCGTCGACACCGGACGGAATCCCCGCCTGCACCGCCGTGCGGTTGATCGGAACCCCCAATGGCGACCGGCCGGGGTGACGCGCGGCAAGTAGCGCGATGGGCTCCAACGGCCGGAACGACTGGCCTACCGTGAGTGCCACAGCCCCGGCCCCGACCGACAGGGCGCCCCGGATGAACCATCGTCGATCGCGCGTGACTGCTGGATCCGTGGCCTCTGCAGCGTGGGCCAGGGGGCGTGACAGGGCCTGCCGGATGGCGGGGAGCTTGACGGCGATGTGCACGACCAGCGCACCGATGGCGACCCAGGCGATGGACCAGTGCACTGCAGTGAATCCGAACCCGAACACGTACCACTGGGCCACGTTGGCGATACCGGTGAAGACCTGCAGGAACGCCGTCGAAACCAGGACGGCGATCGAGCCGCGCTCCAACAACCGCAGCGGCGAGCCAACCAAGGGGCGTTCGAACAGACGCGGGTAGGCGGCATACATCTTGGCTAGCAGCAGCGGCAGCGACGCGAATCCCGTTGCGACATGTATGCCCTGCGTCACCCGGTACCCCCACGCCGGATCCGGCGGCAGGACCAGCCACGGCAACGGGTGTTGGTGGACGTGGCTGATCAGTCCGGTGACGAAGCAGACCGTGAAGGCGGCACCGAGCCAGACACCGAGCCGCGCGACGACCGCCCGGTCGTGCAGCGGTGAGGTGAAGTCCTCGGGCCGGGGCGGCTGGCGCATGACTCGAGGCTAGGCAGGACGCCGACCGATGGACCGGAACCAGCGCTTACGTCCCGATGACGGCCCGGGGATCTGCGTCGTGAGTGGGCGACGACCACGGGACAGTGAGGCCATGCGCAGACTGTGGTGGGGCACTGCAGGCGTGACCCTGGCGTATGCCACGCTGCTCGCCACCGGCGACCTCGACCACCACCGTGCCCTCCTGGGGGCGGTGATGGTGCCCTTCTGGGTCGTTAGCCTTTGCGTCATCGCGTGGGCGACCAGGGGACCAGCGCACCTGGGCAGACCGGTGGTCACCATGGCGCTGGTCGCGGCGGTCGTCCAGCTGCCGGGACTTTTCGTGCCACCGCGAGACAGCTCGGACGCCTACCGCTACGTGTGGGACGGACGGGTCCAGCTGTCCGGTACGTCGCCGTACCGCTTCGTCCCCCTCGACGACCGGCTCGCCGCGCTGCGAGACCCGGCTCTCTTTCCGGGGCTGGGGCCGCGGCAGCGCTCCGGGGTGCGGACCGAGCCCCTGCCGACCTCGCGGGCCGACCTGCTGGTCCGGGCCCGTGACGATCCCAGAACCCTGATCAACCGGCCCGCGGTACCGACCGCCTACCCGCCGGTGGCCGAAGCCTGGTTCGCCACGGTGGCGGCGCTGACTCCCTGGGCGGCAGGCACGCTGGGGCTGCAGCTGGGCTCCGCCATCCTGGCCATTGCGATCGCTGCCGCACTCGCTGGGTGGCTCTCGCGCCGAGGCCGAGATCCCCGCGAAGCCCTGTGGTGGGCCTGGTGCCCGTCGGTGGTCATCACCGCGGGAAACAGTGCCCACGTCGACGTCCTGGCGGCGGCCCTGATGGTGGCGGCTGCTCTGGTCGCCGGTCGTGTGACAACTCCTCGCACCCTGACAGCCGCAGGCGCGCTGCTCGGCCTCGCGGCCGGCGTGAAGCTCCTTCCACTCGTGGTCGCTCCGGCGCTCATGCCGCTGCACCGCAACGGATACCGAAGGACGCTCATCGCACCGGCCGCCGCGCTGGTCACCCTGGGCCTGGTCTACCTCCCGCATCTCCTCACAGCGGGCAGCCTGGTCGAGGGGTACCTGCCCGGGTACCTGCTCGAGGAGTCCGGCCAGAATCGCGCAGCGCTATTGCGGCTCTTCATCCCGGTGTGCGCGGTCCCGTACGCCATCGCTGGCGCTCTCGCCGTCGGCGCCGTGTGGGCTCTGCGACGAGCCTCGGTAGGCGACGCTGCCGGCGGCGCGACAGTCCTCTTCGGGGTGCTCATTCTGGCAACGACCCCGAGCTATCCCTGGTACTCCGTCCCCTTGGTCGCCCTAGCGGTCCCCTCCGGCCGATTCGAGTGGCTGGCCGTGGCATTCGCCGGATGGATCGCGTACGCGGGGGTGCGCGTCCCTCCCGTCTCCGGGTTCGCCTTCGCGGCCGCCGCGCTGGCGGTCGCCGCGGCGTGGGGGCTTCGGCGCAGGAACGAGCAAGGGCCAGGCAAACCTCGGGTCGATCCGCCCGTCGACAATCACTGCGAGACGGCGTCGCCGCCAGGCATCATCGTGGCGTCCAGGGACCGCTAGACCGCCGCCACTCGCGAGCCGCCCGTCGATAGCCCGCATCGCTATGCGGGGCCGTCCGAACCACCAAGGGGCACGTGGCGCGCCCGACGAAGGCCAGCCGGCCCGGTAGACCTATGCGCGGGAGCTCCTTCAGCCACGTTTGGGGGCTGAACCACCCGATCCCAAAGCCTGTTCAGCCCACCCATGGGTCGGCCGATCCAGTCTGCCCTTTTCTGCGTGGGCGGCGAGAACGTCTAAAGGGGATTTGCGAAGCACGAGACCTAACTGCATCACGCGTGATACTTTCTGGGAAAGAGAGGCGCACGCAACGTGAGCACATCCACGAACGTCCGGCTGGACGACCAGCTCTGCTTCGCCCTGTATGCGGCGACGAACGCGGTCACGAGGGCCTACCGCCCCCTGCTCGAGGCGGCCGGCCTGACCTACCCGCAGTACCTGGTGATGATGGTGTTGTGGGAGCGAGACGCCCAACCGATCCACGAGATCGCCTCCCGCCTGAACCTCGCCTCCCACGCGGTGACCCCGATCGTGCGCCGCCTCGAAACGGCTGGCCTGGTCACCCGGACACGGGTCGACGCCGACCGCCGGGTGGTCACGGTGTCCCTGACCGCCGCCGGCGCGCAGGCGGAGTCCGGGGCATCCGCGGCGCAGTACTCCGTCGTGGAGCAGACGAGGCTGTGCGGCACGGAGCTGACTGGCCTTCGTGACGAGCTACGCGACCTTGTCGCCCGCATGCAAGGCACCCCAGCGGGGTACCTCCAGCCCAACGACGCGGCGGGCGGCGACGAAAGCGAATCGAGTACCGCCCGACTTCGGTGACCGGCCCCCAACGACCGGATCCCCAACAACACGCCCACTCGCCAGGACCCCGCGAGCGGTGACGGCAGCTCTGCCGAGCACGTGCCGTTTCATCACCCTCAAGGAAGAGGTCCCCACCGTGGGAACACCTATCCGGTACGTCCGTGCCCGGAGATGAACGACCCCCGGCCCCTGCCCACCCCGACATCCGCATCCGTACGCGACCAGGCCATGGACGAGCTGCCAGACCTGTTTCGGCGCACCGCACTGGGCGACGAAACCGCGTTCGCGCGCGTCTACCAGATCGCCTCACCCCGCCTCTACGGCCTGACCCTGCGCGTGCTGCGCGAAAGCGGCCACGCCGAGGAGGTCACCCAGGAAGCGTTCATCGTCATCTGGGCCACCAGCGCCCAGTACGACCCTGCGCGGGGCAGCGCCATGAGCTGGATGCTGACCATCGCCCACCGCCGTGCCGTGGACCGCGTGCGCAGCGCCCAAGCAGCCACCCGGCGCAACGACACCTGGGTCCTGGAGCAGCAGAACGCAACCAGCATGATGGATGAGACCGCCGAATTGGCCTACGCCTCCATTGAGGCTGCCCGCGTCCGGGCGGCGTTGTGCTCCCTTTCCGCCAAGCAGCGCACCGCCATCTTCCTGGCCTACTTCGCTGGCCAGACGCACGCGCAGGTCGCCAC
>DASYGI010000089.1:0-9898 GCA_035999925.1 Pedococcus sp.
TTCACCGCACCGTCGACCTCGCGACCCAGGCCGAACCGGACGCCACCCGCCGACTTCTCACTCACGCCCGAGACCTCGACCACCCGGCGGTACGCGCCGCCGTCGGCCTCGCCTACCCATCCACGGTCTACCGGCAGTTCCTCTCCGGTCTCGTGGAGGTCGCGAAAGAACAGAGCGCGGCATGAGCCAGGCCCCGGTCGTCACCGAAGACCTCACCAAAACCTTCGGTCACGGCCGGGGGATCACCGACGTGAGCCTGACCCTTCACCAGGGGCAGGTCTTCGGCTTCCTCGGCCCGAACGGGGCCGGCAAGTCCACCACCATCCGCTGCCTGCTCGGCCTCTACCGGCCCAACAGCGGCCGCGCCCGCGTCCTCGGCCACGACCCCACCTCGGACGCCGCCGCCTTCCTGCCCGACGTCGGCTACCTCCCCGGCGAGCTGCACCTGCCCGACATCCTGACCGGCGCCAGCATCCTGACCCGGTTCGGCCGAGCCCGACACCTCACCGACACCGGATACCGGGACGAGCTCGTCGACCGGTTCGACGTCGAGCTCAACCGCCCACTGGCCGCCCTGTCCAAGGGCAACAAGCAGAAGATCGGCATCGTCCTGGCCTTCATGCACCGCCCCCGGCTACTCGTGCTCGACGAACCCACCTCCGGCCTCGACCCGTTACTGCAGGACGAGTTCGCCACCCTGGTCCGGGAGACCGCCGACGACGGCCGCACCATCCTGCTGTCCTCGCACAACCTGGACGAGGTCCAACGCGTCGTCCACCACGTCGCTCTCATCAGGGCCGGACGGCTCATCATCAACGACACCGTCGACGCCCTGCGCGCCATGGCACCCCAGACCATCGACCTCGGCTTCGACCACGACGTCAACGCGCGACCACTCGCCGCCGTCCCCGGCGTCACCGTGCACACGGTGACCGCCCGGCGCCTCACCCTCACCTACACCGGCACCGCCGCGCCACTGCTGTCGGCCATCGCGCCGTTGGCGCCGAACACCATCACCGCGCGCCCCGCCGACCTCGATGAGCTGTTCCTCACGCTGTACAAAGCCGGCGCGGACGGACCGGCCCAATGAGCACAGAGCTGATCCGGCTCGACCTGCGGCTGCGTCGCCGGATGCTGATCGGCACCGCCGTGGGAGCGGCCGCATACCTGGCCCTCATCGTCGCGATCTACCCGTCATTCCGACACGACACGGCCCTCGACGCCATGCTCACCGCGAACCCCGCTGCCGCCGCCGCGTTCGGCATCACCGGCTCGATCACCTCCCCCGCCGGCTGGCTCGGCGCCAACATGTACGCCAACTTCGGGCCCCTGCTGGCGCTGCTGCTCACGGTGGGCTACGGAGCCGCGGCCATCGCCGGGCAGGACGCCGACGGCCTCCTCGGCCTGGAGGCGACCCTCCCCGTAACCCGCACCAACGTGGTCCTGCAGAAGGCGCTGGCCCTGCTCCTCATCGCCCTCGTCGTCCCCGCCGTCTCTCTTGCGGCCTGCCTGACCGGCCCGCACTTCGAGCTGGATCCCGACTGGGCAGCCCTCCTTCAGGTCACCCTCGCCCTGACATTGCTCGCCTACGACATCGGCGCGGTCGCGCTCCTGGCCGGCGCGCTCACCGGCAGCCGGGGCGCCGCCCTAGCCACCGCCAGCGCCTTTGCAGCCGCGGCCTACGTGGTGAGCTCCCTCGCCCCCATCAGCCAACCCATCAACGGAATCCGGTGGCTCTCCCCATTCTTCTGGTCCGTCGGCAACAACCAACTCGCCAACGGCGTCGGGCTGGGCAGCCTCGCCCCACTCCTTGCCCTCGGGCTCGTCCTCACCACCGCCACCATCCCCGCCTTCCGGCGACTCGACATCCACTGACATCAGGGCAGAGCGGCATCGGCCCCGACGATCAGCCTGTGCGGCTCAGGCCCGAGGACACGGGGCGCGGACGGCCATGCCGGCCTCGCATGGCCCCGGCACTCCGAGGGAAGGCGGTGTGGTTCTCCTTCTACAAGGCGGACCGGCGGGTCACCTGCTTCTACTTCTACCTGTGGGATGAGGACTTCGGGCCGGCGTTTATCAAGGTCTGCGCCTACTTCCCGTATCCGGTGAAGGTCTGGGTCAACGGGCACGAGTCGGCCAAACGTCAGGCCCTCCACGCCGGGATCGGGTTCACCGAACTCGCTAACAGGTTCGCCACCTGTGATGACCAGGGCGGGTTACAAGCCATCTGTGACCGGCTCGGCCCGGACACCATCGGCGTGTTCTTCCGGCGGTGGATGAGCACTCTGCCGCTGCCGCTGCCGTTGACCTCGGCCGGCCGGGACGCCGGCTACTGGTGGGAACTGTGGATGCGGCAGGTCGAGACCTCCCGCACCCTGGTCTTCGACGCCCCCCGCCACGCCCGGGCCTTCTTCGAGGCTCTCGTTGCCGACAACCTCGACATCGGCCGGCCCGACCACGTCGAGGTGATCTTCGCTGGCCATCCCCGCCGGTGGGGACGCCCGCCGAAGACCGAACCGACCTACAAGACCCGCATCGACACCCGCGACACCATCGGGGTCACCGTGAACGCCGACTACAAGCACTCCCGGATCAAGCAGTACCTCAAAGACGGCCGGGCGCTGCCGATCGAGACCGTGATCAACAACCCCGGCGACCTGATCTGCAATCGACGCCTGCAACACCTCGACGAGCTGCGGGCCAAAGCCCGTGACGTCAGCCGCCGCCTGCTCGATACAGAACGTGTCGGGCAGGGTTGTGTCCTTGCCAGCCCAGCATTTGAGCGGGTCGCACAGTCCACCCCCACCGAGGATGGCAGGAGGTCGCCCGCACTTCGGTTCGGAGATGCTCGGGTCATGGCCCTGCTCGGCGCCCTGTGTCCAGGGCTGCGACGCTATCTCGACAGGAGCCGGGTGCGCGGCTTCACCTTCCCGCGGGCTGCGTGCTCACCCTGACGCCGTCCGAGGCGCTCGCTAGCCGGTTTCCGGCCTTCGGGGTGGGGATCGGCGACAGTAGGGACAACCGGCTGGTGCCCTGGGCGACCGCACGTGCGTGAGGGGCTGCCGGTGCGACCCGGTAACCTCCCGGGGACGATGTCGGGTGCAGGTCGATCGCCCGACGGGCAAGGGTGAGGGAGTGGCCTGCGGTGGGTGCTGGAGACGGGTTGGAAGGGGCGCTGGCGGCGACCGAGGCCGAGGTGGATGCGGCGCTCAAGGCGGCCGCGGCCGTGACTCGGGAGCTGCGCAAGGCCAAGGTGGAGGCTGCTCGCGGCCAGGTCCGGGACCTACGTCGTGCGCTCACGGCCGCGGCGGGGTATTCCGTGGAGTCGGCCCAAGCGGCCAAGAGCGCCGAGGCGTCGTTTGACTTCGACGACCAGGAGCACCTGGCCTCCGGCGCGTTCGCCGATGAGCTTGTCGACGCGGCGGCCGCTGCGGACGTGGCCATGGTCGAGAGTGACCAGCGGCTTCTGTGCTACCCCTCGCTCATCAAGGTCCTGCCCTCGGATGCCGCCATCGAGATCGACCGCCGGCGTGAGCGACGGCTGCGGCCGTCGGTCCTGGTTGCCTTACTCGCCGCCGCCCAGCAGCGGCCGCCACGGTTCCGGGCCGGAGTCTTCCTCGAGAGTCTCGAAGCGGCCTACGATCTCGTGCGGGCCAAGCACGGCAAGCGGGACGGTGTCGTCCTGCCACTCGTCGACCTTTGGACGGTATTGACCCTTCTGCCCGGCCAGCAGCGCGAGTACACCAAACCTGAGTTCGCCCGCGACCTGTACCTGCTCGACGCCAGCGGGGTGGCGACGGCGAAGTCCGGCCGGGCGCTGCGGTGGCACGCCAGCACCGGCACCCGCGGCACCGGCACCCTGGTCACGGTTGCCCAGAGCGGGCAGCAGCAGCGCTACTGGGGCCTCTCGTTCACGCAGGCGTCGTGAGTAACGGGCTCGACGCCGGCGCAGCGGTGCTCGGCGGGGGTGTGATGAAGGCGGGCGACTACGCGCGGTTCCTCGCGGACGAGTACCTGGCTGGGTACCTCCCCGCCGGCGGGGGCTCCGTCAAGGTCGTTGTCGCCGGTGACGCTGATGTTGCCGACCGGTTCCAGGGGGCGCTGCGCGACGCCGCGGCGGCCGTCTCGTGCCACGTGGCCTCGGTGTCCGCCGAATCCACCAAGGTCCACATGATCGACCAGGTCTTCTTCTCCTTGGCGCGCCAGATCGACTGGGACCAGGTGGCGGCGGCCGTCGTCGCCGCGGCTTACGACACCATCGCCTTCCCAGTGACGGAGGACCGACTCGCCGTCGCCGAGGTAGCGCGGGCCTACGACATCGACGCGCGGGAGCTCTACCGCAGCGTCCGACGACAGCTCGAGCGCAGCCTGCTGCACGACAACACCCTCCCCCGCGAGCTCCGCCGGGCGCTCCTTCGGCTGGCTCATGCCCAGTTGGGTGACGGTGACGCCAGCCCCGCAGAGGCCCAGGTCGTGCGCGACTGGCTAGTCGGCGAACCGGTTGCGCTGCGGGACCTGCGCGAAGCCCTGATCTACGGGCGGATCGGGCGGCACAACGCGCGGGACCTCCTCACCAGCGTGGGCGGGCTCCTGCAGCGCGCGGGCCACCGGGGACTCGTGATCTACCTCGACCTCACCCGGCTCGCCGAGTCCCGCCGCCCTGCGGTGCCGGAACGCACCGGCATCTACTACACCAAGATGGGCGTCCTTGACACGTACGAGCTTTTACGTCAGCTGATCGACGACACCGACCACCTCGTCGGCGTCATCGTGGTCGCCGTAGTGCCACCCGACCTGGTCACCGACGAGAACCGTGGACTGCCCTCATATGCCGCGCTGCAGCTGCGCGTCGCCGACGAGGTACGCGACCGGCGCCGGGCCAACCCGTACGCCTCGCTGGTCCGACTCGAAGTCCGGTTGGAGGCTGTCTCATGAGCGCCGACATTCGTCAGCCGGGGCTGACCTGGGACGCCGATCGGCTCAGCCAGCGACGCGCTGTCGAAGCGATGCGCAGCGGGGTGCCCAACGCAGCTGCCGTCATCGCGCTCGGCACCGGCCAGAGCGACGTGGAGGACCGGTTCTCTGCGCTGCTCGAGCGGGCCGCCCGTCAGGGAGGTAGTGCAGATCGCACGCACCCAGGCAGGCGGGGTCGAGCGGACCTTCGCGCCTCGCTGCTCCTCGGGGCGGGCTTCGGTGAAGGCAAAAGCCACCTCCTGACGCACCTCGGCCACCTCGCCAGCTCGGCGGGTTTCGTCGTGTCCACCGTGGTCATCAGCAAGGAGACGCCGCTCCACGATCCCGCGAAGGTGCTCCGCGCCGCGGTCGCCGCGGCTGTGGCTCCCGACGGGTCGCGTGACGTGGTCGCCCAGGCGGCGGCCGGACTCGACCCCGACAGCCCCGCATACGCCGAGCTGATCCGCTGGCTGCGTGGGCCCGGCGCCGACCTCAACGAGCGCTTCGAGGCCACCCTCCTGCTCCATCAGCGGCTCGGCACCGACGCATCGGACGGCGACGAGGAGTTCATTGACACCATCGTGCGCTTTTGGTCGGGTGACCCCCTGCCCGTGCCCGACCTTCGCCGACAGCTCAAGGCCATCGGCGAGGCCAAGACCTTCTCCTTCTCCCCCATCACCGTCCGCGAGCTGGCCCGCCAACGGTCGCGATTCCTGCCCCGGCTGCTGCGCGCGGGGGGTGGCGCCGGATGGGTGATCCTGCTCGACGAGGTCGAGCTCATCGGCCGGTACTCGCTGCTGCAGCGCGGCCGCGCCTACGCCGAGCTCACCCGTTGGCTAGACGGCGAGGCCGGGGACCCGAACGACCCGGTTGTCGTCGTGGGAGCGATGACGGATGACTTCGAAGCGGCAGTGCTCCATGAGAAGAACGACCTTGAGATGCTGCCGGGACGCCTGCGAGACAGGCAAACGGATGAGTACGTCGAAATGGCGGCACTCGCCGAGGCGGGCATGCGCCACATCCAGCGTGACCTGGTGCGTCTCGTTCCACCCGACGGCGCGGAGCTCGATCGCGCCTACACCATTCTGCGCAAGCTGCACGGCGACGCCTACGGGTGGAAACCGCCGCATGTGCCGGGGCTTGAGCGGCTCGGGGCCACCCGAATGCGACAGTACGTCCGGGCCTGGATCAACGAGTGGGATCTGGTGCGGATGGATCCGGCCTACACGCCGAGCACCAAGGTGGTGGAGCTGGAGTCAAACTACCTCGAGATGGCCGAAGACGACGACGACGACGCCGGGACTTGACGTGACGCACTAGCACAGCACAGGTCCATCTCAGCCGGGACGCCGCGTATCGCTCATAAGCGTGGGAGGACGGCGGCAAGATGCGGACTGCCCGCACCAGACCGCTCGCGGGTGACCTCTACAACGTCCGCTCGTAGCCGAGAGTCGGATGTTCCGCGAAACGGCGGCGAGGCCTCACGTCGGCGTGAGCGAATGCTCGGACTGCCCGCGGCGAAGGTGCCCCACACCGCCCAGATACGGCGCTCCTGACAGGTGCTGCACACCGCCCAGCGCGAGGTGGTTGCCCGCCGGTCGACCAAGAGCCGGTTGTGGGTTCACGCTTTCAGCGTTGGTGTCCGAGCACTTGGGTGGACAGCAGATCGCGGAGAAACGTTCGGGTGCGCACGGTGGACCATCCTCGGCCGGTGCGGACCGACTGGTAGAGCTCGGCGCTGAAGAGCACGACGAGGATGTCGGTCGCCTTGGCTGGCGTGAGTCCGGGTCGCAAACCTCCCCGCTTGCCGCTCATGGCGCGGATGGCCTCGCGGTAGGCCGCGACGCGTCGTTTCTCGCTGACGCTGACCACCTCGGCGGCCTCGGGGTCGCCGGCAGCACCATGCAGAGCGGCAACCAGCGGCGCCACACGCTCGAGAATGTCGACACCGTGGGTGAAGAAGATGTCGAAGGCCTCGTACGACGTCGCGGCAGCATCGAACTCGGCCCACCACTCATGCCAGGGCAGCAGCTCGGAGATGTCTGGGTCGGCCGGAGGCTCGCGCCACCGGTCGAACCCCAGGACGGCAGCCCCCAGGGACTCCTCGAGGAGCACCACCTTGGTCCCGAACGTGTAATAGATCGTCGGGACGGCCACATTCGCCTGCCTGGCCACCTCGGAGATGGTCGTGCCCAGATAGCCGCGCTCGCAGAACAGGTCGTACGCGGCCCTCACCATCCGACGTCGGGTCACCAGGGCCCGATCGGTCCGGGTAAGAGGAGTAGACATCCGACCCATCGTAGCGTCACTATAGTCAGACTATAGTGAAGGGCGCGATGGCGTATGAGGATCCTGTTCGCATCGATGCCGGCCGACGGCCACTTCAACCCCCTGACGGGGATCGCCGCCGGCCTGGCCGACCGCGGTCACGATGTGCGGTGGTACGCCGGCCCGATGTACGGCACCAAGCTCGATCGACTCGGGATGCGGTGGTTCCCCTACCAGCGGGCCACCGAGGTCATGGCCAGCAACCTCAACGACCTGTTCCCCGAACGGGCCAGCCTCACGGGCCCCAAACTGATCTCGCTCGACCTCGAGGCGCTCTTCGTCAGTCAGGTCGAGAACCACTTCCACGACCTGGTGGACATCAGGCAGGAATGGCCGTTCGACGCTGTGGTCTGTGACGGAGCGCTGTACGCAGAGCTACTCATCGCCGAGTCACTGCAGATCCCCGTCTTCGCCGTCGGGTTGACGATGGTGATGCCGGACCCGAACGGGCCGCCGCCGTTCTTCGGGCTGCGGCCAGCCCGCACTCCCGTGGGCCGGCTCCACCATGCGCTGGTGCGCCGGATGCTCGCCAGTGGCATGAAGGCCGGGACCACTCACTACAACCAGATCCTCACCGGGCACGGCATCGCCCCGATCCGCCCCGACGGCTTCCCGCACGAACCGATGCTGAGGACACGGCGGGTGTTCCTCAACGGCTCTCCAGGGCTGGAGTTCCCGGGCTACCAACCGCTCGCCAACGCCGAGTATGTCGGACCCCTCGTCCCCGCCCGCCGTGCGACCAGCCCCCGTGCAGCGCTGCCCGACATCGTTGTCGACACCTCGAGCCGGGTCGTGGCGGTCTCTCAAGGCACCGTCGACAACACCGACCCCGGCAAGCTGATCATCCCCACCATCGAGGCGCTCAAGGACTCGGCGTACGTCGTCGTCGCCACCACCGCGGGCGCCGGCACAGAGGCGCTTCGCGCCCGCTACCCGCTCCCCAACGTGGTCATCGAGGACTACATCGACTACGACGACCTCTTCGCCCACGTCGACGTGTTCGTCACCAGCGGCGGGTTCGGCAGCAACCTCGCCGCGTTCCTGCACGGCGTTCCCGTCGTCGGCGCGGGCAAACGCGAGGGCAAGAACGACATCAACGCACGAGTCGGCTACAACCAGCTCGGCATCGACCTGCGCAGCGAACACCCGAAACCCGCCGCGATCCGCAACGCCATCCAGACCGTCCTCGACGACCCCACGTACACCACGAACGTCGCGAACCTGCGCGCGGAGCTACGCACCTACGACCCGATCACCACGATCGAGAACACCATCCTGAACGAGACGGCACCCACCCTCCACTAGACCAGTGGGCGCCGACCACCACGTTGGTCCCCGCGGGCACGCCCCCCGCAGATTCCGGGGCCCCCAGGACCAAGGGCGTCCCGCCGGCGCCACACCAGCGAGACCTGCGCACGACCGACACAACATCCACTTCCACGGCGGCCGGATCCACACATTGCAGTTCTATGCGCCGCCCGTCGAAGTTGGCGCGCAACCCGAAGCTTGACCGCCCTCTCCGTGCTCGCCGTCCAGCCGGCGGTCGACTCCGTCCGGGCGGCGGCTTTGGCCGGCGAGGCCCTGAGTCGGGGAGTCCGGAATCCTCCAGACTCGGTGGCCGGCCTGTGACTCGGGCTGTTGGCTCGGTCTGCTCGCTCGGCATGACGACCGCTGACCGGCTACTGCTCATCCCACGCCATCGCTGTCGAAGGACTCACCCCAATCGGGCGTCCCGACTCACGCAACCGTCGCGCCCGTCGGCAGCGAGTTAGGGAAGGATTGGTCGGAACTCTCTGATCTCGTCCTGGCCGGGGCGCACGACCCCCGCCGAGGACTCCGGTACCTCGTTCCACGCGCCGGGCAGGTCGCGCAGCGGCTCAGAGACCACGAACCGTGCCTCCTCACTCAACCGGTGAAGGACCTCAACCTCAGGATGCAGCTGGCGCAGACTCGCCACCTTGGTCGAGTAGAACAGCGACCGCGACTTCCCCTCGCTGGAATACCGGAACACCCAAACGGACTCCCCGTCGGTCGTCGCCACCGTCATCTGCACCGGATCGACGACCCCATGGTCGCGGCCGACCTTCTCCACGAACCCGACGGCACGGGACACCGCGGTGAACGGGTCGTCGACCAAGCCGAACGTGAGCGCCAGGAAGAACAGCGCCTCCGAGTCGGTGGACCCTTCGATGTCGGCATACAGCGACGGGTCCACCGCTCCCAGCAGCTCGCGCTTGGTCTCGTGGAAGCCCCTCAGCGCGCCGTTGTGCATCCACAGCCAACGCCCGTGGCGGAACGGATGACAGTTCGTGCGTTGCACCGGGGTGCCGGTGGAGGCGCGCACATGGGCGAAGAACAACGGCGTCCGCACCTGTGAGGCGATCTCCCGCAGATTCTGGTCGTTCCAGGCCGGGTCCACACTCTTGAACAGTGCCGGCACCGGGCCGTCGCCGTACCAGCCGATGCCGAAGCCGTCCCCGTTCGTCGTGGTCGCGCCCAGCCGAGAGTGCAGGCTCTGGTCGATCAGCGAGTGCTTCGGCCGGAAGAGCAGGTCCTCGACCAGGATCGGGTCACCCGAGTACGCCATCCACCGGCACATGCCATCACATCCCAACCC
>DASYGI010000090.1:0-21371 GCA_035999925.1 Pedococcus sp.
CGGGCGATGGTGCCGTCGTCGAGAGCCACCTCCACCTCGACCGTGGGGTTGCCGCGGGAGTCGAGGATCTCGCGAGCGCCTACTGCGTCAATGGTGGCCACAGACTTCTCCATCGTGGGGTCGAAAGGGTGCGTGAAACGTCAGTCCCGAGGCTACCCGCTCGCCCGGGTGGTGTTGGCGACCGACCCGCACCCCGAGCCCCGCAGCGCCCTCCACCCAAATCGTCCCAAAATCCGGACGAACCTTGACTTTTCGCAGACCGAAGTCAACCCATTTGCGCTGTTACCTTCCCCACACCCACTGACCGGTGGGGACAGAGCCGGATCGCGCTGATGGGATCGGGGCGCCCCGGGAGGACCCGAAAGGACGACCGTTGTTGACTTTCACCACCAAGCGAGGCTCGACCAGCCTCGTGGGGCTGAGCGCCTTGTGCCTCGTCGCCGCCGCGGCCATGGCCAGCCCTGCCGCCGCAGTCCCCACCCAGGGAACCGGACACGCCACCAAGACCCGTCCGGCACCCAACCCCTACTCCCCGCAGGCGAACGGCCACGGCTATCGCCACGGGGCCTTCGCCACCCGCGACACGAACTCCAAGATGCAGGCATGGACGCACGCCAACATCGCGGCCACCGGCCCGCAGACCTTGTCCTATGGCGGCGGGGTCGACGGAATCGGCGTCACCAGCGGGACGCCCAAGGTCTATCTCGTCTTCTGGGGCACCCAGTGGGGGACCTCCAGCACCGACGGCAACGGCAACCTGGCGTTCAGCAGTGACGGCGTCGGTGGAGCGGGCAAGCTCCAGCAGATGTTCAAGGGACTCGGCACCAACAACGAGCTCTGGTCGGGAGTGATGACCCAGTACTGCGACGGGTCCGCGGTCGCCAGCGGGGCGACCTCCTGCCCCTCCGGCGCCTCCCACGTCGGGTATCCGACCGGCGGCAACCTGGCCGGGGTCTGGTACGACAACTCGGCCGCCGAACCCGCCGCGGCCACGAGCGCGCAGCTCGGGACCGAGGCCGTCAAGGCCGCAGGCCACTTCGGCAACACCACAGCCGCGAGCAACCGCTACGCGCAGTATGTCGTCCTGTCGGCCACCGGACTCAACCCCGACAACTACAAGACGGGAGGCTTCTGCGCCTGGCACGACTGGAACGGTGACGTCGGCGTCACCTCCGGCTACGGTGACATCGCCTTCACCAACATGCCGTACACGATGGACCAGGGGGCTAGCTGCGGGCAGAACTTCGTCAACTCCGGTTCCGCTGGCCTCACCGACGGCTACACGATGGTGGAGGGCCACGAGTATGCCGAGACGATCACCGACCAGAACCCTGCCGGGGGCTGGACCAACAAGACCGGCGGCAGCTACAACGGTCAGGAGAACGCTGACGAGTGCGCCTGGATCTCGCCCGGCTCGGCCGGCGGCGCGGGCAACGTCTCGATGGGAACCGGCTCGTTCGCCGAGCAGGCGACCTGGTCCAACGACACCAACCGCTGCGACCTGTCGCACGCCGTGGTGGGTGGTTCCACCGGCAACACCGTCTCGGTGACGAACCCCGGCAGCAGGACCGGCACGGTGGGCACGGCTACCAGCCTGCAGATCTCGGCGAGCGACTCGGCATCGGGCCAGACCCTGACCTACTCGGCCACGGGCCTGCCCGCGGGACTGTCGATCAACGCCTCGACGGGCCTGATCTCTGGCACACCCACGACGGCAAACGCCTACACGGTGACCGCCAAGGCCACTGACACGACCGGCGCCAGCGGGAGTGCGACGTTCACCTGGACCATCTCCAGTGGTGGCACGGGCTGCTCGGGTCAGCTGCTGAAGAACCCCAGCTTCGAGTCCGGAGCGACGTCGTGGGCGTCCACCAGTGGCGTCATCGGCGCCAACGGGCCGTCAGAGCCGGCTCGCTCCGGCAGCTACGACGCCTGGATGGACGGGTACGGCTCTACGCACACTGACACGATCTCGCAGTCGGTGACCATTCCCGCAGGGTGCAGCGCGACGCTGTCCTACTACGTGCACATCGACACGGCGGAGACGACCACCACCACCGCCTACGACACGATGACGGTCAAGGCCGGCTCGACGGTGCTGCAAACGCTGTCGAACCTCAACGCGGCCAGCGGCTACCAGCTCAAGACGGTCAACCTGTCGGCATACGCCGGTCAGACTGTGACCCTGACCTGGACCGGGACCGAGGACGCCAGCCTGCAGACCTCGTTCGTGGTCGATGACACGGCGGTGAACCTGTCCTGATTCACCCTCTCCCGACCTACGGGTCGGGCAGCGCGGGGCGGGCACCCAACGGTGCCCGCCCCGCGGCATACCCCCGGCCGTTTCCTGCACGTTGCCGATCTAGCGGGTCGCGTAGGCGACGGCGAGGGCCGCCCCGAGCCGGGCGTTGTGGCGCACCAGCGCGATGTTGGTCTCCAGGGACCGCCCGCCTGAGAGCTCGACGATCCGGCCGAGCAGGAACGGCGTGATGTCCTTGCCGTAAATACCGCGCTCGTCGCACTCCGCTAGCGCCTGCTCGATCAGGGCGCCGATCTCGTCAGCCGGGATCTCGTCAGCAGCCGGCACCGGGTTGGCGATCGCGATCCCTCCGGCGAGCCCCAGGTCCCACTTCGCGCGCATCATCGCGGCGAGCTCCTCGACCGCATCGACTCTCAGCGGGGCCTGGTGGTCGCTGGACCGGGAGTAGAAGGAAGGGAACTCGTCGGCGCCGAAGGCCACGACCGGCACGCCCAGCGTCTCCAGGACCTCCAGGGTCAGCCCGATGTCGAGGATGGACTTCACGCCGGCCGACACCACGGCGACGTCGGTCTGGCTCAGCTCGGTCAGGTCTGCGGAGATGTCCATGCTCGTGGCGGCTCCGCGGTGCACTCCGCCGAGGCCCCCCGTGACGAACACGGGTATGCCGGCCAGCGCGGCCAGGCGCATCGTGGCGGCCACCGTTGTGGCCCCGTGAGCCCGGCGGGCCACCACGTAGGGCAGGTCGCGCAGGCTCACCTTCATCACCTCGGGGTGCGTCGCCAAGACCTCCAGGTCGTCCCGCTCGAGACCGATGCGTGGCACGCCGTCCAGAACGGCGATCGTCGCCGGCGTCGCACCCCCGTCGCGAATGATGCCCTCGACCTCGACCGCCATCTCGACGTTCCGGGGATAGGGCATCCCGTGGCTGATGATCGTGCTCTCCAGGGCGACGACGGGCCGCCCACCGGCGAGCGCGTCGGCGACCTCGGGTGCCAGCTGGAGCGAAGGGTGCGGGGTGGTCATCGGTTCTCCTCGATGGGGCTAAGGGTGAGTTTGCGCAGCTCGGCATCGACGAGCTGAGCGGTGAGGTCGGGGCGAACGGTCTCGGGGCTCGCGACGGTCAGCGCTGCGGCCTGCTGCCCGAAACGCGCTGCCAGGACCGGGCTGTCGCCGCGCAACAGCGCGTGGACGAATGCCGCGGTCATCGAGTCGCCGGCACCCGTGACGTCGACCACGGCCCCGGACGGGGCGGCAAGGGTGGCGACGGTTGCGCGGGCCGGACGGGTGGGGTCGCTACTGCTGAGCAGGCTTCCGCGCCGGCCGCGACGGACCCAGACGTGAGCGACCCCGAGGTCATGCACCGCGCGGGCCGCCTTGGCGATGCCGGCTTTGGTGTCCGGGACCTCGTCGCCGACGATGGCCGACAGCTCGTCCAGGTTCGGGGTGATCGCCAGTAGAGGGCGTTGCAGGGACAGGGCGGTCGACAGGTGCCGGGCCTTGGTGACGCTCACCGGGTCGACGACGACCGGGACCCCGGCCGCGGCCGCGAGATCCAGCAGCCACGCAGCGGGCTCGACGGGGATGTTGCCGTCGAGCACGATCATCGCGGCATTGACCAGCAGGTCGCGCGACGGGGCGAGCTGGCGGACCGTGAGCCGGTCGGTGACGGTCATGGTCGACACCGCGACGACGAGCTCGCCGCTCGAGTCCATCACCGCCAGATAGGTGCCGGTCGGCTCGTCGGTGAGCACCAGGTGGTCGACGAGCACCCCGGCCGCGCGGGCCGACGTCACGACCTGCTCACCGAAGGCGTCACGGCCGATAGGAGCCACCAGATGGGTCGGACTGCCCAGCCGCGCAAGGTTCTCCGCGATGTTGCGGCCCACCCCGCCAGGAGTGGTGAAGGCCGATCCGGGGTTGCTGGTGTGGAGCAGTGCACGGTCCGCCGAGTGCGCGCGAATGTCCATGTTGGCACCGCCGACCACGACGACGGACTGTGGCTCGGGGCGCACCACGTAGCCGCGACCGAGGATGACGCCCTTCTTGGTGAGGTTCGACAGGTGCACGGACACGGCCGCCTTCGTGGCGCCGAGGCGGGCAGCGATGGTCGCGGCGTCCAGCAGGGGCTCGGATCGGAGCAGGGCGACGATGTCTCGCTCACGCTGCGTCAGGCTCATGCTTGTAACTATAAGGCATCCTTGCCTTACTAAAGAGCAGTAGCGGAAACGTGCGCCGACCTGCGTTCGATGATTTGCGGGAGGACCCCCGCCGTGGGTACCCCAGGCGAGGAGCACCCATCCAGGCGATCGATTCGCCGGCCAAACCTGCAGCCCCCACGACGAGGAGAATCCCTAGTCACCGCTCGTGTGGTAGCAGTGCGTTGAGATTGAACCAAGCGCCAGTTCCATGGCATACCTGCCGGCAGCAATGCGACAGGCTAGGCCCACCGATCCGGTAGCAGAACCTCCAGCTGACGGGCCGCATGGCGCACCGCGTGTCGGTGGTGTCGACGGTCGGGATCTAAGGGCTCGGACCTGAGCAGGACAGCGGTGTCGTCCCACAGTGCCCAACACCACTCGTCGTCATCGAGCCGAGATCGATAGGCGATGCCGCCATACTCGGGGAACCAGTCGTGGATAGCTCTGCTGGCCGCCTGGGTGATAGGGCGCCCGACCGGACCACGGAGTCTGATGATGCCCTCGTCCAGCGTGGCGGGCTCCCGGCGGGTGCCGAGCACACTCTCCTCGATGGCGACGTGAACGAGAGGGTGCTTTGCCAGGTCTGCGAGCAGCGCTGGGTCGTGGATATCGACAAGCGGGCGCGGCTCAGCAAGGACGACGCGCGCCACCCGTTGCACACCAAACCAATCCTCTAGGGCCTCTGTCGGATCCTGGTGGTCTAGATCATCGGGGTCCAGGCCGTCGACCGCAGCAAGCCGAGTCTCCGCGTTGGTCGCGGGACGAAACCTGGCCATCGTCTCCAGAAGCGCTCCGGTCAGCTCCTCGGCGACGTACCTCACGCCGTAGGAGGCGTGTGGGTCGTCGTACCTGTTGCGGCCCGGGCCTTCGTCTGTGAGCCGCGGGAGGCGCCCGGGATCCGGATGCACTCGCCAACCACCGCCATCAGGGAGCGGTCGCTGCCGGTGCTGACTCATCTCACCCCTCCAGGAAGGCGCGCAGCGCTGCCAGCAGGGGCTTCTGCACCTCGATCGGGTTGCCCTCAGCCAGCACGACCAGCGGCGCCTCGTCGTCCAACTGCGGGTTCGCCGACCGCAGAAAACCGGCGGCGACGCTGGCTTGTCCGTACACGCCCACGATGGCATGCACGATCCGGAACAACAGCGCGAGCCGTGCTTGCTCGTCATGATCGCGCGGCACTGCCTGCTCGTCGCGCCACCGTCGGAGCGTGCGCGCGTCCGAGACACCCAACGACGCAGCGGTGAAACGCGGCCCTATCTCCTCAAGGAGGTAGGTCACCTGTTCCCAAGGCTGCGCCGTCACCGAGTCCTTATACGCGCGATCCCACGCGTCCGAGGCCGCAAGGCGCCCCTCCACACGTGCAGCCATCGGGGTTCTCCTTTCCAGATGGGCCACCATCGCACTCATCATAACGCCAACTGCGTCACTAATAACAGATCTATTCCACTACTATTGCGCCGTCTCTTGGAGAAATCCGGGGCACCCAGCCGTGACCTCTGCGGACGCACCAGCTCGTGCCACTCGGACGCTGAGCAACTGATCGACGACCGGAAGAATGGCGCCGTGGCCCTGGCCGTCTGTCTGGTCTTCGACCCGGTGACCGACCGGGCCTTCAGACAGCTCTGGGCTCGGCTGGAGTCTGCGGGCATCCGCACGCTGGCGACCCACACCCACGCCAGACATGTCCCCCACCTGTCGTATGCCGTGTTGCGCACGTTCGAGGTCGAGGCCGTCGCCGCGGCGGTGGCGGCCCTCCCCAGCGCCGAGCCCATCGCCCTGAGGTTCGACTCGGTGGGCCTGTTCCGCCGGGGGCGCGCCGCGCTGGTGCCGGCGGCCAGCGCCGACCTCCAGCTCCGGCAGTGCGCCGTGGTGGGAGCGTGCGAGGCGACGGGTGCCGACCTACATCGTCACTATCGGCCGGGGGCGTGGATCCCGCACAGCAGCCTGGCGACCCGGGTGCGGCGCGACGACCTCGGGACGATGGCGGCAGCCGCCTTCGACATCCTGCCGTTGGCCGCGACCGCCGAGCACTGTGTCCTGATCGACAGCTCGACCGGGCAGCGCTGGCCGCTGCCGCACCTGGTCTAGCGGTCAGCCGCCTCCGGGTTGCCGACGACATCGGTGAAGCGGGTCAGCGCCGCACGAAGCAGCGCCTCGCCGGACTGACCCTGCTGGCGCGCTCGGGCCACCAAGGCCAGGATCTGTTCGCCCAGGTCATCGTCGCCCCCGTCATCCGCCGACGTCCGCGGCAGCGAGCCGAGGTCCCCACCAGCCCGCTCCCAACGGGCCAGCACCTTCTCGGCCGCCAGCAGGCTGGGCAGCGACCGGGGTATGCCGTGCATGAGGTTCTCGTGCCCGGCCTCGCCACCGGTGTGGTCGGCCTTCTCCGCGCGTTCCTGAGCCTTGATGACCTCCCATTCGCGCTCGACCTCCGCAGGCGTGCTCGCGGCACCGTCGGCGAAGACATGCGGATGGCGACGCACCAGCTTCTCCACGATCGTCGCCGCCACGTCGTCGATGTCGAACGGTGCCCGCGAGTCCTCCTGGGCCACTCGGGACTGGAAGGCCACCTGCAAGAGCACATCACCGAGCTCCTCGCGGATGTGGTCGCGGTCGCCGGACTCGATCGCCTCCGCCGCCTCGTGCGCCTCCTCGATGAGGTACTTCACCAGCGACTCGGGGGTCTGCTCGGCATCCCAGGGGCAGCCGCCGGGCGAACGAAGCCGGTCCATGACGGCGACGAGGTCGAGCAGCCGAGACCCTTGGACGTCCCATGATCCGACGAGCACCTCGACCTCCGGCGGCTCGGGCAGACGTGAGACCTCAGAGGCAACGGCGTCGGTCAGGCCCGGGTCACCGTCCGCCGACGCGACCCACAACACGCTGCGGCCCTGGGCCTGGGAGACCAGCTGCCGGGCCAGCTCCGGCGGGGAGACCACGCCAAGGTGACTGACCGGCATACCGGACTCCTCGACGGCCTCGACGAGGGGCTCGTCCGCGCCGCGGGCGAAGGTGAGGTCGGCGTCCGCCAGTGCTTGCCACGCCGCCCGGGTCAACAGGCCTGGTGCGATACGCGGGCTGCCGACCAGCAGCGTGAGGCGACCCGACACCGGGTCGTCAGCCTCCGGTCGCGGTGCGCGAAGCCTTCAGCCAGTTCGGAGCGCTCTTCTCGAACTGGATCTTCTTGGCGTTGAACGTCCCGTACCGGGGGTTGAGGGTGATGTCCGCCCTCGCTGCCGCCTCGACGGCCTGCGTCTGCTCTGCCGAGGTGAGCTGGCCCCAGGCGAGGCTGGCCTTGACGAGCTGGAGCGTGGTCGGCGTCGGGTTGAGGATCTGCGGGACGGCTGCTGCCGCGGCCGAGTCCGAGAGTCCCTTGCCCGACGCGTCGGCCACCTGGTTGATGAACTTCGCCATGATCAGGGACGCGACCGCGTTGGGGGTGTCAAGAGTCGAGTCGGGCTGAGCCTGGTGGACCTGCTCCACCGCGACCTGGGCGTCCCGCTCGCTGATCCGCATGCCGTTGACGACCGCGGCAGTGTTTGCGGTCCCACAGCCGGACAACGCGAGCACCCCCGCGGCCGCAGCCACCATGATCGACCCACGCACGGCGCGAAATGCCTTCACTGACAATCCCTTCTCAACGACTCGAGCGGGCCGGAACGGCAGCCTGCTGGGTACCGACCCGGGCCGCATCGGCGACACTGCCCACGAACACGGCCCTGATGAGGTCGCTGGCCCACTGCAAGACTGCCGTGTCACGCAGCGGTTGGCCACCCACCCGGGCCGTCATCGGCTTCGGCACAAGAATCGTATGCAGTGCGTCCTTGACCAACGACTTGGGGTAGAGCCGCTGCAGACGCAGGGCTGCCGACTCGGCCAGGTCCACCGGCCCGAACCGCACGAACGCACCCTGGACCGAGATGTCCGCGACCCCTGCCGCGCGGGCCACGGTGCGCAGCCTCGCGACCTCCATGAGGTTGCGAACCGGCTCCGGCAACGGGCCGTACCGGTCGACCAGCTCGGCCTCGATCTCCTGAAGGGCCGCCTCGTCGAGCACGCTGGCGAGCTTCTTGTAGGCCTCGAGTCGCAGCCGTTCCCCCGGCACGTACTCGTGGGGCAGGTGGGCGTCCACGGGGAGCTCGATCTTGATCTCCCCCACCGGACCGTCGCCACCGTCACCCCGGAAGTCCGCGACCGCCTCACCCACCAGACGCACATACAGGTCGAAGCCGACCCCGGCGATGTGGCCGGACTGCTCGCCGCCCAGCAGGTTGCCGGCGCCGCGGATCTCGAGGTCCTTCATCGCGATCTGGATACCGGCCCCGAGGTCGGTGTGGCTCGCCATGGTCGCGAGCCGGTCATGCGCCGTCTCGGTCATCGGCTTCTCGGGCGGGTACAGGAAGTAGCAGTAAGCCCGCTCACGGCCACGCCCGACCCGCCCGCGCAGCTGGTGCAGCTGGCTCAGGCCGAGGACGTCGGACCGCTCCACGATGAGGGTGTTCGCGTTCGAGATGTCCAGGCCGGTCTCGACGATCGTCGTACACACCAGGACGTCGAACTGCTTGTCCCAGAAGTCCAGGACGACCTGTTCGAGGCGGTGTTCGCCCATCTTGCCGTGCGCGGTGGCGACCCGAGCCTCGGGCACCAGCTCCCTGATCCGCGAGGCAGCCGCCTCGATGCTCGACACCTTGTTGTGCACGAGGAAGACCTGGCCGTCGCGGAGCATCTCGCGCCGGATCGCCGCGACGATCTGCTTCTCGTCATAGCCGCCGACGTAGGTCAGGACGGGGTGGCGCTCCTCGGGCGGGGTGGCCAGGGTGGACATCTCGCGGATACCGGTCACGGCCATCTCGAGCGTGCGCGGGATCGGCGTGGCGGACATCGAGAGCACGTCGACGGCGGTCCGCAGGGTCTTGAGCTGCTCCTTGTGCTCGACGCCGAAGCGCTGCTCCTCGTCGATGACGACCAGGCCCAGGTCCTTGTACTGGATCTCGCCACTGAGCAGCCGGTGGGTCCCGATCACCAGGTCGACACTGCCCGTCCCGAGCCCGGCGATCGTCTCGCGAGCCTCCTTGTCGCTTTGGAACCGCGACAGGGCTCGCACAGTGACGGGGAACTGTGCATACCGCTCGGTGAAGGTCTGCAGGTGCTGTTGCACCAGCAGGGTGGTCGGGACGAGCACCGCGACCTGCTTGCCGTCCTGGATCGCCTTGAACGCTGCCCGGACGGCGATCTCGGTCTTGCCGTAGCCGACGTCACCGCAGATCAGCCGGTCCATCGGGACCGTCCGCTCCATGTCTGCCTTGACCTCGTCGATGGAGCTGAGCTGGTCGGGGGTCTCGACGTAGGCGAAGGCGTCCTCGAGCTCACGCTGCCAGGGCGTGTCCGGCGCGAAGGCGTGACCGGTGGTGGCCATGCGCGCGGAGTAGAGCTGGATCAGCTCGGCCGCGATCTGTTTGACGTACTTGCGGGCCCGGCCCTTGGTCTTCTGCCAGTCGCTGCCGCCCATCCGGTTCAGCGTGGGCTGCTCACCGCCGACATACCGGGTGACCTGGTCGAGCTGGTCTGTCGGCACGAAGAGCCGGTCGGCGGGCTGGCCCTTCTTGGACGCGGCGTACTCGATGACGAGGTACTCGCGGGTGGCGCCACCGATCGTGCGTTGCATCATCTCGACGAACTTGCCCACCCCGTGCTGCTCATGGACGACGAAGTCACCGGGCTTGAGCTGGAGCGGGTCGACCTGGTTGCGCCGCCGCGAGGGCATCTTGCGCATGTCCTTGGTCGAACCCCCCTGACCAGGAGTACCAGTCAGGTCGGTCTCGGTGATCAGGGCGAACCGGCTTGCGGCAGAAAGGAACCCGCTACCAATGGTGCCGGTGGTCAGGTGCACGACTCCATCGGACAGGTCGGTGAGGTCAGCATCGAGCCGCGCCGCCACGGACTCGTCGGCAAGAACTTCGGCGACGCGTCGCGCCAGACCCGACCCCTCGGTCACGACGACGACCCGCCACCCCTGCGCCACCCAACGCTGCAGGTCGCTCACGGCATCGGGGGTGCTGCCGCGATACCGGGGCGCCTCCTCCAGCCCGGAGTTGACGACCACGGCGTCATCCTCGGCGAGCTCCTCGTCGGCCACGAACGGGCCCAGGTCCCACCACGGCATACCGGAGTCATGGGCGTAAGCCCGCAGGTCGGCGAGGTTCCAGAACGAGGCGGTGCCGAGGATTCCCTGGAGGTCGATGGGCACGGCATTGCCGGCGGCCGCGTTGGCCCAGCCGGCCTCGAGGAACTCCTGGGTCGTCGCGACGAGGTCGTGGGCCCGGGTGCGGACGCGTTCAGGGTCGCAGACCACGATCGCGGTGCCGTCGCGCAGGGTGTCCAGGACGCTCTCCATGCCGTCGACCAGGGCGGGTGCGAGCGACTCCATCCCCTCCACGGCGATGCCCTCGGCGAGCTTGGCGAGCAGGTCCACCGCACCGGGGAGCTGGTCCATCAGCGCCCGGGCCCGGTCGCGGACCGCGTCGGTCAGCAGCACCTCTCGGCACGGCGGCGCCCACAGTCCGTGCTCGGCGATCTCGAGGCTGCGCTGGTCGGCGACCTTGAACCAGCGGATCTCCTCCACGGTGTCGCCCCAGAACTCCACCCGGACCGGGTGGTCCTCGGTCGGCGGGAACACGTCGAGGATGCCACCGCGGACAGCGAACTCACCACGGCGTTCGACCAGGTCCGTGCGGGTGTATGCCGCCGCGGCGAGGTCGGCGACGACGTTCTCGAGGGGGGCCTCGTCACCGGCCTTGAGGAAGACCGGGGCCAGCTCGCCCAGGCCGGTGGCGACTGGCTGGAGCACCGCCCGAACCGGAGCCACGACGACGTCCAGCGGGCCGTAGGTGGGATCGGCCGGGTCGGGGTGGGCCAGCCGCCGCAGCACCGCCAGCCGCTTGCCGACGGTGTCGCTGCGGGGGCTGAGCCGCTCGTGCGGCAGGGTCTCCCAGGCCGGGAAGTCGGCGACCCGGTCGGAGTCGAGGAAGCACCCGAGCGCACTCACGAGATCCTCCGCCTCACGAGTGGTCGCCGTGACCGCCAGCAGTGGTCGACCGCTCTCGCGCGCGAGCGCCGCGATCAAGGCCGGCCGGGCCCCGGCGGGCACCGTGATGTCGGCCTTGGCCTCGGGACGCTTGGCCACTGCCAGGGCACGCGCAATGCCCGGATCGCCGGCGAGCGCATCGAGCAGCGGGGCGAGAGTCATGGTGGGCTCCTGGGACAGCACGAACGCCCCACGACGACTGTCGATGGGGTGGTCCCACCCTAACCACGGCGAGGAGCGACCCGCATCGGCGCACCCTGGAGATGGCGCGGGGCTTGCGCGCTGGTCCGTCTCCCCCGGACCAGCGCGCGCCCCGCAGCTCAGGGCGAGTGCTCCGGGCTAGACCGAGTCGTCGGCCTGGGCCTGGGCTTCGGCTCGGCGCAGACGCGAGCCCGCCGCGATGCTGGCTGCGCCGACGGCCGTGACCACCGCGCCGAGGGCGGCCAGGTCGGTGATGTTGGCCCCCGTGAAGGCCAAGGAGGGGCTGGCCGGAACTGCCGCGGCGGCTTCCGGGCTTCCGGCCACCGGGTGAGCGACCGTAGGTGTCGTGTCGGGGTCGGGGGGCTGACCGCCACCCCCGCCGGTCTGCCCACCGCCCCCGCCGGTCTGACCTCCGCCACCACCGGTGCCGCCGCCACCACCTCCGGTTCCGCCGCCACCGCCGCCTTCCGGAGGCGGACCCGACGCTGCCGCGGCCGACGGGGCCGCGACCACGATCACCACGGGCACCATCCAGGCGACCCCTGCCGCCCCCTTGAGTGCCGTGCGACGGCTGATGCCGGCAGAATCCTCGAATGCTTCCATGGCCCTGCACCTTCCCCGCATGTTGGTAAGGCGATCGTAAAGTTCCCAGGTCAGCACCCACACCGACGAATGCTCTAGGGGCATATCAGCCGTCCTGCGTAGACAGGGCGGGGTGGACCGCGCCACCCGGTGCCCGCCCGCTACTTTTTGACCATGGACGAGGCGGCGATCTGGGCAGCCCGAGACGACGTGGAGCTGCTCGAGCTCGATGGCGGTTTCACGTTGTTCGACGGCACCACCGGACGCGCGATCTTCCTCAACCACACCGCGAGCCAGGTCCTGAGCCTGGCCGACGGTCACACCGGTCTCGCCGAGATGACCACGATGCTCGCCGCGACCTACGGGGTGGCACCGGAGGCCATCGCCGACGACGTGCGATCAGCCATGGCGGCCTTGGCCGCCGCCGGTGCCGTGCGCCAGGTGAACCCCTGACGGCAGCTCCTCGACGGTCGGCCCGGCATCGCCAGGCAGGCCGGCCCCGTCGGTGAATCCTGGCTCGCCGCCCAGTCCGCTCCCTCCGCCGCGTCGGGCGCTGCCCAACGCCTCGCGCAGGGCCACCAGGTCGCCACGCATCGCCGGCCACACCAGGACCAGCGCGACGGTCATGATCCCGCACACCCCCACGGCCACCAGCACGACCACGGCGTCGGGCGCGTGCATGCTCATCGCGATCGCCCGGGCGACGACGAAGATCGCAGCACCCAGCGATACCGGACGCCACAGGCTCTGCCAGATATCAGCGCCCCGCACGGGGGTGCCGGCGATCGAGATGAGGAAGGACGGAACGAAGAGGATCACGTGCGCGACGACGAAGCCCCAGGCCACGCCCTTCGTCCCGAAAGGCAGACCAGCGACGATGCCGCCGATGATGACCGGCCGGTTTGCCAGCGCCCACAAGGCCTGTCGCCCGGTGTGCCCCGACGAGACGAACAGCCAGCCGTTGGTGCTTCGCAGCGATACCAGGACGCCCCCGGCTGCCAGGATCTCAAAGATCGGCGCCGCGCCGGCCCACTGCGGGCCGAGCATGATGGCCACCACCTGTGGGCTCAGCGCAGCGGTGCCGAGAATGATGGGCAGCGAGGCGTAGGCCACGGCCGACAACGCCACCCGGTAGAAGCGGCGATACCGGTCCGGCTGGTCCATCAGATAGCTGAGCACCGGCACGGCGACCCGAGCGAGCGGGGCCGTCACCTGACGAATCGGTAGCAACAGCAAGCCATACGCGCGCGAGTACAGCCCGAGCGCACCAGCCCCGTAGAAGCGGCCGATGAGGACGTTGTCGACGTTCTGGGCCGAGTAGTCCAGGACGTTGCTCGCGGTGAGATTGAGCCCGAACTTCACCATCTGCGCGGAACCGGGCACCGCCTGCGGCCGACCCGGGGACCAGCCGCTCGCATACCAGGACATCACCACGCGGCATACCGGAACGCTCAGGGTGAGCTCCACGATCGACCACACCCCGGCGCCCTCGGCAGCCATCACGATCGCCACCGTCACGCCAAGGGCGAGCCCCACGACATCGATCAGGGCCAGCACGCCGAACCGCATCTGTCGGGACAGGACCGCCTGGTGCTGGGCCGAGAGCGCGTTCAGCAGGAACGTCGGCGCCAGGGCCAAGGTGATCGCCACGAGCTCGGGGTGGCCATAGAACCCCGCCAAGAGCCCTGCCCCGAGCATGGTCAGACCAGTCAAGGCCGCGCCCACGGCCACCTGGAGCCAGAAGAACAGTGTCACGTGGGGCTGGGTGATGTCCTTGCGCTGCACGGTCGCCTGCGACAGCCCGACGTTCGTCAGCGCATCACCCACCCCGACGATGGCCACGACCATCCCCACCAGGCCGTACTGCTCCGGGTTGATCAGGCGGGCCAGGACCACCGTCGAGAGCATCTGCAGGACGAACCGCGACCACTGGCCGAGCACCGTGCTCGCAGCCCCGCGGGCACTGCGCCGGCCCAGTCCGGCGCCCAGTGAGTCCTGCTCGAGCGGGTCCCCTTGGGGCGGGCGCAATGACCCGACCAGCGCACGGGACCAGTGCCACGGGTGGGCTCCCCGCAGGCCCGGAATGCTCATGGCGACGGCGACTGTGACGCTCTGGACCGGAGCTTGGCCTGGAGGCGTCGGGCGCCGGCCGACCACAGGGACACCTCGCCGGGAACGTCCCACAGCTGGCGCAGCACCGCCGGGCTGGCACCGATGGTGCGCGACACCGACATACCCTCGGTGCGCCTGAGCAGCACCGCCGCACTCCCGGCCCGGCGGTCGGCAGCGAGTGCCAGGCCCGACCGGGCACCGTGAGCAGCACGCTCCAGGTCGTCGAGAACAGCAGTCGGGACCACGGCACTGGCCGTGGCGGCAGCCGTCAGACCTCGGTGCACCGCAAGGGAACCCGCCCGCTGGGCGCTCAGCTGGACCAGCCGGTTCCAGGAGACACCACACGGGTCGCGCAGCAAGAGCAACGTGTCGGCGAGACGGCGGGTCGGCGTGTAGCCCCACAGGCGGTAGCCCTCGATGAGGGTGTAGGCCAGCAGGTCGGCGGGGGCCGGCAGCCTCACCTGAGCACCGTCCAGGACGAGCCGAGGCTCGACGTCAGGGTCCGCGCCGTCGTACGGCCACTCGGTGTCGCACCACCGCAGGGTCAGCTCGTGCGGGCCGGTGCGCAGGGTGAGGGCGTGCAGGTCGAGGAGCCAGCCGTCACGGCGCCGCGCGGTCGGCCGCCATCCCTGGGCCGCCAGCAGGCGCTCGGCCACCTTGGCGTCCTGGGCGGCCACGGCAAGCTCCGCGTCCACCAAGGGCCGCTGGCCCAGGTCAGGCTGCCGCAAGGCAACGGCCAACCCGCCCGACGGCTCAGCCCGAACACCGGCGCGCGCCAGCACATCGCGCGCGTCGAGAACGCGACGCACGCGGGCCGAGTTCATCGTCCACAGCCGGCGGTGCACCCCTTCGAGTCGAGGCAGTACCGCCGACTCCGGGTCGATCGTCCGCACCACGGCTGCGAGCTGGCCGAACACGCCATGGGTGTCATGGGCCATGGTGGCGATGTCGAGGACGGGAGCGAGCTGCTGCCAGGCCTGTCTGGCCTGTTCGGGAGCTGCGAAGGCGGTCGTGAGCAGGAGGGGGATGCGGGGGTCGTCCGAGGACCCGACGCGCGCCTCCACGACCGCCTCTGCGTTCATCGGATGCTGGCCGCGCGACGTCGATCGAGCGCGGCCTTCAAGATGCTCGCGTACTGGATGCGGTTGTCCGCCTGCTGGATGCCGTTGTTCGACAGGTGCAGACGACGCTCCAGGAAGACCTCCGGCATCACCAGTGTCTTGAGCTTCGCCTCCTGGGAGCGGGCGTACCAGTCGACGCCGGTCCCCACCTTCAAGCCCACGGTCCACGGGCCAACCCGCTCGAACGCGTCGCGACGTACCAGCATGACCCCGGACAGGTGGGACTCGTTGTAGGCCACCGGCGGCCGGATCCGTGCCGCCTCCTGCTCGCTGAGGTCCGGGCTGACGAACTCGCGGACATGTCCATAGACGACGTCCAGGGCTGGGTCCGCGGCGAAGGCGCCGAGCTGGATCTCGAGCTTGTCCAGCGGGAAACGGTCGTCTGCATCGAGGAACGTGTAGAAGCTGCCGCGCGCCATGGCGACGGCGGCGTTGCGCGCCGCGCCGATGCCTTCGCGATGCTGCCGCTGGCAGCGCACCTGCGGATACCGCTGAAGCACCTCCCAGCTCTCGTCCTGCGAGCCGTCGTCCACCACGACGACCTCGACGTTGCGGTACGTCTGGTTCAAGGCACTCTCGATGGCCTCGCCGATGTAGGGACCGTTGTTGTACACGGTCATGAGCACCGTCACGAGCGGGCCCTGGGGCTGGTCGCCCGTGCCGCCATTGGTGCCGCCGTCAGTCATGCCACCATCCACGCCACTGCTCTGCACGTCACTGCTGCTCATGGGACCCCTGCTCCTCGGCTGCGTTCGATCCGGGCCCGCAACGACCGCAGCATGTTGTGCTGCAGACCGGCCCGTTGGTACGACAGGTTTGACCCGTGGATGCGACGGTCGACGCAGACGTCGTTCAGCACGGCGATCCCGATGCCGGCATCACGCATCCGGCTCAACCACTCCATCCCCTCCGTGAGGTGGTAGTCCGGGTCGAAGCCGCCGACTGCGTCGATGACGCTGCGGCGCACCATCGCCGACTGTGGCTGCACACCCTCGTCGTCGGTCAACCACTCCGGTCGCGGAGTGCCCTCGGCAAAGAACGTCTCGTGACGGACCAGGACGCAGCCCACCTCGTCATGGTCGGTGAGGTACCGGCTCTGCACCCGGACCTTGGAGGGCCGGAAGACGTCGTCCGCGTCGCAGAAGGTGATGTACTCCCCGCCGGCCTGGGCGATCCCCGCGTTGCGGGCAGCGGAGGGCCCGGCGTTGGCCTGGTGGATGAGCGTGACGGCCCCACGGGCGCGGGCCAGCTCGCCCGTCTCGTCGGTGGAGCCGTCGTCGACGACGATCACCTCGACCGGCGAATAGTCCTGTGCCGCGAGAGCGTCCAGCGCTTCCTGCAGGTATGCCGCGGCGTTGTGTGCCGGTACGACGACAGTGACCAGGGGGTCGGACATCAGCGGTCCCCGGTGGCGCCCGCCAGCGACCGCACCAGCCCGTCGATGCGCTCGGGGATCTGGGCGAAGTCAGTTCCCAGCTCCAGCACGAAGACAGGAACGGAGCGAACGAGCTCAGCCATGGCGGACAGCTCGGCGCCGGGCTCGCCCGGCAGCTGGAAGATCGTGCTCGGCGCCAGCGCGGCCAGGGCCACCATGGCGCTGCCGGGAGCCACGCGGGTGTCCGGCAGACCGGAGATCCGGGGCACCAGGATGGCGCGCAACGGCATGGATCCGGCCATCTGCTGCGGCGCGAACCGGTTCACCAGGAAGACGGCCTTCTCGTCCCCCACCCGGTCCGGGTTGACGATCGCGGGCGCCAGCTGCGGGAACCGCAGACACTGAGCATTGTCGAGCTTCCCGGAGCCGAAGGCACTGTGGATGAACGGGCCCTGACCGCGGTACTCGCGCTCGACGACCACGTAGTCGTCACTGGCGTAGACGAGACCGCCAAGAAGAGAGAGCAGCGCGGTGGTCGACTTGCCCGAACCTCCGCGGCCCACGATGAGCGCGCCACCCTCCGGCCGGCCGACCGCGGCGCCGTGGACGAGGTTCGCCCCCTGGGCGGCCAACCACCAGCTGAGGATGAGACGCAGGGGTGCCGCATGCTCCCAGTAGGGCAGCGCTCGAGCGTCGGCACACCAGAACCACGCCTGGGTGCCCTCGGCGCTCAGCACGGACAGGGTGTCCTGGCCCGGCTGGTAGCACGCCCGCAGCTGGTCGTCGGCCCAGACCATCCGGGTGCCCCGCGGAGCCCGCGGGTCCGCGGCAGGCAGGGTCAGCGACGACCCACGGGGCGAGTCCCACAGCCACACCGTCAGGTCAGCGGACTCCTGCTCGTCGGTCAGCAGATGAGCGAACGACTCGAGCAGGGGCAGCATCCGGGACGAGCCGAACCGCAGTCGAACCCGGCGGCCCCCGAGGTCGAACCACGCTTCCGATCTCGAGCCGTCGCAGTCCTGCGCGAACGACGCCGCTAGGTCATCCGTGACGATTGCAGGCGCGCCGTCTCGAGCTGTGAGGGCCGCAATGCTCACGCCGCCCCGCCGTTCGACGCGGCATACGGCCAGCCTTGCGCCGGGCTCACTTCGTGCACGGGGTCGAGGAGGAGAAGGTCCTCCATGTCCGTGAACTTGGACAGGGACGGCGGCTCCCACGCCACCCGGGTCTGCGCGCCGGCAGCATCCGGCACTGCGGCTCCGTCGGCGGGGACCAGCAGCCCCTCCATGTTCAGCTGGTCCACGAAGTCGGCGACGGCAGCCTCGACGTCCACCCCTTCGGTCTCGTAGTACCGGGACAACACTGCCGCCGTCGCCTGTACCGGGACGGCCTGGCTGAGCAGGCTCCACGCCTGGGCCCCCGCCCCGCCGGCACTGAAGTAGAAGCCGTTGCCGAGGTGGAGAATGATCGTTTCTCCGTCGATGGTTTCGCTGATCACATCGGGTGCGTTGGCACGCCAAGACTGTTCCACGGTTCCCCTCGCTTCCCTGCGTCCTGGATAGTCGAATCCAGTGAAGTCCCGCACCGACCGGCTGGCATCCGTCAAACTGATGAACGGCGGTTGGGTCGTTTGCCCGAGCCGCTCGGACAGCGGGGGTGACGCGGGGATGAAAGTGGCCATCGTCGGGGCCGGCGGTCTGGTCGGCAGCGCTCTCGTGCCGGCCCTGTCGGACGCCTTCAGCCTGGTGCTCCTGGACCGGCGAGGCGACCGGCGAGGCGACCGGAAGGCCTCCATCCGAGCAGTGGACGCCCGCAACGTGCGCCGGCTGACGCGGGTCCTCGAGGGGTGCGACGCTGTGGTGGACCTGGCGGCGGACGCGCACTGGCAGGCGCCGTGGAAGTCGGTGTACGAGAACAACATCCCCTTGGCCGTGGCAGTCCTCGAGTCGGCCCGGCTGGCGGGAGTCCAGACCGTGGTGCACGCGAGCTCGAACCAGGTGATGGCCGGATACGAACGCGACGAGCCGTTCGCCTCCATCGTCGCCGGCCGCGTCGAGGGCCTGGACCCTGGACAGGTCAGCAGGCTCCCCGTGGGTGCCCCGCCACGCCCTTTGGGCGCCTACGGCGCCGCCAAGGCGTTCAGCGAGGCCGCCTGCGCCTGGTATGCCGAGGAGCATGCCCTCACCACGACGTGCCTGCGCATCGGAAGCCTGCTCGCCCCCGACCGACCCCGCAACGCGCGGCATCTCGCAACCTGGCTGAGCCATCGCGACCTGCAGGGCTTCGTGATGGGTGCCCTCCAACGACCGGCGGGCGCCGGCGCGTCGGTGAGCTGGGCGGTGTCGGCCAACACGTGGGGGATCTGGGACCTGTCGGATGTCGACCAACGGTGCGGCTACGTACCGGTCGACGACGCGGAGGCCTGGCGGGCGGACCTGAGGACCCCAACGCCCTAGACCCACCCCGCCAGAGCCGCTGGGGACCGTAGAGCTGTCGGGCCCCTAGGGCTGTTGCAGACCCCCGACGAGCTCGAAGTACCGCCGACGGGCTTGGGGGTCGGCCACCACCAGATGCAACGGGTTCGGCCCTCCTGCATCCACGTCGTCCTCGTGGCGAGTGCGTCCAGCGGCGGCGAGGGTCGCGGCCCAGGCGCTCGTTCCCAGACGGTCCCGGGCGGACTGGAAGACGATCCGACCCGAACGCTTCTCGCCGGGCAGCTGCGGCACCGGCCGCCAGCGGTCGGCCGCCGCCGCCAGTCCCGCCCAGGTACCCCCGCCGCGCATCCGCGGATAGCCACCAGGTGGGTGCAGCACACTGGCGGTTCGCTGCAACGAGAGAGCCAACGCCAGGCGACACCCATAGGCATCGGCGCGGTCGTAGAGCTCGTCCCAGTCCATCTTGGGCGCTGACACGGCCAGGTGGAAGTCGTTCAGCCACACCAGGCGATGTCCGCCCGAGTGGATCATGTGGTACGCCAGATGCAGCACCGTGTCGACAGGGTCCAGGACCGGCGCCACGACACTGCCCAGCCTCATCGGCGCGGACCGCCGCAGGAGATCGTCCATCGGGAATCGGAAGACCCTGCGCAGCTCCCGGTCGTTCACGAGGTGCCAGTGCAGGTCCAAGGGCGTCCCGAACGGCAACCCCATGCTCAGCTCTCCCTGCACCCGCTCCAGGATGAACGGCCAGTTGCGGTCCACGGGTACGACCCCGTTGGCCTCCAGCACCTCGATGGCCTCGGCCAGGTTCCGACGGTCGATGAGCACGTCGAGGTCCACGTAGACCCGCAGGTCGGGGCGAGGCCAGAGCCCCTCGGCCAGCGCTGGGCCCTTGACCACGGCCCAGCCCACCTGAGTCTGGTTGAGGACGGTGGCGAGCCTGCGCAGGTCGGCCAGGGTGCGCAGATGGCGAGCCAGCTGGTCGCGGTAGCACGCCTGGAGGCGATCGGTGAGCTCGGCGGGAACGTCGTCCCGGCCGCGTAGGCGAACTGCCAGCGCCGGGGTGACGCCATGGGTCAGCGACGCCATCAGCAGGTCCTGGACGTCGATCCGTTCCCAGGGATACTCCTGTCCGACGACACCCTGCACCGCGTCGATCAGGACCCGGGCGGCTGGGCGTGGGTCGCTGGACGCCACGGCGACGGCGGGCGCATCGACCCGGACCGTGTCAGGCATGGGTCGCCTCCTCCACCTCGGGATGCCTGGCCCGTCCCCGGCTCGTCAGGAAGGTGCGCAGCTCAGCCGGGTCCTCCAGGTCGACATACTGCCGTCCTGCGGGCGGCGCGCAGTCGGCTTCCCCGCGCGCGGTCGGTCGCGGAGCCGGACCCAGCAGCTCCTCGAAAACCCGCACATACCTGGCAGACTCGAGCGACCAGTCGAGCTGCGTGCTGACTCGGGCGCGCGCCGCACGGCCCATCCGCACCCGCCTGGGCTCGTCGTCGAGCAGCGTGCAGACGGCATCGGCAAATCCCCTGATGTCCCCGGACTCCAGGAAGACAGCGGTGTCGCCTGCGGTGAGCCGAGACTCGTGCAGGTCGAAGGACACCAATGGCAGGTAGTAGGCCATGTACTCCATGACCTTGTTCATGGTGGACACGTCGTTCAGTGGCGTCTTGAGGTCGGGGCAGACGCCGAGGTCGGCCGCGCTGAGGTAGTCGGCGACCATGGTCCGGTCGGCCCGGCCGGTGAACGTGACGTGGCCCTCGAGCCCCAGGGCCGCTGACTGGGCACGCAGCTCGTCGAGGCAGTCACCGAATCCCAACAGGGACAGGTGGATATCGGTGCGGCGACGGACGTTGACGAGCTCGTCCATCACCAGCAGCGCCTGGTCGACGCCGTCCTGCGGCCCCATGATCCCTAGATAGACCAGCTGGTAGCCCGGCGCCGAGGGTCCCATCGGCCACACCGGCCGCATGCTCGCGGTGTCAGGTCCACTACGC
>DASYGI010000091.1:0-3855 GCA_035999925.1 Pedococcus sp.
CCATGGGCGCGAGTTGGTCGACAACGACGATAGCGATGTCGTCGTGACTTAGGTCTGAGGCGGCTTGGGCGCGCGACGTTGCCCGGAGCTGATCTCTCGAGACGGGGGCTTGCGCGAGGCGGCCGAGGCTTCGGTCAGCAAGATGGGTGCCCGAGTGGGGATGCCGGAGTCGTGCAGGTCCGTTTCGCGGACCGTCGCGCCATACGCGTTCTCCAGGAGCAGGACGGCAAGGTCGTCGGTGAAATGCCCCTGAGGAACATGTCGCAGGACAGTGGCGATCACGTCGTCGAGTGACGTCTCAAGGTCTGGCGCCCGCAGTTGAGGGGCGAGGGGAAGGACGGGCAGGAAAGTGTCGTCGGAGTCGCGGGCCTCGCTGAGGCCGTCGGTGTAGAGGAACAGCCGGTCGCCGGGTGCCCACTCAGCGTCCATGGACTCATATGCCTGGCCTATCCCCAGCGGCAGGCAGACCGGCGGGTCGAGCAGCTGAGCAGCATCGGTCCCCCGAACGAGTAGGGGCGGCGGGTGTCCGCAGTCGACGACGGTCACATGGCGTCGGTGTACCTGGACAAGGGCCGCGGTGGCGAACTCTTCGTCGTCCATGAACGGTGCGAGATAGGCACTCATTCGCTGTGCGGCCGTCGGCAGGTGAGGCTCGATGGCGACGTACTGGCGAAACGCGCGGATCACTCGCGCGGCTTGCTCGACGGCATCGACACCCTTGCCTCGCACGTCGCCGACGATGAAACAGATGCGCTGTTCGGAGTGAAACCAGTCGTACAGGTCGCCCCCCACGAGGGCGTCCTCCGAGGCGGAGACGTATCGCACGGACGCGACAATCGGGCCGATATGAGTCGGCACCCGCGGAAGGATGGTGCGTTGGGCGACCTCGGCGAGCCTGGTGATCCGGGCTACCCGCTGGTCGCCCTGCGTGCGGACCGCGGACAGGATGACGGCGGCGCCGCTGACGAGCGCGACATCGACGACGCGGACCCACATCTGCTGGGTACCAAAGCTGTGGGTCCAGGAGCTGGACGCGACGGTCAGGAGCAGAGCGGTAACGCCGAAGCCGCTCGTCCGCGAGGCCGGGAGGACTGCGCAGGCGATCAGAGGTGAGAGGGCGTAGAGCGTCGACGGCACGAACGCGGGGTTCTGCGTGGCCAGCTCGACGGCGAGGACGACCAAGAGCCACAGAGCCGCAGCGATGCCGCCCACGAGCTGGGGACTCACGGCACGGTTGAGGCGCATAGGGACAGGATGCTGCCTTTCGGCCTCGGGGGACTCACTCTCGTGAGGTAGTCGCTGCGTGTCGCTCTGAGCCCTCGGCTGCTGTCGCGAACTGCCGGGCCACGGGGGTCAGGCCAGCACCTCCATGAACTGCTGGACGGTCGGCGATCCCGAGTGGCCGTGCGGCGTCGCGTAGACCCGGCACGCGAAGGCGACCCTCTCGGTGCCCGTGGCGAACGGGTCCTCGCCACCAACTCGCACGGTGGGAGATCCGGTGAAGCCGAGGCGTTCGGCATGATCGGGGTCCTCCACCGCAACCTTGACGATGGGCGTCTCTGCGCGGCCGAGCCGGTGCAGGGCGGTGCGAAGCCGTTCCTCGGCCATTGACGAATGAGGGCAGCCCTCGAAGTACAGCAGCTCGATCGGCTCCATCGCGTGAGCTCCTTCCCCTTGACCCGCCATTCTGCGCACAGGATCCGAATCCTGCACCCAGATTTCGAAGGATTCGACCGCGCCCATTCAGCCGTGATCGGGGCAGGATGGTCAGATGACCCACGGCGCGTACCGCACGGCATACGAGGAGAGCCTTGGCGATCCCGACGCGTTCTGGGGCCGTGCCGCGGAGGCCATCGACTGGATCACCCCGCCGAAGCGAATCCTGAACATCGACCGGCCACCGTTCTATCGATGGTTCACCGGCGGGACGCTCAACACCTGCTACAACGCCCTAGACCGTCATGTCGCGGAGGGCCGGGCCGACCAGGCCGCGATCCTCTACGACAGCCCTGTGACGGGCACCAAGAGAACCCTGACGTATGCCGCGTTGCTCGACCAGGTGGCGCGGTTCGCCGGCGCCTTGAGCGGCCTTGGGGTCGAGCGCGGCGACCGGGTCGTCATCTACATGCCCATGGTGCCCGAGGCGGTGGTAGCGATGCTCGCCTGTGCTCGCATCGGCGCCGTGCACTCGGTGGTCTTCGGGGGCTTCGCCGCAGCTGAGCTGGCCGCCCGGATCGAGGACGCCAAGCCGGTGGCGGTCGTCGCGGCGTCGTGTGGGATCGAGCCAACCAGGGTGGTCGAGTACAAGCCGCTCCTGGACGCCGCGCTCGAACGCAGCACCCACAAGCCGGAGTCGGTCATCGTCCTGCAGCGCGAGCAGGCGCGAGCCGCGGTCGGCGCACGCGACACCGACTGGGAGGAGCTGGACTGGGACGAGCTGATGCGCGACGCCGAGCCGGCTGACTGCGTCGAGATCGCCGCAACCGACCCGCTGTACATCCTCTACACCTCCGGCACCACCGGTCGCCCCAAGGGCATAGTCCGCGACAACGGTGGCCACGCCGTCGCGCTGCGCTGGTCCATGGAGAACATCTACGACATCGGGCCCGGCGACGTCTGGTTCACCGCGAGCGACGTCGGATGGGTCGTCGGCCACTCCTACATCGTCTACGCGCCGCTGCTGACTGGCGCGACCTCCGTTCTCTATGAAGGGAAACCGGTGGGCACCCCTGACGCCGGAGCGTTCTGGCGGGTGATCGCCGACTACGGCGTCAAGGCGATGTTCACTGCGCCGACGGCCTACCGCGCGATCAGGCGCCAGGACCCCGAGGGTCGGCTGATGCACGCGCACGATCTCTCGTCCCTGCAGACCGTGTTCCTCGCGGGGGAGCGGCTTGACCCCGACACGTACGAGTGGGCCACGACCCACCTGGGGGTCCCGGTGGTCGACAACTGGTGGCAGACGGAGACCGGGTGGCCCATCGCGGCCAACCTGCGTGGCCTGGAGCCGATGCCGATCAAGGCCGGCTCGCCGTCCGTGCCGGTCCCTGGGTATGCCGTGCAGATCCTCGGCGAGAACGGCCAGGTCCTGACGCCGGGTGAGGAGGGTGCGATCTGCCTTCGGCTGCCGATGCCCCCAGGGACGCTGCCCACGCTCTGGGAGGATGACGACCGGTACGTCGCCGGATATCTGTCGGCCTTTGACGGGTACTACCTGACTGGGGATGGCGGTCTCTTCGACGAGGACGGTTACCTCTTGGTGATGGGACGTACCGACGACGTGCTCAACGTCGCCGGGCACCGGCTGTCGACTGGTTCCATCGAGGCGGCGCTGGCCGGCCACGAAGCCGTCGCGGAGTGTGCGGTCATCGGCGTGGCCGACCGGCTCAAGGGTGAGGTCCCGCGCGCACTCGTGGTGCTCAAGGCAGGGGCGGACCCGGCGGCCGACGGTGACCGGATTCGAGCGGAGCTGGTCCAGCGGGTCCGCGACGAGGTGGGCGCCGTGGCGTCCTTGCGCCAGGTCGACATCGTGGAGGCCCTCCCCAAGACCCGCTCCGGCAAGATCCTGCGTAAGACGATGCGCGAGCTCGCGGCCGGTCGGACTCCAGGCGTGCCGGGGACGATCGAAGACGCCTCGGTCCTGGAAGCCCTCGCCCCCGTGTTGCGTCCGCGCCCCTAGCCCGTCGACCGGCAGGAGGCCATCTCCGGGCTCGTCGCAACCCTGGTCGGCGTCGCGGTCGGCAGGCTGACGGATTCTTGTCGTTTGGCTGCGGGCCGAAGGTCGCCGCTGTTACATTCCGATTTTCGGGAGAGCGCGTTGGGGCGCGTCACCCGTGGGGGCGTTTTCTTGGGTGG
>DASYGI010000092.1:0-4585 GCA_035999925.1 Pedococcus sp.
CACATCGCGCTGGGCACCTCCGTGCTGACCCTGCTGTTCGGGATCGCGGCGGCGCTGCAGTTCAACACCGGCTCCACGTCGCAGTTCCAGCTCACCGAGCAGCACCGGTGGATCCCGCAGTTCGGCGTCTCGTACGCGGTCGGGGTTGACGGCATCGCGCTGGTCATGATCCTCATGTCGGTGATCCTGACCCCCGTGTGCATCCTGGCCGCCTGGGCGGACGTACCCGAGGGTGGCTCACGCGAGAAGAACTACTTCGCGATCATGCTGGTGCTCGAGACCTTCATGGTGGGCGTCTTCGCCGCGACCGACGTGTTCCTGTTCTACGTCTTCTTCGAGGCCATGCTGATCCCGGTCTACTTCCTGATCGGGTCCTATGGCGGCTCGCGTCGCCAGTATGCCGCCGTGAAGTTCCTGCTCTTCTCGCTGGCCGGTGGCCTCGTGATGCTCGTGGGCGTGTTGGCGCTGTACCACTACGGGCCGGGTGGGGCGGACGGCTTCCTGGTCTCCAAGCTCACCGGGCTGACGATCGGGATCGTGCCGGAACGGCTGATGTTCCTCGCGTTCTTCTTCGCGTTCGCCGTCAAGGCGCCGATGTGGCCGGTGCACACCTGGCTCCCCGATGCCGCCACCGAGGCGCGGCCCGCCACGGCGGTCCTGCTGGTCGGTGTGCTGGACAAGGTGGGCACCTTCGGGATGATCCGCTTCTGCCTGCAGCTGTTCCCGGAGGCCAGCAAGTGGGCCACCCCGGTCGTGCTGGTGCTGGCGGTCATCTCCATCCTGTACGGCGCGCTCCTGGCCATCGGCCAGACCGACATCATGCGGCTGATCGCGTACACCTCCATCAGCCACTTCGGCTTCATCGTGCTGGGGATCTTCGCGCTCACCTCCACCGGTGGCGTCGGGGCCACGCTCTACATGCTCAACCACGGCTTCTCGACAGCCGCGCTGTTCCTCATCGGCGCGATGCTCGTGGCCCGCCGGGGCAGCAAGCGGATCCCGGACTTCGGTGGCTGGCAGCGGGTCACCCCGGGACTGGCCGGCGTGTTCCTAGTCGCTGGTCTGTCGGGCCTAGCCCTGCCGGGTCTGAGCTCGTTCATCTCGGAGTTCCTGGTCCTGGCCGGGACCTTCCAGCGGTACAAGGTGGCGGCCGTCATCGGCACCGCCGGGATCATCCTCGCGGCCCTCTACATCCTGCTGATGTACAAGCGGATGATGACCGGCCCGCGTCCGGATCTGTCCGCCTCGGGCGGCATCGTCCTGGACATCACCCTGCGTGAGAAGCTCGTCGTGGCCCCGCTGATCGCCGCGTTCCTCGTGCTGGGGTTCTATCCCAAGCCGGTGCTGGATGTCCTCGACCCGGCAGTCGCCGTCACGCTCAAGCACGTCGGCGTCTCCGATCCGGCCCCATCCGTCCCCACCACAGCTAACGGGAGCGCCAAGTGATGCCCGCCGTGACAGCCACGCTCGCCGGCTCGAGCCTGGCCGCCAGCCCGCTCGCCGCCGTGACGGCCACCTTCGCCCGGGCCGACGTCAAGTACGGGGCGATCGCTCCGATGCTCATCGTGGTCGGCGCCGCCATGCTCGGCGTCCTGGTCGAGGCGTTCGCCCCGCGTGCGCTGCGGCATACCATCCAGGTCGTCGTGGCGCTCGGCGGTCTCGTGGCCGCGTTCGTCGTGCTCGTGCTGGTCTCGAGGCAGTCCGTCAACCAAGGCAGCACCTTGCGGCAGGCCGTGATCATCGACGGACCCTCGCTGTTCCTGCAGGGCGCGCTGCTGCTGATGGCCATCCTCGGCATCTTGACGATGGCCGAGAAGTTCGGCGGCACCGGCGCAGACGCGTTCACCCCGATGGGGTCCGCGGTCCCTGGGTCGCCCCACGAGGCCGCGGCGCTGCGGGCTGGCCTGGCGACCAGCGAGGTGTTCCCGCTGACCATGTTCGCGGTGCTCGGCATGCTGCTGTTCCCCGCTGCGGGTGACCTGCTGACGATGTTCGTGGCCCTCGAGGTGCTCTCACTGCCGCTGTACCTGCTGTGCGGGTTGGCCCGCCGCCGCCGCCTGCTCTCCCAGGAGGCGTCGCTGAAGTACTTCCTGCTGGGCGCGTTCAGCTCCGCGTTCTTCCTCTTCGGGGCCGCGCTGCTCTACGGGTACGCCGGCTCGATCTACCTGTCCGATATTGCCGCGGCGATCAACACCTCGGCCGGGGCCATGGACGGGCTGTTGCTCCCGGGCGTGCTGTTCGTGCTCGTCGGCCTGCTGTTCAAGGTCGGAGCGGTGCCGTTCCACTCCTGGACGCCCGATGTGTACCAGGGCGCTCCCACCCCGGTCACCGGGTTCATGGCGGCCTGCACCAAGGTCGCCGCATTCGGCGCGATCCTGCGCCTGGTCTACGTCGGAGTTCAGGCGAGCCGCTGGGACTGGCGTGGCGGCGTGATCGCCGTCGCGGCCCTGACCATGGTCGTCGGGTCCGTGCTCTCGGTGACCCAGACCGACGTCAAGCGACTGCTGGCCTACTCCTCGATCGCCCACGCCGGGTTCATCCTGGTCGCGGTCCTGGCCTTCGACGTCAGTGGGGTCAGCGGCACGATGTTCTATCTCGTGGCGTACGGCTTCACCACGATCGCCGCCTTCGCGGTCGTGTCGTTGGTGCGTCAGGGTGGTTCGGAGGCCTCGCACCTGTCCCAGTGGGCAGGGCTCGGACGCAACCACCCCGTCGTGGCGGGAGTCTTCGCCTTCCTGCTCCTGGCCTTCGCCGGCATCCCGTTGACGTCCGGGTTCTCCGCCAAGTTCGCGGCGTTCGAGCCGGCCATCACCTTCGGCGGTCGCTCCGGGGTCGCCCTGGTCATCATCGGTGTGCTGTGCAGCGTCATCACGGCCTTCGTCTATGTCCGGCTCATCGTCCTGATGTACTTCACTGAGCCGCCGGCCGGTGAGACCGTCGTGGCCCAGCTGGCCTCGCCGATGACCACCGTGGCCATCACCGTCGGCACCCTGGTCACCGTGGTCCTCGGCGTCATGCCGACCCAGGTGCTCGACCTCGCGCAGCGGTCGTCGGTCTTCCTCGTTCGATGAACGTCCGATGAGCGTCAACACGTCCGGGCAGGCTGGGCTAGTGGGGCTGGTGTTCCCGTCCACGTCTGAGGCGCTGGCCGCCCGGCTCGCTGAGGGCCTCGCGGAGGTTGACGCGCTGCTTCGCCGCGAGGTCAACCACGATGACGCGTTCATCGCGGAGGCCAACAGCCATCTCATCGAGGCGGGCGGCAAGCGGTTCAGGCCTCTGCTGACGCTGCTCGCCGCCGAACTCGGCACCGGGGCCAACCCCGACGTCGTCGCGGCCGCGGCCGGGGTGGAGCTGACCCACGTCGCGTCGCTGTGCCATGACGACGTCATGGACGAGGCGCAGCTGCGTCGCGGGGCGCCCAGCGCGAACGCGAAGTACGACAACTCCACCGCCATCCTGGTGGGCGACATGCTGTTCGGAACGGCGTCCTCGATCATCGCCGACCTCGGAGCCGAGGCCGTCAAGATCCAGGCCGAGACGTTCGTCCGGCTCTGCTCGGGACAGATCCGTGACGACCGGCCGACCCCCGCGGGCGAAGACCCGGTGGACTACTACCTGCGCGTTCTGGCGGACAAGACCGGAGTGCTGATCGCGACGGCCGCGCGGTACGGCGCCATGTTCGCCGGCTGCGACGCTGACACGGTCGAGATCATGCGCGAGTACGGGGAGCGGCTAGGGATGGCGTTCCAGCTCGCGGACGATCTCATCGACATCGCCTCAGACACCGAAGACACCGGCAAGACCCCGGGAACCGACCTGCGCGAAGGCAAGCTGACCCTGCCCGTGCTCTACGCGCTGGCCTCTAACGACCCCGCGGACGCCCCGCTGCAGGAGCTGTTGCGCTCGGATCTGCGCAACGAGCCGCTCCTGGCGAAGGCGCTGGACCTGTTGCGCGGCAACGCCGCCATGCGCCGGGCCACGGAGCACACCGCAGCGGTGGCGCGGCAGGCTCAGGAGGCGCTGGCCCCGCTGCCCGACAGCGACGCGAAGACCGCGCTGCTGGCGTTGGCCACCAGCGTCGTCACCCGCGTCGGCTGAGCGCCTCGCCCAACGCCCCGCGCCGCGCGCTCGGTGCGCCGCGCCGGCTGCGGATCGAGTCCACGCTCAACACGGCCAGCGCCACCCACACGATCGCGAACCCGATCCACCGTTGACCGGTCATGTGCTCGTGCAGCAGCAGCACCCCGCATAACAGCTGCAGCACTGGCGTCACGAACTGCAGGAGACCGATCGTGACGAGCGGCACCCGGCGGGCCGCAGCGGCGAACAGCAGGAGCGGGGTGGCCGTCAGAATCCCCGCGAGCACCAGCAGCGCCGTGTGCCAGCTCCCGTGGGTGGTGAAGGTCGTGTCCCCACGCATCGTCAGGACGGTCAGCAAGACCACCGCGATGGGTGTCAGCACCAGGGTCTCGGCGGTCAGCGACTGCAGTGCCTCCAGGCTCACGCCGACCTTCTTCTTCACCAGGCCGTACCCGCCGAACGTGCACGCCAGAGACACCGCGATAAGCGGCACGGAACCGGCGGC
>DASYGI010000093.1:0-17439 GCA_035999925.1 Pedococcus sp.
CTTCAAGGAGTACATCGCGCAGAAGGAGTGGTTGTTCGAACCGGAGCCCCATCTGCGCCTGATCGGCGACCTGATGGAGTACTGCACCCAGAACATCCCGAACTACAAGCCGCTGTCGGTCTCCGGGTACCACATTCGCGAAGCCGGTTCGACGGCCGCGCAAGAGCTGGCCTTCACGCTCGCGGACGGGTTCGGCTACGTCGAGCTCGGCCTGTCGCGAGGCCTGGACATCGAGACCTTCGCCCCCGGCCTGTCCTTCTTCTTCGACAGCCACCTCGACTTCTTCGAGGAGATCGCCAAGTTCCGGGCCGCGCGCCGGATCTGGGCCCGGTGGCTTCGGGACGTCTATGGCGCCAAGACGGACAAGGCACAGTGGCTCCGTTTCCACACCCAGACAGCGGGCGTCAGCCTGACCGCCCAGCAGCCGTACAACAACGTGGTCCGCACGGCCGTGGAGGCGCTCGCGGCAGTTCTGGGGGGTACGAACTCCTTGCACACCAACGCCCTTGACGAGACGCTCGCGCTGCCCAGCGAGCAGGCCGCCGAGATCGCCCTGCGCACCCAGCAGGTCATCATGGAGGAGACCGGCGTGGTCAACGTCGCGGACCCTCTCGGCGGAAGCTGGTACGTCGAGGCACTCACCGACAAGATCGAGGCTGAGGCCGAGGCCATCTTCGAGAAGATCACCGCCATGGGCGAGCTCGGCAGGCCGCGCAACGCCGAGGGCGGCGTGGACCACCCGGTCGGGCCCATGACCTCAGGCATCCTGCGTGGCATCGAGGACGGCTGGTTCATGTCGGAGATCGCCGAGGCGGCGTTCCAGTACCAGATCGCCCTGGAGAAGGGCGACAAGAAGGTCGTCGGTGTGAACTGCCATACGGCGTCGGTGACCCACGAGCTCGAGATCCTGCGCGTGAGCCACGAGGTGGAGCGCGAGCAGGTGGCGACGCTCGGAACGCGTCGTGCCCACCGCGACGACGCCGCGGCGAAGGCCGCCGTCGTGCACCTGGTCGAGGTGGCCAGGACGGACGCGAACATGGTGCCCGCGATGCTCGATGCGGTGCGGGCCGAAGCCACGCTGGGCGAGATCTGCGACGCGCTGCGCGGCGAGTGGGGTGTGTACCGCGAACCTGCCCGCTTCTAGCTGAGCGGGTCCTCGGCGTCGGCTGCCTCGTCGGCGCGCTGGGCCCGCCGCAACCGGGCGTAGGCGACGTCCGCCAGCAGGTCGATGAGCCCGTCGACGAACGCGGCGTCGGGCTCCCCGGTGGCCAGCGCGCGGTGCATCACCGAGCCCACGACGATGTCGGCCAACAGGTCGACGTCGATCATCTCCCGCCGGATCTCGCCCCGAGCGATGGCCCGTTCGACCGAGCTGGCCACGATGGCGTGCAACCGGGTGGAGAGGGACTCGCGCACCTTCCGTCCGACACCCTCGGGGTCGCGGGCGGACTCGGCAAGCAACGCGGCATACGACCCACCGATCGAAGGGTCGCGCAGCAACCGCGCCGCCTCTCCGATCCCGGCCCGCATGTCCGCCGCGAGTGACCCGTGGTCCTCCACGTCGATGGTGTCGAAGGTCACCGCCACCGCATGCACGGCGAGCTCGACCTTGCTCGGCCACCGGCGGTACAACGTGCTCTTGGCCACACCGGCCTTGTGCGCCACCAGCTCCATGGACATGCGGGCGACGCCCTTGTCGGCGAGGACCTGCCTGGCCGCTTGGGTGATCGCCTGCTCGGTCGCCTCCTCGCGAGGACGGCCCGGTCGGCGGCTGCGCGAGGACTTCGCTCTAAGGGTCATCACGGGCGATCATGCCATCGCCGAGCCGCCGGCCAACCGTCAACAGGCGGGCTGCGGAGATTTGTCGTCTCGGGCCGGTCTGGGTCATGGTGGATGTTGATGCCGGCAGCGCAGACCCCCGCGCCGGTCCGCTCAGGTAAGGACTCCTCCGTGCACATCATGGCCAAGCGCGCCCTATTCGCGGCGCTGACCGCGGTCGGGCTCGTGCTCCTGGTGCTCGGCGCATGGTTCACCGCTCACCTCGGCACCTCCGGTACCGCCACGTTCCGCACCCACGCGACTCGAGGCGTCGTTGTGCTCCAGCCGACGCTCCTCAACCGGGTGGATGGCACCGTCACGATCACCGCGGTCGCCGCTCACGGGGGCCCGATCTTCATGGGGGAGGCCAACCCCGGGGACGCCACCGCAATCCTGGGAGGGGCCGACCGCACCCGCGTCACCGGGGTCAGGGTGCGAGACTGGTCTCTGGTCACGACGCACACCGGGTCTGGAACCACCACGAACCTCGGTACAGCCGACCTATGGCACAACACCGCCACCGGCGCCGGGATCGCGTCCTTGGCGGTCGACCAGTCGGATGCACCCGTCGCGGTCGTCGTCGCGACCAAGGACGGGAGCCCGGCGGACCTGACCTCGTTGACCGTGCGCATCCAGCACGGGACCTGGGCGGTCCAGTCGATCGTCGTCGCCGTGGTCGGTCTCCTGGCACTGCTGCTCGGGGGGCTCGGCCTCACGCGCCCGCGGTCCCGGCAGCACGGGACCGGACGTCACGCAGGCCGACGCAGCCAGACACCCCAGGCGCCCGAGGCACAAGATCCGACCGGAGCGCCCGAGACGACCGAAGCGCCCGAGACGAACGAGGCGGTGAGCTGATGCGCGCCATGCTGACCAAGCCGAGCGCCGTCGCGGCGCTGATGCTGGTGCTGACCGGTACCTCGGCGTGCGCCTCCATGGTGGGCGTCCACGACGTGCCCAGCGCCGCGACCGCCGGGGCTCCGCTGTCACCGTCGCAGGCATCGCAGATCGCGACCCGAGTGCTGACCCAAGCCGCCGCGGCGGGCATCGCGACTGGGACCCAGGCCAAGACCCTGCGGGCGGCCTCGTTGACGGGCAGCGCGTTGACCGTGGCCACCGCCGCGGACCAGCTCGGCCCGGCGGCGCCCAACCCGAACCCGGTGACCCGGACCGCCCAGCCACGGGTGCTGGCCATCTCACGGGGCTCCAGCTGGCCTCGGGTCATCCTGGTCCAGACCACCGACAGCAACGGTTCCTCGGTCCTGAACCTCTTGACCTCGGCGGATCCCCAGACCCCGTTCCGGCTTTCGGCGAGCGCGACGATGTACAGCGGCGCCTCGATCCCGGCCCTCGATGCGCTCACCGACGGGTCACCGCTGACCGTGGACTCGGCGAAGCTCGCCGTGGACCCCGCTCACCTGGTGTCGGAGTATGCCGCCAGCGTGGGCTTCCCGACGGCAACGCCTGCCGCGGATGTCTCCTCGAGCGATCCCTTCTCCACGGGCGTGCGCGCCAATGCCGCTGCCCAGGCGAAGTCGTTCGGCAACCTGGCGACGCTGACACGTACCCACAAACCCCATCCCGAGGACCTGGTCACCATCGGGTTGCGGGGTGGGGGAGCGCTGGTGTTCGCGCTGCTGGAGCGAACCGACGACATCACCCTGAAGTCGGCGGGCAAGTCGCTCACCCCGAGCGCGGTGTTCCAGAAGCTCGTCGGGAAGAAGACCCTGACCCAGAGCGCGGAGCTGAAGTCCTTCGAGACCGTCGTGTTCACCCTCCCCGCGAAGGGACTCGCCTCTGTGGTCGCCGCCGACGAGACCCTGGTCTCCGCCAAGGGCGCCTGAGCGCCCCAGGTTGGGGTGAGAGAGAATCCGTCCATGACTGATCAGCCCACCACGCCCGGCCTGCGCGGTGCCGTCGACCTGTCCGGCCTGCGTGGCACCGCAGGCGCTCCCGGACCTGGCCGTTCGACCGGCGCCGCCCCCGATCGCGACGCCACTGGCGCAGGCGGATCCCCCGCCGGAGTGCCGGGCCGCACTGGTCTGGTTGTCGAGGCCACCGACGCCACGTTCACCGAGATCGTCAACGCCTCGGTCAGCGTCCCCATGGTGGTGGTGCTCTGGGCCGCGCAGCTGCCCGAGTCGCGCAGCTACCTCCACACGGTCGTCGACGTGGCCCGAACCTACGGCGGCCGGCTCCAGGTGGTCAGCATCGACGTCGAGGCGAACCCCGGCCTGATGCGCGCCTTCCAGGTGCAGAGTGTGCCGGTGACGATGGGGCTGCTCCAGCAGCAACCCGTCCCGCTGTTCGCCGGCATCCAGCCGGCCGAGCAGCTGCGCCCCGTCCTCGACGAGGTGCTCGCTCTGGCCGTGCAGCACGGCGTCACGGGCCGGGTGGACCTGGGCGACGAGCAGGCCACGACGGCGCCGGACGACGCCGACCGGGAGCCGCCGCTGCCGCCCTTGCACCAGGAGGCGTACGACGCCATCGAGCGGGGCGACCTCGAAGCCGCGGCCGCGGCATACCGGCAGGCAGTCAAGCAGAACCCCGCCGACAGCGAGGCCGAGCTCGGACTCGCCCAGGTCGGGCTGATGCAGCGCACCCACGGCGCCGACCTCCCGACCGCCCGAGCGGCGGCCGCGGAGAACCCCCACGACGTGGGCGCGCAGACCCTGGTCGCCGACCTCGACGTGCTCGGCGGCCACGTGGAGGACGCATTCGCGCGCCTCATCGACCTGGTCCGGGCCACCAGCGGAGAGGAACGAGAGCAGGTTCGGTCGCATCTGCTCGGGCTGTTCGCCGTCGTCGGGACGCACGACGAACGCGTTCGCAAGGCGCGGACCGCCCTGATGAGCGCACTTTTCTGACCGCTCCGACTTTCGGGGGGTGCCCTCAGGGGACAGGATGGCTCCATGTCGTCCACACACGAGCACCTCGTCGGACTCTTGCTGGGGGCTGAAGGGGACTGGCCCACGGCCTTCGAAACCCTGGCCAGCCGGCTGGGCGTGATCACCGCCCCCGACGGGTCGAGCCACCGGATCGCCACCGAGCGCCTCACCATCGAGCCGTTCAACCTGCGCGACCAGCCGCGCCAGGACCTGGTCATCGACCGGCTCGCGCACTGGTACTACCATCCGCGGGAGTGGCTCAAGAAGGTCGCGCTCATGGATGACGTGTACCTGCTCAACAGCCCGTTCACATTCCAGTCCATGGAGAAGCACTCGGCGTACTGCGCGTTGCTGCGGCTGGGGATGAACGTTCCCGAGACCGTACTGGTCCCGTACAAGAACCCCCTCGACAACGCTCGGTGGGCGTTCACCTCGGCCAGATACAACAAGTCCTTCGACCTGGACCGCATCGCCGACGAGCTCGGGTACCCCATGTTCATGAAGCCGTTCGACGGTGGGGCCTGGCGAGGCGTCTCGATGATCCGGGACCGAGCCGACCTGCACGCCGCCTACGACGACTCCGGCGAGATGCTCATGCACCTGCAGAAGGCCGTCGACGGGTTCGAGGTCTTCGCCCGAGCCTTGACGATCGGCCCCGAGACGATGGTCATGAAGTTCCAGCCCGACGAGCCGATGCACCAGCGGTATGCCGTGGAGCACGGGTTCCTGTCGGATGCCATCGGGACCGAGACGGTCACCATCGCCCAGACCGTGAACGCGTTCTTCCGCTGGGAGTTCAACTCCTGCGAGATGCTCGTCAAGGACGGCGTCGTCTATCCCATCGACTACGCCAACGCCTGTCCGGACGTGGCCGTGACCTCGCTGCACTACTACTTCCCGTGGGCCATGAAGGCACTGCTGAAGTGGTCGGCGTTCTGCGTGGCGACTGGGCGCAAGCCGCGCACCCAGGTGGACACCGGTCCCTGGTTCGCCGTGGCCGACGACTCGGAGCTGGACTACCCGGCCAAGCTGGGCGCCTACCAGCGACTCGCGGACGAGTACTTCGAGACGGACCGCTATCGCGAGTTCTGTGAGGCGGCCCTGCCCCACCTGGATGAGCTGGTCCTGGAGTGGGTGGACTCCGATGACTTCCGGAACCTGCTGACGGCGACGATTCGCTCGACCTATCCCGCACACGAGTGGGACAAGTTCGAGGGTCACTTCGGTGGGCTGACCCAGCTCTGGGTCCGCGACGAGCGGTCTCGGCTGGGATCGGGCAGCTCCCGGACCGACGAGTCGGTCGTTGGCGGCCCCGCGCCCGCGGTGGCGCCGGGCTAGGCTCGCAGACATGCCCGAGGTTCCGCAGATGTCCACGCCGACCGACCAGGGCCGGGCGCGGTTCGACGCGCTGGTCGAGGAGCTGACCGGTGAGCTCGAGGTGCAACGCGCCTCGATGTTCGGGATGCCCTCGCTCAAGCGCCGCGGCGGGAAGGCGTTCGCCGGTCTGTACGGGGACGACATGGTCTTCAAGCTCGACGGGGACGCCCATGCCGAGGCACTGGCCCTCGAGGGTGCGCACCTGTTCGAGCCGATGGCCGGCCGGCCGATGAAGGCATGGGTGCAGGTGCCGCCGGCGCACGAGGCGCGGTGGCTCGACCTGGCTCGGGCCGCCGAGGCGGCACTGGGCTAGGCGCCCAGCGCCGCGCTGACGACCTGTTTGGCCTCGGTCTGGACCTGGGCCAGGTGCTCGGGCCCCTGGAACGACTCCGCGTAGATCTTGTAGACGTCTTCGGTGCCAGAGGGACGCGCCGCGAACCAGGCGGACTGCGTGGTCACCTTCAGCCCGCCGATGGCGGCGCCGTTGCCAGGTGCCTGGGTGAGCTTGGCGGTGATCGGTTCGCCGGCAAGGGAGTCGGCGGTGACGTCGTCGGGGGACAGGGCGGCCAGCTTGGCCTTCTGCTCGCGGTTGGCGGCCGCGTCGATCCGGGCGTATGCCGGGTCGCCATGGGCAGCGACCAGCTCGGCATAGTGCTGGCTGGGGGATCGACCGGTGACAGCCAGGATCTCCGAGGCGAGCAGCGCCAGGATGATGCCGTCCTTGTCGGTGGTCCAGGCCGAGCCGTCCATGCGCAGGAACGACGCCCCTGCCGACTCCTCGCCGCCGAACCCGAAGCTGCCGTCGATCAGTCCCGGCACGAACCACTTGAAGCCCACCGGGACCTCGACCAGCCTGCCGCCCACCTCGGCGGCCACCCGGTCGATCATCGACGAGGACACCAGCGTCTTGCCGATGGCCGCGCCCTGCGGCCAGCCGGGACGTGACCCGCCGAACAGGTAGCGGATCGCCACGGCCAGGAAGTGGTTGGGGTTCATCAGCCCGCCGTCCGGAGTGACGATCCCGTGCCGGTCGGAGTCTGCGTCGTTGCCCGTCGCGATGTCGTACTCGTCCTTGCGCGCGATGAGCGAGGCCATGGCCGAGGGGGACGAGCAGTCCATCCGGATCTTGCCGTCCCAGTCCAGGGTCATGAACCGCCAGGTGGGGTCGACCAGCGGGTTCACGACGGTCAGGTCGAGTCCGTGCCGATCGGCGATCTCGGCCCAGTAGGCGACGCTGGCGCCGCCAAGCGGGTCGGCGCCGATCCGGACGCCAGCCTGCTTGACCCGCGCGAGGTCCACCACGTTGGGCAGGTCGTCGACATAGGTCCCCAGGAAGTCGTACGGCTGCGCGTGCGCACGGGCGCGGGTGAACGGCATACGGCGAACGTCGGTGAGGCCCCCGGCGATGAGCTCGTTGGCCCGCGCCGCGATGACCTTCGTGGCGTCGCTGTCGGCCGGTCCCCCGTGTGGGGGGTTGTACTTGAAGCCGCCGTCGGAGGGCGGGTTGTGCGAAGGCGTCACGACGATGCCGTCGGCCAGGCCGGGTCCCGTGGTGCGTCCGCCGTTCGCACGCAGGATCGCGTGGGACACCGCCGGCGTGGGGGTGTACCCGTCGCGGTCGTCGACCAGCACGACGACGTCGTTGGCCGCCAGCACCTCCAGAGCCGACGTCCACGCCGGTTCGCTGAGCCCGTGCGTGTCGCGCCCGATGAACAGCGGGCCGTCAAACCCCTGCGACCTGCGGTAGTCGCAGATCGCCTGGGTGGTCGCCAGGATGTGCGCCTCGTTGAAGGCGGTCCGCAGACTCGACCCCCGGTGCCCCGACGTGCCGAACGCGACCTGCTGGTCGATGTCCGCAGGGTCGGGCTGCAGGCTGTAGTACGCCGTCACCAGGTGCGGGATGTCAACCAGGTCGGAGGGCTCCGCCAGCTGGCCCGCTCGGGGGTCGCTCACTCGGCGACCTCCACCTGAAGCGGTTCCTCGACCGGGACGAGGTACACGGCGGTCAGCGCCGCGACCCTGACCTCGACCGAGTAGGGCTGGCCGTCGGCCGGGTGTGGCTGCGCCTCCAGGACGAGGTCGGCCTGGCTGGGAGTGCCGAACTCGTCGAAGCCGCTGGTGTCGAGCAGCACCTTCCACTGGCCGCCGCGCGGGACACCCAGCCGGAGCGGGTCGCGTGCCAGGCCGCCGAAGTTCACCGCGACCGCGACCACCGACCCCTGGCGGTCCTGGGTGCCGAATCGCAGGTAGGAGTAGGTGTTCCAGGTGCTGTCGTTCGCGTTCAGCCATTCGAACCCGGCCGGGTCGCTGTCCAGCGCCCAGAGCGCGGGGTTCTCCCGATAGACCCGGTTCAGCTCCTTGACCAGGTTGTGGACGCGATAGTGAGCGGCGTGGTCGAGCAGCCACCAGTCGAGCTCGCGCCCGTCGGCCCACTCCGCCTCCTGGGCGAACTCGGTGCCCATGAACAGCAGCTGCTTACCGGGGTGGGTCCACAGGTAGGCCAGGAAGGCGCGCACCGTGGCGAGCTGGTCATACCGGCTGCCCGGCGCCTTGCGCAGCAGCGACCCCTTGCCGTGCACCACCTCGTCGTGGCTGATGGGCAGCAGGTAGTTCTCGCTGAAGGCGTACATGAGCGAGAACGTCAGCAGGTGGTGGTGGTACTGCCGGTGGATCGGGTCTTCCTTGAGATAGCGCAAGGAGTCGTTCATCCAGCCCATGTTCCACTTCAGACCGAAGCCCAGACCACCGGTGTCGGTGGGCTTGGTGACGCCCGGCCAGGAGGTGGACTCCTCCGCGATCGTGACGATGCCCGGAACCCGCTTGTATGCCGTGGCGTTCGCCTCCTGCAGGAGGGCCACCGCCTCGAGGTTCTCCCGGCCGCCGTGGACGTTCGGGATCCACTCCCCATCCTTGCGGGCGTAGTCCAGGTACAGCATCGAGGCCACCCCGTCGACGCGCAGACCGTCGATGTGGAACTCCTCCAGCCAGTACACAGCGTTGGCCACCAGGAAGTTGCGGACCTGGACCCGGCCGAAGTCGAAGATGTACGAACCCCATTCGGGGTGCCAGCCCTTGCGCGGGTCCGGGTGTTCGTACAGCGGTAGGCCATCGAATCGCGACAGCGCCCAGGGGTCCGTGGCGAAGTGGCCCGGAACCCAGTCGAGGATGACGCCGATGCCGGCCTGGTGCAGCCGGTCGACAAGGTACCGGAAGTCGTCCGGACGGCCGAACCGCGCGGTCGGGGCGTAGTAGCTGGTCACGTGGTAGCCCCAGGACGGCGGGTACGGGTGCTCCATCACCGGCATGAGCTCCACGTGGGTGAACCCGAGGTCGCGTACGTAGTTGACCAGATGCTCGGCAAGGTCGCGGTAGCTGTGGTTGCGACGCCACGACCCCAGGTGGACCTCGTACACACTCATGGGTGCGGCGTGTGCGTCGTTCCCGGTGCGCTGGCTCATCCACTCGTCGTCGGCCCAGGCGTGCCTTGAGTCCACGACGGAGGAGGCGCGACCCGGGGGGAGCTCTGTCGCGCGGGCCATCGGGTCCGCCTTCTCGCGGACCTTGCCATCCGCTCCCCGAACCAGGAACTTGTACAGCGTGCCGTCGCCGACACCGGGAATGAACAGCTCCCAGACTCCGGACTCCCCGAGCAGGCGCATCGAGTGGCTGCGGGTGTCCCAACCGTTGAAGTCGCCCGCCACGTGGACGGCCTGGGCGCGCGGAGCCCAGACGGCGAAAGACGTTCCGACAACCGTGCCCATCGGCCCGGGGTACTCGCGGACATGGGCGCCGAGCACCGTCCAGAGCTGCTCGTGCCGGCCCTCGCCGATCAGGTGCAGGTCGATCGGCCCGAGGGTCGGGGCGAACCGGTACGGGTCGTCCTGCTGGTGCTCGATGCCGTCCGCGTACGCGACCCGTAGCCGGTAGTCCTGGGTCTGGGTGGCCCCGAGTCGGACGCCGCCCCAGACACCGTCGGACTCGTGCTGCATCTCGACGCGCTCGCCGTCGGCGAAGATCACCGCAACGGACGAGGCAAAGGGGCGGTAGGCGCGCACCACGAGCCCCTGCGGCTCGAGATGGTGGCCCAACAGGTCATGAGGCTGCTGGTGGCGTCCGTCCGCCAGGGCGCGGATCGCCTCCTGCGGCGTGGTGATCACAGGCACCGGCTCCGGCTCACGGTCCACCGGCGGCTCGCGGTCCAGGTGAGGCTCGGACTCCGCTGCGTGCGCCTGCGGCCCGGGGGCTGGCGGGGCGGCCGCTGCAGCGACGTCGACCGGTGGCAGCGACTCGCCTGCTGGCTCATCGGCCCCGTCAGGCAGACCGAACCACGACGACCCACCCGGGGTCTCGGGTGCCGACTCCGTGGTTGCCTTTTCGGCTGGCGCTGGGGTCGCCTCCGGAGCTTGCGTCTCAGGGCGTTCTTGCTTGGACTTCTTGCCGAACTTGGGACTCATGGCAGGTCCTTCCTCGCGTCGTCGAGCAGCCGTGAGACTGCGTCGGTGGGGATGGTCAGCCACGTGGGCCGGTTACGGGCCTCGTAGACCACTTCGTACAGCGCCTTGTCGAGCTGGAAGGCGATCAGCAACGCGGCGTCACGGCGGGGGTCGCGGCCGCAGCCGGCGGCATACCCGTCGAGGAACGCATCCTGGGTGGCGGCCACCCAGGACCGCGCGCTCTGGCCGGGGTGGGACTGCTCCCAGGAGCCCGCCGCGTAGTCGAACGACCGGAGCATGCCGGCGATGTCGCGCACGGCCAGGTCCGGCTGGGTCCGCTCGGCCAGCGGCCGCAACGGCTCGCCCTCGAAGTCGAGCAGCACCCACCCCCGGTCCGGCACATGGAGCACCTGGCCGAGGTGGTAGTCCCCGTGGATGCGCTGCAGCTGTGGCCAGCTCGCGTTCACCGCCTGGTCGAAGACGGCGGCGATGCGATGTTCGTATGCCGCGAGCGCGGGTACCTCCGACGCGGCCAGGACGTAGCGGCCGCGCATGCTCGCCACCGTGGCCGCGATGGCCTCCGGGCTGACCGGCTCGGTGGGGAGCACCTCTGCGAGCAGGGCGTGCACCTCGGCGGTAGCGGCCCCTAGGGCGGCGGCCTGCGCGGTGAAGTCCTCGCCGGCAGCCACCGAGCGCAGCGCCACCCGCCACGCGTCCTCGGTGCCGGGCAGGAACTCCTGGGCGAAGACCAGATGCCCGGTCGAGTCGGGGTCGCCCTCGTGCAGACCGGGCCAGGCCGCGAGTACGGACCCGACCATCCGAGGCACGCGGGTCGAGCCGGCCTCGGTGAGAGCCCCCTGGAGGACCACGTCAGGGTTCTCGCCAGCCTGCAGGGTGCGAAAGACCTTGCAGATCAATGGTGTTGGAGCGCCGTCGCCGTCAACGCAGTCGAAGATGATGGAGGTGTTCGACTGCTCGCCGGACAGGACCTTGGTGGCACGCAGCTCGGGGTCTGCCGTCCAGGACGGGTGGCGCTGCGCCACGACTGCCGGCTCCGCGGTGTCGGAACGTGAGCCGGCCTGAGGGATGGCCCGCCGCAGGACCAGAGCCAGCAGCTGGGTGGCGTAGACCGGGTCGTGCGCCCCGTCGTAGACCCATCGTCGCCCGAGCACGCTGTGCTCCATGGTGCCGACCAGGGCATGCTGCGCACCGTCCAGCGGCGCGGAGCGATAGGTCAGCGGCACCTGGTACACGACAGGTTCGACGCCACCCTCGTCAACGACGAGCAGCGTCTCGATGCCCACCTGCCCCGCCGGGTCGTCGAGCCGCCACGACCACAGCTTGCGAAGGCGCGGAACGCGACCCTTGGCGGCATACCACCGTTGGGTCGCCATCCACGCGGGCAGTAGCTCGAGCTTGGTCGGGGTGAGCGTGGCGTTCTGGTGGATCTCAGCCATGCGCCGCACCAGGCACGAGCCGTAGCCAGAAGAAGTCCCGCGAGCCCAGGGTCAGGGTGATCGTGCCGTCGTCGGAGATCTTGGGGAATCCCTGACCGCCGAACAGGTCCTCCAGCTGGGCTCCTGCGAACTCCTCGGGGACACGGACCGTCGAGGCCTGCGGTCGCGAGGAGAGGTTGTTGATGCACAGCACGGCCTCGGCCGAGGAGCCGCTGCTCTCGCCCGGCCGCTCCACCCGCAGGTAGGCCAGTACGGCCTCGTTGTCGGAGGGGCAGACCTCGAAGTCGCCGCGCCCGAAGACCGGGTGGCGCTTGCGGATCTGGAGCATCGCGCGAACCCAGTGCAGCAGGGACGCACTGCTGGCCATCTGGGCTTCGACGTTGACGTTGTTGTAGTGGTAGACCAGCGAGGAGACCACCGGCAGGTAGAGCTTGCCCGGGTCGGCCGAGGAGAAGCCGGCGTTACGGTCCGGGGTCCACTGCATCGGGGTGCGCACCGAGTCGCGGTCGTTGAGCCAGATGTTGTCGCCCATGCCGATCTCGTCGCCGTAGTACAGGCACGGCGAGCCCGGCAGTGAGAGCACCATGGCATGGATGAGCTCGATCTCGGCCCGGCTGTTGTCCAGCAAGGGCGCGAGGCGGCGGCGGATACCCACGTTGGCCCGCATGCGTGGGTCGGGGGCGTACCAGCCGTACATGGCGGCCCGTTGCTCAGGGGTCACCATCTCCAGCGTCAGCTCGTCGTGGTTGCGCAGGAACGTGCCCCACTGGGTGCCGGGCGGGATCGCCGGGGTGTCCGCGAGGACGTCGACGATCGGTGCGGCCTTCTCCTCGCGCAGCGAGTAGTAGAGCATCGGCATGACCGGGAAGTGGAAGCACATCTGGCACTCGGGTGCCTCGGTGGTCCCGAAGTAGTCGACCACGTCCGCGGGCGGCTGGTTGGCCTCAGCCAGCAGGATGCGGCCCGGGTACTCCTTGTCGACCATGGCGCGCAGCTTGGCCAGGAAGTCATGGGTCTTGGGGTGGTTCTCGCAGTTGTGGCCCTCCTCCTCGTAGAGGTACGGCACGGCGTCGAGACGGAACCCGTCGATGCCCATGTCCATCCAGAACCGCACCACGTCGAACATCGCGTCGTGGACGGCGGGGTTCTCGAAGTTCAGGTCGGGCTGGTGGGAGAAGAACCGGTGCCAGAAGAACTGTCGGCGCACCGGGTCGAAGGTCCAGTTCGAGACCTCGGTGTCGATGAAGATGATCCGGGCGTCCGAGTACGGCTCGTCGCTGTCGGACCACACGTAGAAGTCGCCGAAGGGACCCTCCGGGTCCGAGCGCGACGCCTGGAACCAGGGGTGCTGGTCGCTGGTGTGGTTCATCACGAAGTCGGTGATGATCCGGATGCCGCGGGCGTGGGCCTGCGACACCAGCTCCTGGAAGTCCGGCAACGTGCCGAACTCGGGCAGCACGGCGGTGTAGTCGGCGATGTCGTAGCCGCCGTCACGCAACGGTGAGGCATAGAACGGCGGCAGCCACAGGCAGTCCACCCCGAGCCACTGGAGGTAGTCCAGCCGGTTGATCAGACCGGTGAAGTCACCCGCGCCAGAGCCCTTGGAGTCGCCGAAGCCGCGGACCAGCACCTCGTAGAAGACCGAGGTCTTGAACCACTCCGGGTCGTGCCGAAGTCCCGGCTGGGACAGGTTGAGTCCCTGCATCAGAACCTCCTGATTGCGACGATGTGGACGGGTTCGGTCTCGGGTCCGAGCCGGACGTAGACATGCTCGCCCCAGTGCCAGGAGTCTCCCGTCAGCAGGTCCTGGGCCGCCATGCCGTCGTGGTAGTCCAGGCCGAGCGCGGGCATCGTGAGGTGCACCGTCGACTCACGCGTGCTGTGCGGGTCGAGGTTGGCCACCACGACGATGATGTCCTCGGAGACCACCTCGCCGTCCGGACCCCGGATCGCCCGGCGCTTGGAGAACGCGATGATGTTCTCGTCGTCGACGTGGTGGAACGTGATGTTGCGCAGCCAGTGCAGCGACGGGTGCTCGCGTCGGATCTCGTTGAGCCGGGTCAGGTAGCCCGCCAGTGACTGACCCTCCTTGGCGCCCCCAGGCTCGTAGTCCTCCCAGTGGCGGTTCTTGTACTGGTACTTCTCGTTGTCGATCTGTTCCTCGGCGCCCGGGCGGGCCACATGCTCGACCAGCTCGTAGCCGGCATAGATGCCGTACGTCGGGACGAGCGTGGCGGCCAGCGCCGCGCGGAGCTTCCAGGCGGCAGGCCCGCCGAACTGCATATAGGGCGTGAGGATGTCGTGCGTGGTGGGCCAGAACGACGGCCGCATGTAGGCCGCCGCCTCCCCGGCCAGCTCGGTGACGTACTCCTCGAGCTCCCACTTGGCGTTGCGCCACGTGTAGTACGTGTACGACTGCTGGAAGCCGGTCTTGGCCAGGGTGTGCATCATGGCGGGCTTGGTGAAGGCTTCGGCCAGCCAGATCACCTCGGGGTGGTCCTTGGCGACATCGTCGATCAGCCACTGCCAGAACTCGACCGGCTTGGTGTGCGGGTTGTCGACCCGGAAGATCTTCACGCCATGGTCGATCCAGACCTGGATGACGCGGCGCATCTCGGTGTAGGCGCCCAAGGGGTCGTTGTCGAAGTTGAGCGGGTAGATGTCCTGGTACTTCTTCGGGGGGTTCTCGGCATACGCGATGGTGCCGTCGGCCCGCGTCGTGAACCACTCGGGGTGGGTGGTGACGTACGGGTGGTCGGGGGAGCACTGCAGCGCCAGGTCCATCGCCACCTCGAGACCGAGCCGGTGCGCCTCGGCGACGAAGTGGTCGAAGTCCGCGAACGTGCCCAGGTCAGGGGAGATGGCGTCATGGCCACCGTCGGGGGAGCCGATGGCGTACGGGCTGCCGGGGTCGTCCGGCCCGGCGTTCAGGGTGTTGTTGGGCCCCTTGCGGGCCGTGGTGCCGATCGGGTGGATCGGGGTGAGGTACACGACGTCGAAGCCCATGTCGGCCACCGCCGGGAGCCGCTTGGCGGCCGTGCGCAGCGTCCCGGACTTCCAGTGGCCGGTCTCCGGGTCCTGGACGGCCCCCTCGGAGCGGGGGAACAGCTCGTACCAGGCGCCATAGAGGGCTCGCTCGCGCTCGACCAGCAGCGGGTATGCCGCGGAGGGGGTTACGAAGTCACGCAGCGGCCGGGCGGCCAGCTCGGCGCGGACCGTGGGGTCGGTGCCGGCGTGCAGCCGCGCCTGAGGTGGGCGGCGACTGTCGCGCAGCGCGGTAACGGCGTCCTGCAGCACAGCAGCCTGGTCGGCGGTCCGGGAGACTTCGGCGATGGCGCGTTCGAGGATCCGGGCGCCCTCCTCGAGCATGAGCTCGGTGTCGATGTCGGCGTTGACCTTGATGGTCGCGTCGTGGTCCCAGCTGCCGTACGGATCGGACCAGCCCTCGACGGCGTAGGTCCACAGGCCCTCCGAGTCGGCGCTGACCACGGTCTCCCAGGCGTTGAGCCCCTCGTTCGTGCACGTCATGGGCAGCCTGCGCTCGTGGCCGTCGGGGTCCACGAGCACGACGGACGCGTTCACGGCGTCGTGTCCCTCGCGAAAGACGGTGGCGCCGATCGTGAACTCCTCGCCCACGACGGACTTCGCCGGCCGGGCACCGGCGTCCACGACCGGACTGACGTCCTGGACCGGAATTCGCCCGATGGGCTGCTGAGGAGGGGTCGAGATAGGGGCAGGTGCCCCGGTTGGGCGGCTGCCGCTGCTGCTGGCGCTCGGCGCGTCGGGTGTCTCGGGCAGGGTTCCCGGGGTGGTCGCAGTCACGCGCACGACGCTACTCGGTCTGACCGTCCGCGCACCTCTCGAGCGCGGTGGGCGGTCCGCTGGGTGAAATTTCCTGAAAGAACTGCAAGAAAACGTCAAGGGCACTCTGGTGGAGGCCCTAGGATGCCCTTCGTGAAGGCCATCCGACGCTTCAGCGTCCGTACCGTTCTGCCCGAGCCCATTGCAGCGCTCGGCGACCTGGCCAGCAACCTTCGCTGGTCCTGGCACCCGCCTACGCGAGACCTCTTCGAGCGGATCGACCCGGCCCGCTGGGTCGCGGTCCGCAAGGACCCGGTCCGCCTCCTGTCCGCCCTCTCGCCGCAAGAGCTCGCCGACCTGGCCGCCAGCGACGAGTTCGTGGCGGCCGTCGCCGCCGCGAAGGCGGAGCTCGACACCTACCTCAGCGAGCCCCGGTGGTTCCAGGCCTGGGCCGAGGGCGTCGAGGGGGGCGCCCCCCGGGCGATCGCGTACTTCAGCCCCGAGTTCGGGATTACCGAGGTGCTCCCGCAGTACTCCGGTGGGCTCGGCATCCTCGCCGGCGACCACCTCAAGACCGCCTCCGACCTCGGCGTCCCGATCGTGGGGGTGGGGCTGTTCTACAAGACCGGCTACTTCAAGCAGAGCCTCAACCGGGACGGGTGGCAGCAGGAGACCTACCCGGTCCTGGACCCCGACGGCCTGCCGCTGAGCCTCCTGCGCGAGGAGAACGGCGAGCCCTGTCTGATCACCCTCGACCTGCCCGGGGGTCGCGAGCTGCGCGCCCATGTCCTGCGCGCGCAGGTGGGCCGGGTTCCCTTGCTGCTGCTGGACTCCGACGTCCCGGGCAACGACGACGCCGCCCGCAACATCACCAACCGGCTCTACGGCGGTGGCGGTGAGCAGCGGCTTCAGCAGGAGATGCTGCTCGGCATCGGCGGAGTCCGCGCGCTGCGACTGTGGTCGCGCCTCACCGGTGCCCCGGCGCCGGACGTTTATCACACGAACGAGGGCCACGCCGGCTTCCTCGGCTTCGAGCGCATCCGCGAGCTGACCGCCAAGGCGGGCCTGACCTTCGACGAGGCCCTCGAGGCGGTGCGCGCGGCGACGGTGTTCACCACCCACACCCCGGTGCCCGCCGGCATCGACCGGTTCGGCGCGGACCTCATCGAGCTGCACTTCGGTGGCGACAACGCCGCCGCCGGGGTGCCCGTCGAGCGACTGCTCGAGCTCGGGGCCGAGGACTACCCCGGCGGCCAGCCTGGCATGTTCAACATGGCGGTCATGGGTCTGCGTCTGGGCCAGCGTGCCAACGGCGTCTCCCAGCTGCACGGTGTCGTCAGCCGCGAGATGTTCGACGGCCTGTGGCCGGGCTTCGACGACGACGAGGTGCCGATCACCAGCATCACCAACGGTGTTCACGCCCCCACCTGGGTCGACCGCCGCGTCTACGACCTGGCCGCCAAGCACCTTGGCACGACCGACATCGAACGTGACAACGCCTGGGACCGGATCGCCGAGGTCCCGCGCGACGCCATCTGGGCCACCAAGCGCGAGATGCGTCAGCAGCTCGTCCAGGAGGCCCGTCGCCGGACGAGGTCCTCCTGGCGCAAGCGCGGCGCCAGCGCGGCCGAGCTCGGCTGGGTCGACGACATCCTCGACCCCGACGTG
>DASYGI010000094.1:0-2749 GCA_035999925.1 Pedococcus sp.
GTCGAAGGAACACGGGATGCAGGCCCGCACAGCAGTTCGGCAAGGCTCTCGATGTCCAGGGGGGACATATGACCGTTCAGACACCGCCATTGCGGGCTCCGGACACGTCGGGACGCCAGATTCCCTTCGCGCGCACCGTGATCGGTCCCGAGGCACGCGCCGCGGTCGAGCGGGTACTCCAATCTGGTTGGGTCACGACAGGCCAAGAGGTCGTGCACTTCGAGCGCGAGCTCGCCGACTACGTCGGTGCCGCCAGAGGCGTCGCCGTCAGCTCTTGCACGGCTGGCATCGAACTCGCCTTGCGAGCTCTAGGGCTGCCCGTGGGCTCCCGTGTGCTGATGACCACCGACACGTTCTGCGGCGCCGCCGGCGCTATCGCCCATGCCGGACTGGTGCCCGTCCTCACCGATGTCGACCCCCGCAGCGCGCTGCCGACTGAGGACAACATCCGCAACGCCGTCCGCGAGGTGGGCGGGGTATCGGCGATGGTGGTTGTCCACCTTGCCGGTCACCCCGTCGATGTCGAAGCGGCGGCGGCGGCCGCCGGCCTCGGCCTCGACCACGTGATCGAGGATGCCGCCCATGCCCTCGGGACGGAGGTCGGGTCGCGTCCGGTGGGGTCGATCTCTCGAGCGACCTGCTTCAGCTTCTATGCGACCAAGAACTTGGCCATCGGCGAGGGGGGCATGGTCACGACGGACGACGACGACTTCGCCGACACCCTCGTCAGCACCCGGCTGCACGGAATGTCACGCGATGCATGGCGCCGTTACGTCCCGGGTGCGGGCTGGCGTTACGACGTGGCCGTCGACGGACTCAAGGCCAACCTCACGGACGTCCAGGCGGCCATCGGCCGCGCCCAGCTGCGCAGGTTCGCCGCAGACCAGGCCCGGCGGGTGGAGGTAGCCGCTCGGTACGACGCGCAGCTTGTCGGACTCGAGTCCATCTCCCTGCCGCCGCGCCCCATGACCGGACGTCATGCCTGGCACCTCTACGCGGTCCGCATCGGCGCACAGTTCCCCGTCCCCCGAGACAAGCTCATCGATCGCCTGACCGCGCTCGGCATCGGCTCCTCGGTGCACTTCATCCCGCTTCACCAGCTGACCTGGCACGTCAACCACTGTGTCGTGCCCAGCCGGGGACTTCCGGGTGCCGACGAGGTCTTCGCCGGCACGCTCTCGCTCCCCTTTGACCAGAACCTGACCGATGACGACGTCGACGAAGTGTGTGGGGCGTTGTGGCAGATAGGACAAGGACGATGACTTCTGAGGTGATCACGTCGCCCTGGCGCGAGAGCACGTATCCGAGAACAGGCCTGCGCACCCTCATCGTTGGTGCGGGCGCGGCCGGCAAGGCGCTGGCCCGAGACCTGCACCGCGTCCACGAGTTCGGCCTCCAGCCAGTGGGATTCCTCGACGACGACCCGACAAAGCGCAGCGTTCGGCATCTGCCGGTGCTCGGAAGTCTGTCGGACGTCCTCCGGGTCGCCACGGAGGAGTGCATCGATGTCGTGGTGCTCGCCATCCCGGGACTGCCGGAGGCGGACGTGGCCAGGCTGGCCACGGCGGCCGCTCGGGTCGGTGCCAGTGTGCGCCGCCTGCCGTCCTTCGTCGCGCTGCTCCAACGCGATGTCGTAGGGACAGACATGCGCTCCCTGGACGTGTCCAGGCTGATCGGACGAAGTGAGCTGCATGTGGCGTCGCCCGAGGTCGGCGAGATCATCGAGGGCAAGACGGTGCTGGTCACTGGTGCGGGCGGGTCGATCGGCAGTGAGCTTTGCCGTCAGGTCAACGGCTTCGGCCCTAGCCGGCTGGTCATGCTCGACCACGACGAGTCGAACCTGCACCGCCTGCAGCTCGAGCTTCGCGGGGAGGCATTCCTCGACTCCCAGGACGCCGTGGTGGCCGACATTCGTGACGCGGAGCGGATGTGCCAGGTCATGGGCCAGTACCGCCCGCACGTGGTCTTCCACGCGGCGGCCCTGAAACACCTGCCGATGCTGGAGCAGCATCCCTGCGAAGGCGTCAAGTCCAACGTCCAGGGCACCGACAACGTGCTGCGCGCGGCGGTGGCCTCCGGTGTCGAGCGTTTCGTCGTCATCTCCACGGACAAGGCGGCTGACCCCACGTCGGTTCTCGGGGCGACCAAGGCCCTCGCGGAGCAGGTGGTCAAGGCGCACGCCGGTGGTCGCACCATGGTCTCGGCAGTGCGCTTCGGAAACGTGCTCGGCAGCCGGGGCTCGCTTCTGCCGGTGCTCGTGGCCCAGATGGCAGCGGGCCGTGAGCTGACTGTGACCCACCCGGACGTCACGCGGTACTTCATGACGATCGAGGAGGCAGTCGGGCTCGTCCTCGAGGCGGCGCATCTGACCACGGGGTTCGAGACGTTCGTCCTCGACATGGGCGAGCCGGTGCGGATCGTGGACCTGGTGGCCAACTTCGCGCGCCAGCTCGATGTCCCGGACGTTCGCATCCGCTTCACCGGGCTGCGCCCAGGCGAGAAGCTGCACGAGGCACTCTTCAGTGAGACCGAAGAGTGCCTCCCCACCTTGCATCCGCGGATCTTCGGAGCCCACGCCGCCCCAGCACACGAGGACTTCGACGAGCTGATGGCCTCGCTGTACGACGCCGCTCGCCGCAACGCCGCGGACGAGGTCCGCAGCCGACTCGGCGACGCGCTGCCCGGGTACCGCCCCGACCCCGTCGGCGCGCTCGACCTCGTGACCCCCGCGCCCTACCCGGACGACTAC
>DASYGI010000095.1:0-2836 GCA_035999925.1 Pedococcus sp.
TGCCGCCTGGACCTCTAGTGGTGTGCGTTCCGAGGGGTCGGCTTCACGGTCGAGGAGCCGGGCCAGGCTTCGGTAGTTGCCGTTCCGGACTGCCGAGGCGATGGCGACGTCCCGCCGAAAGCTCTCGAGCCCCGCAGCGTCAGCGAGCATCGTGTCCAGATCCTCCCCTTCCCCGGCCGCCCAGGGATTCGCCGGGGTCGTGCCGCGCTCGGACGCGGGCGACGGGGCGGCACAGGCCAAGCCCATCACATAGGCGGTGTGATAAGCGGTGGCTAGGGCGTACCGCCGGCGTTCGACCCCCACCAGAGAACCGAGACGTTCCCGGCTTGTCGTGCCTCCCGGCAGAAGTCCCGCTCGGTCCTCCGCCGCCTCGAGGACCTGTTGCGCGAACTCCGCTGCGGGGCAGCGCGGTTGGCCGAGGTAGGGCCAAGTCAACAGGATCTCGCCGGTGAGGTCATAGTCACCCGCGTCCAGGCATACCGCCAGCATCGACCTTGCGTCCGCGAGGATCGCCGCCGGCCCCCTGGGCAGGGCTCGCCCTCGCCGCCCGAAGTCGGTGGCGTACATGACGCTGTGGGTGAAGGCGTACAGGTCCTCCCGCAGACCACCGAGCACGTCGACCGTCGTTGACAGCACCGATGCGGCGAGCACGCGAGGCCACTCGTCGTCGGCCCGAGGTCGGCCCGCGACCTCCCGTATCCAGAGCTTCTCCAGTACCCCGAACGGTGGAAGCTCCCGTCCTCGCCCACCAGGGGCGGCGACGCAGGCCGCCAGCAGGGCATCGACATCCGGGTCGGGGTTGCCCAGCGCCGTCATCAGCACATGCGGTACCAGCAGCCCTTCGGCCAGGGCCGGACGCATTGCCACCTGCGTAAGCAGCCGCTCGCTGCGCGCCGCGGAAGCCACCCGGTCGCGCAGGGCCACAACCTTCTCACGAAGAGTTCCCGAGAATTGCGAGAAATGCACGGCATACACCAGCATGGCCGTCTCCGCGATGGCCTTGTCGGGCCCGAAACTCAAGGCCGGCTGGTCCGCGTCGTCATATCCTGAGTCAGCGAACGCATCGATCACCAGCGCCGCGACGTCGAGCGCGCGTTCGACCCTGACTGCACGCGGTCTATCGGATGCCACCAGGGAAGCGTCGAAGGAACGCCCCTCGTTTGTTCTCAGCCGCGCTATTCGCCCATCACCTCGCGGGAGAGCTCCGCGTTCTGGAACTGACCCACCGAAGCGGCACTGTCTCGGGCGGTCAGCATGCAGGCAACTACGAACGGCCGGCCAACCAGGACAAACTTCGGAGCCACCTGCGACACCGCCAGCTGCGGCCCGAGCTTGGCCACCAAAGAACCCATCGCCTCAAAATCGACGGCCTTCGCCTCGATAAACGCGCGAGCGATTTCTTCGTTCTCCATGATCTCCTCCATCATCACCGCCGCCTGGAGGACTACCTGACACCCGAAAGTGTCTCCTCATCCAAACGGGCAGGCCACCGAGGAACAAGGGCCAGTTCCTCAACCATCGAACGTACGCGCAGCCGCAAACACCTGTCCGTAGTCATTCGGAGCCAGCGACCGTCTTCGCCGGGGCGGTGCGAACGTCAGCGCAAGCCACCGTGGGACCGGTCACCTTCCCCGTCATGCTCGGCCGCCAGGACGTCGACATCCGGTGCGACCTCGCCCTTATCTGCGTCGGAGCCGTCTCTTCCGAGCTGGGGTACTTCACCAGCAACCTCGCCGAAGCCTCGATGATGAGCGAGATGATGAACCGGGCCACCCAAGTGGCCGTCATGGCCGACTCCACCAAGATCGGGCGGCGACTCTTCGCCAAGGTCGGCGAACTTGGTCGCGCCGACTGGTTCGTCACAGACGTGCCACCTCCCGACGACCCGGCGGAAGCGCTACACGGCGCGGACGTCGAGGTGATCGCCCGGGACTGAGCCCTTATCCGTACCGACGATAGTTTTTGTGGTGCTTGTGTCGTGGTTCGCGAGGGTGAGTTTGGGGGCGGCCGTGTCGCGGCGTAATGCATCGACCGGTCTGTCCGGCTCTTCCACGGGGGGTGGTTCCTCGGTGTCGTGCTGGCGGGGGTCAGGTCGTGGTGGCGGTGGCCCAGAGGTCTTCCCAGGCGGGCGCCCAGGGCCAGTCAGTGGGCAGGTGCAGCACCAGCCGTCGGGCTGAGGATGCGATCCGGGCGGGTAGGTCGATCAGGTGGGCGCGCAGGGTGGCCCACCGGGCTTTGGCGTGCCGGACGCTGGCGGCGGCGCCGGCCGCGCGCAGCAGATTGAAGGCAAGGCAGGCCAGGGCGAGCCAGGCGGCGTTGGCGGTGAACTTCCCGGACGGGGCGTGTGCCAGTGGTCCGTCCTTCAGCTCGGCGATCACCTGCTCGATGATGGCGTAGTCACGGTGGGTCTGGTCCGCCTCGACCGCGGGCAGGGTGGAGTTGGTGACGAACCCGTGGTGCCGCCACAGCGTGAACAGTTCGTCCTGCTGGTAGATGCCGTTCTTCGCGGTCGCGATCGCGGCCTGGTTGACGCGTTCGACGCGGCGCACCACCAGCCGGCAGGTCACCTGCCGCTTCTTCGGGTGGGAGATGAACGCGGTGAAGGTGGTGTCGGCGACCTGGGCTTCGGAGATCCACCGGTGCTCCTGCTCGTCCCAGACCGCCCGCGGATACTTGATGGTCGTCCACGCGTCATCCGGGATCGCCGTGATTGCCTTCTTCACCAACGGATCCATGCGCACAGTGACCGAGAACCACGCCTTGGCCCGCACGGCCGCGTTGATGAAGTCCTGGCGGTAATACCCCGAGTCGGCCCGGATCATCATGCGCGCGGTCA
>DASYGI010000096.1:0-10179 GCA_035999925.1 Pedococcus sp.
GCGGGCACTGATCTCCTATTCGGCCGCGGCAGCGGCAGGCTGGCCCTCGGCATACAAGCGGTATTTGTTGATGTACTGCACCACGCCATCGGGGACGAGGTACCAGACGGGCTCGGAGCGCTCGACGCGCGCCCGACAGTCGGTCGAGCTGATCGCCATGGCGGGCACCTCTTCCAAGGTGACCCGGTCGGCGGGTAGCCCCGACTCTGACAAGGGGTAGCCGGGCCGAGTCACGCCGACGAAGTGCGCCAGCCGGAACAGCTCGTCTGCGTCCTTCCACGACAGAATCTGGGCCAGAGCGTCAGCCCCGGTGATGAAGAACAACTCGGCGCCGGGCCGCTCGGCGCGCAGGTCACGCAGGGTGTCGATCGTGTACGTCGGCCCGGGTCGGTCGATGTCGACGCGGCTCACGGTGAAACGCGGGTTCGACGCGGTGGCGATCACCGTCATCAGGTACCGGTGCTCCGCCTGGCTGACGGCCAGGGCGTCCTTCTGCCACGGCAACCCCGTGGGAACGAAGACGACCTCGTCGAGCCCGAATCGGGCCTGCACCTCGGAGGCGGCCACCAGGTGACCGTGGTGGATCGGGTCGAACGTCCCGCCCATCACCCCGAGTCGCATGGTCAGTGGTGACTGCCCTGCTGGTCGCGAGGGTCGTGGTTGTCGTGACCAGCCGCGCCGGACTCATGGGCGTCATGACCGTGCCCTGCCCCGACGGCGATCTTCTGAGCGGTCCCGCGGAAGAACCACAGCACGCCGAGCATCGCCATGAAGCCGACGAACGCGAGCGCGCCGTATGCCACCGACGGCATCGGCAGCGGGCGAAGAGGCTCTTCAGCGGCGACCAACAGGTGCACATAAGACGACGGCATGGGCACAGCGTACCCGCAGCGGCCACCTGGTCCGGCGACCACATCGCACTCGCGAATATCCACCAATGTTGTGCACAGGGATGTGCACAACATCACACCTGAGCGCACGACGATGTGGACAAGCTTGTGAAAAACCCGTGGACGAAAATTGGTTGACGAAACCGCTTGCGGCCGTGCGTGGCGGCGCATTAGACATCTCTCACGCGCTCCGGCCGAGAGGTCGAGACGGGGAAACCCGAGTCGGTCTTGCAGATCGGAGCACAGGTCGGCCGGATAACGGTGGACCGCCTCCCCGGGGCAACCCGAGGGGGTCCCAGGCCCCTCGGGGCATGGGTCCGCGGGCGACGCCGCGGAGGTACTCCGGGCCCGCTGACTAGATCGCATCGTCACGGTGCACCGGTTCCACCGGGGCATGTCGGGCGCCACCGTCGCAGTGGGACACCGCGCTCGGCTCGCCGGGCACGGAGCGATCGACAGGCGCAGCGATGGTTGCCGGCTTGCCGGCCAGCCAGACCTGCACCACACCGAGGGCCCCTCGAACTCATACTTCGAGGGGCCCTCACCCATCTCGGCCGTAGGCTTGGCGTATGACCCCCGAGCTCAGCATTGTCATTCCCGTGTACAACGAGGAGGACGTGCTTCCCCTACTGGCGCAGCGGTTGCGCCCGGTCGCCGACCAGCTCGGGACGGCCTACGAGGTCATCACCGTCGACGACGGGAGCAGTGACCAGACCCCCATCGTGCTGCAGCGCCTGCATCGCGAGTGGCCGCAGCTGCGCATCGTCCGCCTACGCGCCAACGCCGGCCACCAGGCGGCGATCTCGGCCGGGCTGGCCAGCGCGCGGGGCGCGTTTGTCGTCACGCTGGACGCCGACCTGCAGGACCCGCCCGAAGTCATCCCGGAGATGCTCCAGGCCGCCCGCCAGGGGGTCGACGTCGTCTACGGCGTGCGGACGGACCGGTCGACCGACTCGGCGTTCAAGCGGCTCAGCGCCCGCGGCTTCTATGGGGTCATCCGGGCGATCTCAGGCACGCATGCGCAGGTGAACGCGGGAGACTACCGGCTCATGTCCCGCGCGACCGTCGACGCGGTCAACTCCCTGCCGCAGCACCACCAGGTGCTCCGGTTCGTGGTTCCGGCCCTGGGATTCCCATCGGCTTCGGTGGCCTACCGCCGCGACGAACGTGCCGCCGGCCGCTCAAAGTACCCGCTCGGGACCATGATCCGGCTGTCCCTCGACAGCGTCACCGGGTTCTCGACCGCTCCCCTGCGAGCCGCCACCTGGCTAGGCCTCGCGGGCGGTCTGGCTGCACTGGCCCTCATCGTCTACGCGGTGATCGCGATGGCCAGCGGTGACACCCTGCCCGGCTGGACCTCGACGGTGGTCATCGTCGCCGGCGTCGGAGCGGTGCAGCTGCTGTGCCTGGGCATCCTGGGCGAGTACGTAGGCCGGATGTATGCCCATCTGCAGGCGAGACCGACCTACTTCGTGGCCTACGACTCGCTGCAGGACGGGGCGGCCAGCGCCAACCCCAGCACCAGCCCGAGCAACAGCGCCTTCGGCGCGGGCAGCGCCGACGCCGTCAGGACCGCGGCTGCGCCTGTGCCAGCAGAGTCACCCCAGGCATAGCCTTCACCGGCAGATAGCGCTCCAGGGTCACCAGGGCCCGCAGCCCGGCGTTGACCAGCCGCGGCACCTGGTCGAGGTCCGAGCCGCTCGAGGCCCGTCGGCGCCTGGCCACGACCGGTCGCAACAGGACGTTCCAGGACGTCAGCGAGGTGACCTCGAAACCACCACGTTCGAGAAGGTCGCGCAGCGTCGTGCGGGTGTAGCGACGCACATGGTCCACCGCGACATCGTGCTCGGACCACAGCCGGGGGTCGGCGGGCACCGCGACCAGGAACCGGCCGCCCGGGCGCAGAGTCCGCAGAACCTCGGCGACCGCAGCGTCGTCGTCGACAATGTGCTCGAGGACGTCGAAGGCCACGACCAGGTCGAGGCTGGCGTCGGCGAGCGGGAGGGCGGTCGCGTCCCCACGCAACACCGGCAACCCGCGCTCCGCGGCCACGGTTGCGCCGTCCTCGCCGTACTCGAGCGCGCCCACCGACCATCCGGCGGCCTGCAGGACCCGGGTGTTGCCCCCTCCCGCCGCGCCGATGTCCATGGCTCGGCCGGGCCTCAGGTCCGCAATGGCCCGGCCCAGCAGATGCCTGCGCTCGCGGTACCACCAATGCCCGTCCTCGAGCGCGGCGAGCTTACGGACCTCGGTGCCTTCCACGACCGGTCATCCTGCCAGCCGCTCAACGGCCGACCTAAACGGCCGTGCGAGTCAGGCGCGGACCTGGCCGTCGCCCTCGACGATCCACTTCGTCGTCGTCAGCTCCGGGAGCGCCATCGGACCCCGTGCATGGAGCTTCTGGGTGGAGATACCGATCTCGGCGCCGAAGCCGAACTCTCCCCCGTCGGTGAACCGGGTCGAGGCGTTGACCATGACGACAGCCGCGTCGACCTCGCTGGTGAACCGTCGCGCTGCGGCCCGGTCCTCGGTGACGATCGCCTCGGTGTGACCCGATCCGAAGCGCGCGATGTGGTCCAAGGCCGCGTCAAGGTCAGGGACCACCCGAACGCTCAGCTCGAGGGCGAGGTACTCGGTCGCGTAGTCCTCGTCCGTTGCCGGCACATGCGGGACGCCGGCCAGGTCTGCCGAGGCTCCACTCGACGCGTCGGCATGCAGCACCACGCCGGCGCCGGCCAGCTCGGCGAGCACCTTGGGCAGGAAGTCGCCGGCAACGCGTTCGTGGACCAGCAGGGACTCCGCCGCGTTGCACACGCTGGGCCGGTGGGTCTTGGCATTGACGGCGATGGCGAGCGCAGTGTCGAGGTCGGCGGCGGAGTCGACGTAGACGTGACAGTTGCCCACCCCGGTCTCGATGACCGGAACGGTGGACTCCAAGACCACGGTCCGGATCAGCCCGGCTCCCCCGCGGGGGATGATCAGGTCGACCAGCCCTCGAGCCGTGAGCAGAGCTCGGACGGCGTCGCGACCTCCTTCGAGCAGCGTGACCGCGTCGGCGGGCAGACCGCGGCCAGCCAGGGCGTCGCGCAGCACCGCGACCAGCGCGCGGTTGGTGGACTCGGCGGCGGACCCACCTCGCAGGATCACGGCATTCCCCGACTTCAGGCCGAGCCCGGCGGCGTCAACCGTGACGTTGGGCCGCGCCTCGTAGACCATGCCGACCACGCCCATGGGCACCCGAACCTGCCGGATCTGCAGCCCGTTGGCCAGGGTCGAACCGCGCACGACCTCCCCCACCGGGTCAGGCAGGGCAGCTACCTCGCGCAGGGCCTGCGCGACCGCCGCAACCCTGGCAGGGTCCAGCGCCAGCCGATCGAGTAGTCCCTGAGCCATCCCGGACTCCCGGCCGCGAGCGAGGTCCAGCTCGTTAGCCGCCACGATCTGGTCCGTGGCCGCCACCAGCGCGTCGGCCATCGCCTCGAGGGCGGCGTCCTTCTCGGCCCGGTGCAGCAGCGCCAGACGACGCGAGGCCTGACGGGCGGCGCGAGCAGCAGTTGCTACCTGCTCGACCACGGCCGGATCGATGGTCTGCCGGTCTTCGACTGCGCCCTCACCCATGCCGTCAAGGGTATGCCGCGGTGCCCGGCATACGGACGCTCGTCCCGCTGGTTGAATGGCCGGGGTGAGCATCCTGTCGATCCAGTCCTCCGTTGCCTATGGCCATGTCGGTAACAGTGCGGCGGTCTTCCCGCTGCAACGACTCGGCATCGAGGTCTGGCCCGTCGTCACGGTGCACTTCTCCAACCACGCGGGTTATGGCCATTGGCGGGGTCCGCTGCTCGCAGCCGAGGACCTGCGCGAGGTGCTGACCGGCATCGAGGAGCGCGGGGTCCTGGGACGCTGTGACGCGGTGCTGAGCGGGTACCAGGGAGCCGAGGAGGTCGGCGAGGTGGTCCTCGACGCGGTGGCCCGGGTGAAGGCAGCCAACCCCAATGCGGTGTACTGCTGCGATCCGGTGATGGGCGACACCGGGCGCGGCTTCTTCGTGCGACCCGGCATCCCGGAGTACCTGCGCGACCACGTCATCCCCCTGGCGGACATCGCCACCCCCAACCACTTCGAGCTCGACTTCCTCACCGGGCGCGCCGAGCGCAGCACCACGTTGGCGGGGGTACTGGAGGCAGTCGACGACCTGCGCGCCATGGGTCCGGACACCGTGCTCGTCACCTCGGTGGTCCACGACGGCATGGGCGAGGACACCCTGGAGCTCGTCGCCGTCGACCGGACCGGTGGATGGCTGGTCAGTACCCCGCTGCTACCGATCTCGGTCAACGGAGCCGGCGATCTCACGACCGCGCTGTTCCTCGCTCACCTGCTCGAAACCCGTTCTGCCGCAACGGCGCTGGCCCGCACCGCGTCCTCGGTCTGGGGGGTCCTGGAGGAGACCGCGCGTTCCGGCGAGCGCGAGATCCAGATCATCGCGGCCCAGGACCGCATTGCCCACCCCGACGAGCGGTTCGAGGTGGTGACCCTGCGCTGATGTGACCCTCAGAGCACCACGAGATCGTCGCGATGGACGACCTCGCGCTCGTACTCGCGTCCGAGCTCCTTGGCCAGGTCGTGGGTCGACCGGCCCAGCATGCCGGGCAGCTCGGCCGAGGTGTAGTTGACCAGTCCGCGAGCGATGACCCGGCCGTCGGCCGCGCACAGGTCGACCGGGTCGCCGTCGACGAAGGTGCCCTCGACGGCGCTGATCCCCGCCGGTAGCAACGAGGTGCGCCGCTCCGTGACGGCCCGCACCGCACCGTCGTCCAGCAGGAGCCGGCCACGCGGGGTAGTCGCGTGCGCCAGCCACAGCTTGCGCGAGGTTCGCCGTGAGCCGTTCGGAACGAAGACCGTGCCCACGTCGGCACCCGCGAGCGCCTGCTGGATGCGGGCAGCGCTCGTGAGAACCGTGGTGATGCCAGCCGAGTTCGCGATGGAGGCCGCCTCGACCTTGGTGACCATCCCCCCGCTGCCGACACTGGACCCGGTGCCACCGATGGTGATGTCGTCCAGGCCGGCGCCACCCACGACCAGCGGCACCCGCGAGCTCCCCTCGCGACTCGGAGGTCCGTCGTACAGGGCGTCGACGTCGGTCAGCAACAACAGCCCGTCGGCGTGGACCAGATGGGCGACCAGCGAGGCAAGGCGGTCGTTGTCGCCGAAGCGGATCTCGTGGGTCGCCACCGTGTCGTTCTCGTTGACGATCGGGACGATCCCCAGCTCCAGCAGCCGGTCCAGGGTTCGTCGCGCGTTCGTGTAGTGCGAGCGGCGGGTCACGTCGTCGGCGGTGAGCAGCACCTGTCCGACCGTGAGTCCATGGACCCCGAACGCCCGTTGGTATGCCGCGACGAGAGCTCCCTGCCCCACACTCGCTGCCGCCTGCTGCGTCGCCAGGTCGAGCGGGCGCCGGGACAACCCCAAGGGGCCGATGCCGGCAGCGATGGCGCCGGAGGACACCAGGACCACCTGCTGCCCGCTCAGCCGGCGCGCGGCCAGGGCGTCGACGATGGCCACCAGCCGTCCCTCGTCGAGAGCGCCGCTGCCCGCCCCGGTGAGCGAGGACGAGCCGACCTTGACGACGAGCCGCTTGGCGCGAGCCACGTCCTGCCGTCGGTCGGCGGCGCTCACGCCTACTCCTCGTCCTCGGTACGGGCGGTCGCCCAGTGCCCAGCCTTGCGCTCGGCAGCCAGCTCGCTGCGAGCCGCGGTCTTGGCGGCCCGCCGGTCGGCGTAGTCGGCCCGCTTCTCATCCCGAGTGGGGCGGGATGCCTCCTCCAGGCGCAGGTCGGTCCCCCGGGCACCCAGCAGCTCGGCACCCGTGGCCAGCGTGGGCTCCCAGTCGAAGACGACCGCGTTGTCCTTGGGGCCGATCAGAACCGCCGCGCCGGCAACCGCCCCGGCCTTGAAGAGTGCCTCTTCGACGCCGGCCCGGTTGAGCCGGTCGGCGAGGTACCCGACAGCCTCGTCGTTGGAGAAGTCCGTCTGACGGACCCAGCGGGTGGGACGCTCGCCCTCGATGCGGAAGACCTCACCGTCGGGGGTGTTCTCGCGGACGACCCGGAAGCCGCTGTCGTCGACCGACTTGGGTCGCAGCACGATGCGCTGGGGAACGGCCGTCGCGGTTTCGATCTCCGCACGGGCGGCCGTGACGTGTCGCGCCATGGCGAAGGTGAGCTCACGCAGCCCCTCGTGCGCCACCGTGGACACGATGAAGACCTCGATCCCGCGGGCCTCGAGGTCGGGCTTGACCATTTCGGCGAGCTCGCGGGCGTCGGGGACGTCGGCCTTGTTGAGCACGACGATCCTGGTGCGCTCGGACAGCGGCCGACCACCCAGCGACTCGTCCAGGACGTACTGCGAGAGCTCCTGCTCGATCACCTCGAGGTCGGTCATCGGGTCGCGGCCGGGCTCGAGGGTGGCGCAGTCGATGACGTGCACGAGCACCGAGCACCGCTCGACGTGACGCAGGAACTCCAACCCGAGTCCCTTGCCCTGGCTGGCGCCGGGGATCAGCCCGGGCACGTCGGCCACGGTGAAGCGCTGCTCGCCCGCCTGGACCACACCCAGGTTGGGCACCAGAGTCGTGAACGGGTAGTCGGCGATCTTGGGGCGCGCCGCCGAGACCACCGCGACGAGGGAGGACTTCCCGGCCGAGGGGAACCCGATCAGCGCAACATCGGCCAGGGACTTGAGCTCGAGGACGATGTCCATCGAGTCGCCGGGCTCGCCCAGGAGGGCGAAGCCTGGGGCCTTGCGCCGGGCCGAGGAGAGGGCCTTGTTGCCCAGTCCCCCGCGACCACCGCGAGCGGCCACGAACTCGGCACCGGGAGCGACGAGGTCGGCCAGCACAGCCCCGGAGCCGTCCTTGACCACGGTGCCAGCGGGAACCGGCAGCACGAGGTCGTCGCCGTCGGCGCCGTTGCGCTCGTCCCCCGCACCGGGCTTGCCGTTGGTCGCCTTGCGGTGGGGGTGGTGGTGGTAGTCCAGCAGCGTGGTGGCCTGGGAGTCGACCCGCAGCGTGACGTCACCGCCATGACCACCGTTGCCGCCGTCGGGGCCCCCCAACGGCTTGAACTTCTCGCGCTTGACCGAAGCGACTCCGTGTCCGCCGTCGCCGGCGGCGACGTGCAGCACGACGCGGTCGACGAACGTGGTCATGGGGCTCTTCTCTCTTTGGGTCTCTATGAGTGGAGACGCCTCCCGATTCTAGGTGGGAGACGCAGGAAGGGAGCGGGCCCGTTCAGGCCCGCCCCCTTCGAGGAGGTATGCCGCGTGGCCGTGCCACGCGGCATACCTCAAAGATCAGCTGACGTCCGCGGTCTGCGCCGGGACGATGTTGATGACCCGACGGCGACGACGCGTGCCGAACTCGACGTTGCCCGCGACGAGCGCGAACAGCGTGTCGTCACTGCCCCGGCCGACGCCCTCACCGGGGTGGAAGTGCGTGCCGCGCTGGCGGACGATGATCTCGCCCGCGTTGACGAGCTGGCCGCCGAAGCGCTTCACGCCGAGTCGCTGGGAGTTCGAGTCCCGACCGTTGCGGGTCGAGGACGCACCCTTCTTGTGTGCCATGTCAGTACCTGCCTTCTGCTAAGTCTGTGGGGTTCTAAAGGGGCCAGACTCAGGCGTCGATCGAGGTGATCTTGACCTGGGTCAGGTGCTGACGATGGCCCTGACGCTTGCGGTACCCCGTCTTGTTCTTGAACTTCATGATGGTGATCTTCGGACCCTTGGCGGGCTTGACGACCTCGGCCTTGACGGTCACCTTGGCGAGCTTGTCGGCGTCGCTGGTGATGGTCGAGCCGTCGACCACCAGGAGCGGGGTGAGGTCGAGGCTGTCGCCGGGCTTGCCGCTGACCTTGTCGATGATCAGGACGTCACCAACGGAGACCTTCTCCTGACGGCCACCTGCGCGAACAATCGCGTACACGGGGAACTCTCTTTCATACTTCGGGAGGCACGCGCTCTCTGTCTGAACCGGCCAGCAGCTACCCGCAGCTGAATACCAACTCAGTCGCGGACGCCGGACGGTGGGCGCACCAAGGGGCAAGATTACCGGGTGGGGGTGCTCCCGGCCAAACCAGCGTCGGTCCGGGAGCCCCCGGTGCTCACGAGGCGTCTGCGGAGGCTGCCTGCGGGGCGCCTTGCGAGGCGTTCCCCGAGACGTCGTCACCGCTGTCGTCGGCCGGCTCGTCGATGTGGCGGGGCGGACCGGCGGGGGCCACCACGCGGCCGCGCTTGCGGCGTCGGGGGGCGGGCTCGGCGGCCTGAACCGGCTGAACCGGCTGAGCTGGCTGGACCGGCTGGACCGGCGCTGTCTCGACCGGTGCGGCGTCCGGCACGGCAACCTCCGCAGCAGCGACAGCGTCGATGACGGCCTCGAACGGCTCGAGCTCGAGGAGCTCGTCGTCATCATGGTGGTCGCCCGCCGACTTCAGCGCCGCAGCATGCGCCGCAGCCGCAATCTGGGCCGGGGTTGGCCCCGAGTGGGTCACCTGCGGCTCGACCGGCTGGGTGCTGGCACTGGAGCGGCCGCGCCGAGACCTGCTCGTGCGGGCGCTGCTCGATCCCTGGGCAGACCCCGAGCCTGACCCCGAACCACTGTCGCTGGAGGACTTCTCGACCGGGTCGGTGTGGATGATGATCCCTCGACCACCGCAGTGCTCGCAGGTCTCGGAGAAGACCTCGATCAGACCCGAACCCACCCGCTTACGGGTCATCTGCACCAGGCCCAGCGAGGTCACCTCGGCCACCTGGTGCTTGGTGCGGTCCCGGCCCAGGCACTCCAGGAGGCGGCGGACCACCAGATCCCGGTTGGACTCCAGGACCATGTCGATGAAGTCGATGACGATGATGCCGCCGATGTCGCGCAGCCGCAGCTGGCGAACGATCTCCTCGGCAGCCTCGACGTTGTTCTTGGTGACGGTCTCCTCGAGGTTTCCGCCCGAGCCGACGAACTTGCCGGTGTTGACGTCGACCACGGTCATGGCCTCGGTGCGGTCGATCACGAGCGAGCCACCCGAGGGCAGCCAGACCTTGCGGTCCATGGCCTTCGCGATCTGCTCGTCGACGCGGTGGTGGGTGAAGAGGTCCTCCTCGGAGGTCCACTTCTCGAGCCGCCCGGCGAGGTCCGGGGCGACGTCACCCAGGTACTCGCTGACCTCGGCATACGCCTCGTCTCCGGCCACGACGAGCTTGCTGAAGTCCTCGTTGAAGACGTCCCGGATGACCCGGACGGTCAGGTC
>DASYGI010000097.1:0-9253 GCA_035999925.1 Pedococcus sp.
AACGGGATTCGAACCCGTGCTACCGCCGTGAAAGGGCGGGGTCCTAGGCCGCTAGACGATGGGGACCGGACTCTCGACCGATCCTCGCCTCTAGCGCTCCAGCGCTCGGATCCGTCGAGGACTCGGAAAGCATAGGGGTTGGGTGCCCCGATATCCAAAACGGGGCAGTTCAGCCCGCGGCGGCCCACGTACGCACGCGTTCGACGTCCCAGGTCGTCACGATTCTGTCCTGCGGCACCCCCAGGCGCTCGGCGCGCTCGCAGCCGTACGCCTTCATCTCGAGCTGACCGGGGGCGTGTGCGTCGGAGTCGATGGCGAACAGGCACCCCAGCTCGATCGCCAGCTCGATCAGCTCGTCGGGCGGGTCGCACCGCTCGGGTCGGCTGTTGATCTCGACGGCCGTGCCGTGCTCGGCGCACGCTTCGAAGACGGCCCGGGCGTCGAAGTCCGACTGCGCCCGCGTCCCGCGCGAGCCCGTGACCAGCCGACCCGTGCAGTGCCCCAGGACGTTCACGCGAGGATTCGACACCGCGGCCACCATGCGGCGGGTCATCGGCGCCCGGTTCATCTTGAGCTTGGAGTGGACGCTGGCGGTCACGAGGTCGAGCTGACCGAGCATCGTGTCGGTCTGGTCCAGTGCACCGTCGTCGAGGATGTCGACCTCGATGCCCTTGAGCAGGGTGAACTGTCCGTCGAGCGAGGCGTTCACCGCGTCGACGATCCGCAGCTGCTTGGTGAGCCGTTCCGCGGTCAAGCCGTTGGCCACCCGCAGCTGGGGGGAGTGGTCGGTCAGCACCAGCCACTCGTGCCCGAGCTCGACGGCGGTCAGCACCATCTCCTCGATGGGGCTGCCGCCGTCCGACCAGTTCGAGTGCGAGTGGCAGTCGCCCTTGAGCCTTGCGAACAGTGTCTCGCCTCCGCTGACAAGCGGTTTTGCCTTGTCCTGCAACGTGTTCAGGTATGCCGGCAGCCCGCCGTCCAGAGCCTCGCTCACCACTGCGGCGGTGGACTTCCCGATGCCCGGCAGGTCTTGCAGGGTGCCCTCGCGGTGGCGGGCGGCGAGCTCGTCCGCGGGCGTCTCGCGCACGGTGACCACGGCGTTGCGGAAGGCCTCGACGCGATAGGTGCCGGCGCGTTCGCGTTCCAGCAGGAAGGCGATGCGGCGCAGAGCCTCGTCCGGGTCGACGGGTGCCCGCAGCGGTTCGACCGACGCGACCATCAGTGCCGCGCCCTCACCAGGACGTGTGCAGCGGTCGGCCCTCGGCGAACCCCGCGGTGCTCTGAAGCCCGACGACGGCTCGCTCAGCGAACTCCTCGACGGTGCGCGCACCGGCATACGTGAAGCTGGACCGCACGCCGGCCACGATCTGGTCGATGACGTCCTCGACGCTGGGCCGTTCGGGGTCGATGAACATCCGCGCCGAGGAGATGCCCTCCTCGAACATGGCCTTGCGCGCGCGCTCGTAGGCCGTGTCGGTTGCGGTGCGGTTGCGCACCGCGCGGCTGGAGGCCATACCGAAGGACTCCTTGAACCGGCGCCCACGCTCGTCGGTGAACAGGTCACCGGGGCTCTCCAAGGTGCCGGCGAACCACGATCCCACCATGACGTTCGACGCGCCTGCTGCGAGGGCCAGCGCCACGTCGCGGGGGTGGCGCACCCCGCCATCGGCCCACACGTGTCTGCCGTGTCGCCCCGCCTCGGTGGCGCACTCCAGGACGGCGGAGAACTGCGGCCTGCCGACCGCGGTCATCATGCGGGTCGTGCACATGGCGCCAGGGCCGACGCCGACCTTGACGATGTCGGCGCCCGCGTCGATGAGGTCGCGGGTGCCCGCCGCGGAGACGACGTTGCCGGCGACGACCGGGACCTTCGGGTCGAGGGCCCGGACCGCTCGAAGCGCGTCGAGCATCTTCTCCTGGTGGCCGTGGGCGGTGTCCATGACCAGCAGGTCGACGCCGGCGTCCAACAGTGCGCCGGCCTTGCCCACGACGTCGCCGTTGATGCCCACCGCTGCCGCGATCCGCAGCCGCCCGTGGGCATCGGTGTTGGGGGTGTAGAGCCCTGCTCGGAGCGCCCCGGCGCGGGTGATGATGCCGACAAGGTTCCCTGCGTCGTCGACGACGGGAGCGACGTGGTGGTGAGCGGTGGCCAGCACCGTGAAGGCGTCCTCGGGGGCCGTGCCGTCGGTGACCAGTACTGGCTCGCGGGTCATGACCTCCTGGACCTGGGTGAAGCGGTCCACGCCGCTCAGGTCGGTTTCGGTAACGACGCCGATCGGGCGCTTCCCCGACTCGTCGACGACGACCGCCGCGCCGTGGGCGCGCTTGGGCAACAGGCCGAGGGCAGTGCCGGCGGTCTCGGTCGCCGACAGCGTGATGGGGGTGTCGTGCACCAGGTGACGCGCCTTGACCCAGCGCGTGACCTCCGCGACGACGTCCACGGGGATGTCCTGCGGGATAACGGCCAGCCCACCGCGACGGGCTACGGTCTCAGCCATGCGGCGCCCCGCGATCGCCGTCATGTTGGCGACCACCAGCGGGATGGTGGTGCCACTGCCATCCGAGGTCGACAGGTCGACGTCGAGGCGGCTGGTGACGTCCGACCGGTTGGGGACCATGAAGACGTCGTCGTAGGTCAGGTCGAACCCAGGCTGGAGACCGTTGAGGAACTGCACGGCCTCGAGTCTAGGCCGCGGTTACCTGACCCCGTGGGGCGTCCGCGCGTGATCTCCGTTAGTGCTTGAACTGCTGGCGCACGATGGTGTCCCAGACGCGGTCGCCGCCGAAGGTGCGGGCGGTGATCATGGCCCGGGCCGCCGGGGTCACGACGTATCGAGACTTGGGTCGGCGGGACTCGACGGCCTTGAGGATGGTCCCGGCGACGGTCTCAGGTCCGGTGGCGAGCATCGGGTTGTCGTAACCCCCGGTGGTGCTGGTCGCGCTCGCGGCGAGCAACGCGGCATACGGGGAGTGGTCGGTGGGGACGTGCGCCTCCGAGCTCATGGCGGTGTCGCCGAACTGCGTGCGGATCAGGCCTGGTTCGACGAGGACGACCTTGATGCCGAAGGCGCGAACCTCGTTGCGCAGCGCGTCGGTGATGGCTTCGACCGCGTACTTGGTCGCGTGGTAGTAGCCGCCGACAGGAAAGGTGATGCGTCCGCCCATGGAGCCGATGTTGATGATCCGGCCCGTGCCTGCACTGCGCATCGCGGGCAGCACCAGCTGGGTGAGTCGCGCCAGACCGAAGACGTTGGTCTCGAACATCGTGCGGACCTTGTCGAGGTCGGTCTCCTCGACCGTGCCGTACTCGCCGTAGCCGGCGTTGTTGACCAGCACCCCGACTCGCCCGTGCTCGGCCTCGATGGCCTTGACGGCAGCCTGCATCGAGTCCTCGGACGTGACATCCAAGGCGAGCGTCCGGGCGCCTGCGGCCTCAAGGTCGGCCAAGGTCTCGGGACGTCGCGCGGTGGCATAGACGACGTGCCCCGCCTTGACGAGCAGGTCGGCCGCGGCCTTGCCGATGCCTGACGAGCAGCCGGTCACCAGGATCGGCCCGGTGGTGAGGTTGGTGGTCATCGTGGGTTTCCGTTTCGCTGAGAGCCGCGTCGGGCGAGGAGTCGCTCGACCACGGCGTAGGTGACGTAGCCGACAACCAGCGACGCCAGGAAGTCGATGAGGAGGGACAGGTGGGGGAACAGGCTCGGCAGAAGCTCCCGAACCACCAGGAGCGCGCAGACCCCACAGACCAGCGGCAGGAGCGACGACGTGGCCTTCTGCCGTCGTGCGCCGGAGGTGGGAGCCATGGTTTCAGTCTGCCGCACGCGTGGGCGCCGAGCTTCGACGCGGGCGGATCCGGACCGGGGGGATGGCGGGGGCCGGCAGGTGCGTGATCCGGCCGGCATACCCCTGCACCTCACCGAAGCGCTCGGAGTGCGCCATCCAGTCGTCGCGCGCTTCCACGATGTCCTCGTGGGTGCGCCCCACGAAGTTCCACCACATGACGATCTCCTCCTCGAAAGGCGGCCCGCCCAGCAGGATCGCGCGGCCGGGCGCCGCGGCCTCATTCGCGAGGGTGAGGGTGGTGCGTCCCGTGGGCCGGTAGGCCATGGCCCCACGGCCGACCATGGCCCCGTCGACCGTGAGCCCTTCGGTGTCGGCCAGAACCCCATGCTCGTATGCCGGGTCCAGGCTCAGCTCCATGCGTGCCCCGGCGTCCATCACGATCTCCGCGCCGAGGAGCGGGGTGAAGGTCTCGACCGGGGAGGTGCTGCCCAGCAACGACCCGAGGAACACCGAGACGCAGGTGCCGTCGACCGTGACGGGCTCGGGGCGGAAGTGTTGAAAGGCCTTGGGGGAGTGACGATGTTGCTCTGGCAGGGCGACCCACAGCTGGGCGCCGTGGACGATGGTCGTGGCGGGCGTGGAGACCTCCGAGTGGGCGATCCCCCGCCCGCCCGTCATGAGGTTGAGCTCGCCGGGGCGGATGAAGGCGTGGGTGCCGAGGCTGTCCCGATGTTCGATCTCCCCGCTGAACAGCCAGCTCACGGTCTGGAGTCCGGTGTGCGGGTGAGGCGGGACATCCATGCCGCCGGTCTCGCTGACGTCGTCGGGGCCGTAGTGGTCGGCGAAGCACCACGCGCCGATCAACGACCGCTGTCGCTGGGGCAGGGTCCGGCGCACGGTCATCGCCCTGGGGCCACCGAGCGGGACCTCGCGTGGCTCGAGCACCTCGACGACGCCTGCCCCGGGGTCAGGCTGGCCTGACCCCGGGGGGCAGAGGAGCTCTTCGGGACGCGCCTCGACGTTGCTCACGTTCTCCAGTGTGGCACCGGGCAGTTCGTTCGGTCAGTGCGTGGGGGCGACCGTCGCCTCGTAGGTGAGGATCTCGGTGCCGTTGCCCTCGTCGCCGTTGTCGGGGGCGACCCGCATGGTCAGGTGGTTGCCGTCTGCTGTCATCTTGAAGGGGTTGCGGGTGGCGACGTGGCCGGCCGTTGACCACTGCTGGAACGGGATCTCCCGGGTGACCTGCTCGCTGGTCAGGTCGATCATGGCGATGCCGCCGAGCTCATAGGTGGCGGCTGTGCCCCCAGCGGTGGGCGTCTGCGGAAGGTTCGTGACGCCGGCACACAGCATCTTGCCCGTCGGGACGTACTGGCAGTCCTGGTAGTCGATGAAGAAGTTGGGGTTGTCCCAGGTCTTGAGCTGCTTGCCCTGCAGGTTCCATTCCGCGAACCGGCGCGAGCCCCACGTGTTGCCGACCAGGTGGCCGGACTGCTTGTTCATGACGATCCCGCCGAAGTGGTCGGCAACCTCGAACTGCTTGTGCACGGCGAGGCTGGAGGCGTCGACGCGATAGATGATGGCGCTGGAGTTGGGGCGGTACTGGGCGACGGGCACCCAGACGTTCTGACCGTCGTAGTCGATGCCACCGGGGTGGTACATGTCGCCCTCGCCGAGGGTGATGTCCTTCTGCAGGTGGCCGGCCAGGTCCATGACGAACAAATGGCCGATCCCCTTGCCGGGGGTGCGGTCGTAGCCACCCTGGGGTGTCGGGTACTTGACCGTGGGCTCGAGGATCTGCACGGCCGACAGGAAGATGTGCTTGCTGGAGAAGGCGATTCCCTCGGTGTGATACGTCGGGAAATTGAGCTTGAGCTTGCTCGTCTGCTGCCACGGCGTGCTCCGCGTGACGGCTCCGAAGCTGTCGGCCAACGCGGTGTTGGTGGCGGGGTGCGAGGTGGTCTCGGCTGCCTGGGCGCCGGCGGTGCCAGCCAGCCCAGCGGCGACGAGCACCGCGAGCATCGCGGCCTTGGTGCGAACCGTGTTCATCGGGAACCTCTCCTAGGTGGGGTCTCTCCTGGTGGTTCGGAACCTAGGTGGGTCGGGTGAACAGGGGGCATCGCGGTCGTGCCCATCCCCTGAACTGCAGTGGGGGTATGCCGCGTCAGCCCAGGCGGTTGAGGAACTCCCGCGAGCGTTGCAGGACCTGCGCGGTTGCCTCGGCGTCATAGGCCGGCAGCGAGCTGTCGGTGAACAGGTGTCCGTCGCCGGGGTAGACAAAAAGCTCGGCGCGCTCTGGGCCGACTGATTCCACGAGGGCACGGGCGGCGTCGAGGTCGCCCTCCAGGGCGAAGAACGGGTCCTGATCCATGCCGTGGATCTGTACCGCGACATTGTCGGGCCATGGGCCGACCGCCCACTCGCCTGTGATCGGCAGGCAGGCCTCGTAGAGCAGCGCGCCCAGAGCACCGTCTCTGGTCTGCGCGAACTCCTGAGCCGTGGCAGCGCCCCAGGAGAAACCGGCATACACCAGGGCATCAGGCAGGCCTTCGAGCGAGCGGGCTGCGCGCTCGGCGAGGGTCTGCGAACCCACGGCCTTGACGTGCGCGATGCCGTCCTCGATGGTCGGTGGCAGCTCTCCCTCGAAAAGGTCAGGGGCGTGGACGACGTGACCGTCCGATCGGAGCGCCTCGGCGAAGGCCAGGACACCGGTGGTGAGTCCCTGAACGTGATGGAAGAGAACGACTTCGGTCATGGCAACGCTCCTGCGATGAGGCCCACGGAGGGGATGTCCCAACCTTCTCGGGTCTTTGCGGGCGGGTCAATCGCAGGTGTTCGTCGCGGTGGGCTCCCTTCAGGCCCGGCCAGTCATGCGTTCACAGGAAGCGCACAGGAGGGGCACACGGCCCCCGGTGAACCTAGACGTCATGAGCACCTTCGACATCGCCCCCGCCCCCCGCCCCCGTCCTTCCCTTCTGTCCCGTCTCGCCCGGCCGCCGGAGTGGTGCACGGCGTCCGGCACCTGCATTCGACCTCGGCCTGAGCGACGCAGGGTCGACCGGCTTGTGCCGGCTCAGAGCTCCTTGAAGTAGACGACCGCCGGCAGGGGGGTGCAGCCGAGGCTCTCGTACAGCGCGCGAGCAGGCTGGTGGAACGGGTCGTCACCGGTGCCGATTTCGACGACCTCGACTCCCTGGGCCCTCATGTCGGCGAAGGCGTGCTCACAGAGGGCCCGGCCGGTGCCCTGCCCGCGGCTCGTGTGCGAGACGGCAAGGATGTCGATCTCGCCGTGGTGCCGGTCGGGATCGACGACCCACGCGACATAGCCCGTGAGGTCGCCGTCGACGTCGCAGACCGCGACGTGCTTGCCGCTCTGAGGATCGTGCAGGTGCGCGACCTGCTTCTTGTAGTCCTCGCGCCAGGCGCCGTGTTGGTGGGCGAAGACTGCCTCACCCATGAGGGTGCGGAAGTAGTTCTCGTAGAAGGGTTCGAACGTCGACACGGTCAACCGGAGGATGGCCGCCTGGTCGCGGGTTTCGTAGGTTCGAATGAGCATGGGTATGCCCTTGCCTCTCGCTGTCTGGTGAACTCGCTTGAGCGCGCGCCGGTGATGGGCGGGCAGCCTACGAGATTCCGTCGGTACGTTTGCCCACCGTCTGCGCAGGTGCATAACTTCCTCGGTGGCCCACGGCCGCGTGACGAGCTTGAGCGCGAGGTGCCTAGGTGCCGGAGCGCTGGATCGGGAGTTTCGTTGTTGAGCTTGACGGGGTGAAGGTCGGCCACCTCCTGGTGAGAAGAGCTACGCAGCACCGCCGACCGGCTGCCGCGGGGAAGCTCGAACTCGGATACTTGTTCCTGGAACAGGCGTGGGGTTTCGGGTATGCGACTGAGGCCTGCGCGGCGGTCCTCGAATGGGTCGGGAGCGTACTTCCTGGCGAGCCCGTAGTGCTCACCATCCAGAGCGCCAACGGCGGCTCGATGCGCGTCGCGGCAAAGCTGGGGTTCCTGGAGGTCGAGCGGTTCCAGGCTTGGGGCGCCGAGCAGTGGCTCGGTATGCGACCCCCAATCACGGTCGCCGAGTGAGGCAAGTCCGGTAGGAAGCGACATCAGCCCGGGTCGCGCCATCGGAGCTCACGGCTCGCGTCGTGCCACCTCGGATTGCTCGCGGACCTGGCGGCGGAGTTCGCCGTCAGGATCCAACCAGTGGAGGGCATGTTGCTGGGTCGTCTTGCCCAGCCAGATCGAGCCGGCGAGGGTGGCCAAACTGGCGACCCAGCGCTCCATGCCGCTGCCAAGGTGGGGCTCGAGAGCGCTGTACGTCAGAAAGCCGGCCATGAGTAAGAGGGACCAGGCCACCATCGCGATGAACCGAGCGAAGAGGAAGCCGCGAACCGAGAGCCGCACGTGGCGACGATAGGGGTCAGCTATCGCGACGCGCCGCTACTTGGCGAGATCTTGCCCTCAACTCGGCCCGGCGGAGCCACTTCCGGACAGTCGAGCAGGTGCAGATTTGCCTGGAACCGAACATGCCCGGCCGCGGATTCCGATACTTTGCCGCCGTGTCACGTTCCGTGGAACAGGCGAACCAGTCGGCGAGCCCCGTCGATGGGGCCGTCCGTGCGGCTCTTCTTCTTGCCGGTGTGGGCACGGTGGTGACCCTTGCTCTGGCAGTTGGCGATTGGACACCATGGTCGTCAGTTGTCGGAGTCACATTCTTGGTGATCACGTGGGGTTTCCACCGTGCCGCGCCCACGACGCGCACGCCCCGTGCTGCCCTCATCCGGATCGCCTTCGGATCCGTGTCGGCGCTATGTGTTCTCCTTGCCATCGGTGCGCCCATGAGGAGCCTTTCGCCAGCGGCCTACAGCCACGGATGGGTGCGGTCGATCATCTGGTTGGTCCTCGCGGCTGTGATCTCGTCCTTGGAGCCGCGCATCGCTGGTTGGCTGGACACCGAACGCCCAAAGTCCTGAAAAGGGCGCGTGAGGCATCGGTGCGTGGGTGTGAGACGTTGGTGCGGGACTCTCGTTCAGGGTCCCGAGCTGCCCGGACGCCCTTTGAACGTTCGCATGCACTGGCCGTGGTCGGGATTTCTGCGGTGGACTACGGGGTTGTTGACGTCGGCTGCGCCCCTGCGCACGGCCACCGACCCGAGGCAGAGAGTGGATCCCAGCGTCCTGGGCCCCTTCGAGGATGCGACGCCAGCCGTGGCGTCGGAAGCACCCCCGGCCTGTGCGACCTCGCCGATCGTCGGCCGTCGCCGATCACCGCGGGGACCGCCTTGTACCTCTGCTCCGCCACGCTCATCTCCTTCATAGGAAGAGCGTCAACGATCAGCCGGAACAGGTGTCAACCATCAACCGGAACACCGTCAGGCATCAGCCGAAGGCCAAACGTCAAGCATCAGGCGAAGCAATACATGCATGTTTGTGGGCCCCGTGGGGCTCGAACCCACAACCTACGGATTAAAAGT
>DASYGI010000098.1:0-1737 GCA_035999925.1 Pedococcus sp.
GGCCGTCCTCCGGCTCAGGCGAAGCGGCGGTCTGGCCGGGGTCCCCCAGGAGCGCACGGTCGCCCTGGACGACCTGCCCGACCCCGACGCCCACGACTGGCGTCACCTGCTCGCCGGTGACGGTCTGACCCAGCTGGCCGCGCAACCCGAGCACCGGGTTGTGCCGGACTCCTTCGTCTACCACGTGGCTTGCCCCCCGGACGCTGAGGAGGTCACCGTGTCCGAGCACGGCATACCGGAGGCATTGCGGACGCTGTTCCAGCGCACGCTCGACGCGTGACCCGGGCACCCGCCCGAGGTTCGGCGCCCAGGAAGGCCAGAATCGGGCGCTGAGGGGGCCGGTCACGTACCGGGGACTGTCCCAGGGTCATTATTTGCCCGAAATGCGCGCTCACGGGCCTCCTGACGTGCCCTGCGGCAGTGGCGACAGGTAGACTACGAGGTGAATTCGCGGCCAGCTGGTCTCCAGTCTGGTCGCGAACCATGAGCAGGCACCGAGACAGGGATCCGCGGTTTTCTGACCCCCGTCCGGCATGCCATCAGAGAAGGAGCACCGTGTCCGAGGCTGACCTCACGCCCAACGAGAACCTGCCCAGCGACGGCCCTGTCGAGCACCTCACGGCCGCCGAGGCCGAAAAGGCCCGCGAAGCAGCCGAGGCTCAGCTCGCCGGAGTGGCGGTCGGCACGGAGTACGACGCCAGCGCGATCACCGTGCTCGAGGGGCTCGAAGCCGTGCGCAAGCGTCCCGGCATGTACATCGGCTCCACCGGCGAACGGGGCCTGCACCACCTCGTCTGGGGGATCGTCGACAACTCGGTCGACGAGGCGCTCGCGGGCTACGCCGACACCATCGACGTGACCCTGCTGGCCGATGGCGGCGTCCGGGTGGCCGACAACGGGCGCGGCATCCCCACCGACATCCACCCGGCCGAGGGCAAGTCCGCGGTCGAGCTCGTCCTGACCCAGCTGCACGCGGGTGGCAAGTTCGGCGGGGGCGGCTACAAGGTCTCCGGTGGCCTGCATGGCGTCGGCTCGTCCGTCGTGAACGCCCTGTCGACGCGCCTCGATGCCGAGGTATTCCAGAAGGGCCACGCCTTCCGGGTCACCTTCGACCACGGTGAGGCGGTGGCGCCCCTGGAGAAGCAGGAGGCCTCGGACCGCACCGGGACCACGATCACCTACTGGGCCGATGGCGACATCTTCGAGACGACGACGTACGACTTCGAGACGATCCGGGCCCGGTTCCAGCAGATGGCCTTCCTCAACAAGGGGCTGACCATCAACCTGGTCGACGAGCGCGAGCCCGAGAGCGCGGCCGACGAGGCCGAGACGGTGGACGCCGCCGAGAAGAAGCCTCGCCAGGTCTCCTACCGGTACGAGAACGGCCTGGTCGACTACGTCACCCACCTGGTGGCGTCCAAGAAGTCCGAGCCGGTGCACGCCGAGATCATCTCGATCGAGTCCGAGGACACCGAGCGGCAGCTGTCGCTCGAGCTGGCGATGCAGTGGACCACGGCCTACTCCGAGTCGGTACACACCTACGCGAACACCATCAACACCCACGAGGGCGGCACCCACGAGGAGGGCTTCCGCGCCGCGATGACCAAGCTCATCAACGACTTCGCGCGCAAGCAGAACATCCTCAAGGAGAAGGACGACAACCTCACCGGCGACGACATCCGCGAGGGTCTGACCGCGGTGGTGTCGGTCAAGCTCGGTGAGCCGCAGTTCGAGGGC
>DASYGI010000099.1:0-17408 GCA_035999925.1 Pedococcus sp.
GGCGCGGTTCCGGCGGGAGCAGAGTAGAGGCCGGTCATCTCAAGGGTTTTCGGTTCGACCTTCACCGGGACGGTTTCGAGTGCCTGCATGTTGAGATCCAGCATTCCGTCGCCGGCGAGGGCCCTGATGAAGGACAGACGCAGCGGCGGGGCCAGTCTGACAACAGTGACCCTGACAACCAATTAGGGGGCCAAACCGCTTTTACCTCCAAAGGGCGGAGGTGGTTGGTATGAGGGAGATGATTACGTTGCCTCGTTCCACGGCGAGCCCCAGCTTCGAGGAGTACGTCGCGGCCCGGGGTGTTTCGCTGGTGCACACGGCCTGGTTACTCACCGGCGACTACCAGCGGGCCGAGGATCTGGTGCAGACCGCGCTGGGCAAGACCTGGCCGCGGTGGGGTCAGATCGTGGAGGTCGGGGAGGGCTCCTACGACGCCTACGTTCGCAAGGTCATGATGACGACGTACATCTCGTGGTGGCGGCGGCGCTGGACGGCGGAGTACCCCACCGAACGGTTGCCCGAGCGTGCGCCAGACGGCCGCGAGGATGACGAGGCAGCCGTGGATCGGCGCCGCGATCTGCTGAACGCACTGGCACCGTTGCCTCGAGGTCAGCGGGCGGTTGTGGTGCTCAGGTACTTCCACGACCTCACCGAGGCGCAGACAGCCGAAGCGCTCGGCTGCAGTGTCGGGACGGTCAAGAGCCAGACAGCGCGTGCGCTGTCGACGCTGCGAACGAGTCCAGCCCTGAGCGACGAGGAGGCCCGTGATGTCTGAACTAGAGACCCAGCTCGTCGAGCTGCTTCACGAGCCCGCGCTTCGGTCGGTCGAGCCGGAGAACCTGATCGAGGGAGCACGGAGGTATGCCGTGCGAGTGCGGCGGGCGCGCCTCGCGGCCACGGCTGTGACGCTGGCCGCCGTGCTAGGGGTGGGGGGTGCGGTCGTCTCAGGGGCATTTCGCGATCGCGCCCTCACCCCGGCCCACCCGGTCCAGCGACTCCACGACCCGATCCCATTCATGACCGGCGCGTCGTGGGTCGGAACCAGCAAGGTGACCGACAAGGCTGGGCACACCTTCGTGCTGGCAGTGCATGAGGCCATCACGACGCCGGCAACCAGCAAGCCGAGTCCGACGTCGCCCGGGAAGCAGTCGGTCACCGGCCCCACGTTGGCGGGCTCCTACACCATCACCAACATCAGTGATCGCAGCTATGACCTCGGCACCCCGGTCGTCCTGTTCGCCTATTGGAAGGTCCCGGTTGGGTTCTGTGACCGATACGACCACTCGGTTTCCTTGACGGGCCTTCCGGTTCCGCGCGTCAGTGGGGGGAAGGAGCTGTGTCCGATGGCAATGGGCGACAGCACCCTGGCGACGACGCCGCAGACTCTGATGACCAATCAGGGTGTTCGCGTTGCGGTGACGTCGAGAACCATCGGGCTGGGGCAGAACTATCCGCTGCAGCTGAATGGCTCGGATGCCGCCCAAGCGGTGAGGATCATGTCCGAGCCCCCGGCCGCGTGGGGCGCCTTCGACGACGAGCTGTCGACCACCCAGGGACACCCCATCGCCAGCAAGGGCCTTCCTCCGAGGTGAGAGGTCAGCGATCGCACCACGCGAGACGCCAGGTTGGCACCTGACCGAGGTCGGCTAACAGGCAAGACGCCGGAACGCGCGCTCCGGTTCGACGCGCACTCGGTCGCCCGAGGAGCCAGATCCGGTCGTTTGGCACGCTGGTGGACCAGGCGGCGCACGGCCCGAAAGGCGAGAACTCCAGACCAGGGGAGGAGCGATGGTTGCTCCCGAACTCCAAATTCGGACGTTCCGAAACCAGGGAGATGGCGACCCAGGTCATCGCTCCACAGCAGCCCACGGATTGGGTGTTTGTGCAGGTCAGAGAGTTTCAGCCATACGCCACGAGGGCGGAGCATGGCTGAAACCATCGCTGGAAGCCTCACCGCAACACCAGCCAGCCACGCAGCGGCCAGCGTAGCCGAGATGGCACAGCGTCGGACCGTCGGGTCACTTTCGTTGCGTCGCGTGAGTGGGTGGTCCCCGGTTACTACTCGTTCGTAGGCCGCTGATCGGGAGAGGCTGCAACGGTCGCGGGTCCGCCCCACCGTCACGGGTTAAGCGCCGCGCAACGTGAACGACGATGTCCTTTCCCTCAACAGAGCTCGCGCGCCGCATCTTGAAGCCCGGTGGTGTCTGTGCCCGGCTTCCAGATTGTGTGGAGATCTTTGTAGTTCCCACTCGCGTCGCCGAGGGCAGTGCCGTTCAGCCCGTAGAGGCTGCCACCGTCGTTGACGAAGAGGCCGACGACACTGGTGTCAGGTGGATTGACCGGTCGGCATCCGATGATCGCCCGATCGGTGGTCAGCGGCCATTGGCCTGCGCACTGCTGGGCGGATACATCCTGACTTGCGCCCGTATGCGCGTCAGTGGGCACGGGCTCGGATGACGAGGGAGCAGCTGTCTCCGACTCCGGCAGGGTCGATGTGCCGCAACCGCCAGCCAATAGGCAAGCCAGCACGATCACTGCTGCGCGTCGCATCAGGGCCGTGACGGTAGCGACCCTGGCAGCGAGCATGGTCATGCCTTCCTTAGAGGGCCCGCGGGGTCGAGAACCGGCTGAGAGTCGATGTTGCCCTGGAGGCAGGCGAGGCGTCGTGTCTGGAACGCGCCACGACCAGTGCCGTGAGAACCGCGATGCAGTATGCCGCGCGAAGCATGCCGAGGTCGGTGGGGGAGAGCACGACCGAGCCGTAGCGGTCCAGCAGGAACCAGGCGGCAGCAGCGGCGGTCCACAGGGGCAGGCGGCGTTGTGGCTGCAGGAGATCCGTGACCACTGTCGCGACCAGCAGCCCCGAGCTGTAGTACGGGTACGTCTCCGGATCGAGCAGGAGGCGGGAGGCGATGACCGCGAGGGGGACTGCGTGCCAGCGGCCGCGGTGGACGCAGACGGCGGCCACGACTAGCCCCAGTGCCAGCTGGGCGGGCCGGTCCCATGAGGGGGTGTTGGCGGTGTGCGCGCCTAGGGCTCGCAGCGCGGAGCTGTCCACGTTGTCGATCGTGAAGCGGCCTAGCTGCAGTGTTCGGGGGTCGGCTAGGACGAACGGGAGCCACGCGAGGGCGGTCCCCGCTGCGGTGAGCAGGGCGGCGCGTAGGCGCTGCTCGCGGGGCAGCACCATGATGAGGGCGGCGAAGCCGAGCGCCCAGGGTTTGCTGTCGATGGAGGCGGCCAAGGCCAGCGCTGTCAGGTGGGGTCGCCGGGCGACGATGGCGGCGCCCGCTGCAACGCAGAAGGCCAGCGCGAGTGCGTCGTCGAGGTGGGTGAAGTGGGTGGCCACCTGAGACCAGATGGGCAGCATCAGCATCCCGCTGGTCAGCAACAGCAGGGGTGGCGTCGTTCTTGCGGTGATGCGGACGCGGACGTCAGCGACCACCTTCAGCAGCAGCAGGCCGGTGGCGCTGAGCAGGACCTGGGCCAGCGGGCCACCGCCCCACGCGGAGATTGGGACGGCCACGGCCAGGGCGAGGGGCCCGATCTGAAGCTCTGGATGCGCGGCGTACAGGTGCAGGCCGCCTCCGGCCACGCCTGGGTGGGCGAGCAGGTGGGCACCGAGGGCGAAGTAATGCCACGAGTAGGCGCCACCCTGTCCGGCAAGCAAGGCCCAGAGACCCGCCCAGCAGGCCAGCACAAGCCAGACCCTGCGCCGGCTGGTCGTGGCCAGCACCAGGGCTGGGTCCGCGGCATCAGGGTGCCGGCGAGGATCGGTCAGTACCGAACTAGCCATCGGCGACACCCAGCGAAGTCATCGACCGACCATACGGTGCGCGACTGTGCGGGACCTGTGACGGCATTCAGGCGGCGGTGCACGGTCCCTGATCACCAGGCGTGCGGTGCGCCTGTGGGGTCGATCGCCGTGGGAGGTGAGACCGGGGTCTCGAAGACCATCCAGGCGAAGGTGGTGGGTGAGCCAGCCGCCAGGACGAGCCGACCCTGAGCGGACTCGGCGAGCTCTCGGGCCAGGGCCAGGCCGATACCCGGTGTGTCCGCTTGAGAGACACCCCGCCGGAACATCTCGACCGCGGTCAGCCGGGTTGTTCCCTCATCGCTCACTTCCACGGTGAGCACGCCGCCTCGTCGTGACCCTCGTAGCGTGACGGTTCCCGACCCGTGCGCCAAGGCGTTGTCGATCAGGATGGCCACGATCTGCTGGGCGACACCGGCGGGCACCGTCAGCGCGGTGAGGTCGGCGGGCATTTCGATGACCAGCCGGCGACCGGCTGCGGCGAAGGTCCCGTGCCAGGTGCTGTCGATGTCCTGGGCGAGCTCGCCGAGGGTCACGGAACGCTGTGGTTGGTCCGCCGCGGCCGATGATGAGCGGGCGAGGGCCAACACGTCCTGGATGGTGGTGACCAGGCCAGCGACCTCGGAGCGGGCCTGGGCGATGAGCTCGTCTCGTCGCTTGCCGTCGGTTTCGCTGGCGGCTTCAAGGGTGAGGTCCAGCCGGGTCAATGGTGTTCGTAGCTGGTGTGAGGCGTCGGTGGCGAATCTGCGTTCGCGGTCGACCATGGCGGCGACCGCCCTGACCATCTCGTTCTGCGTCACGGCTAGCTGGTCGAGCTCGGGTATGCCGGCCCGGTCGGCCTGGGCGGTGAAGTCGCCGGAGGACACCCGAACCGAGACCTGGGCAAGTTCCTCAAGAGGGCGAGCCAGTCGGGTCGCGCGTCGCTGAGCCACCACGGCTGCCAGGGTCAGAGCCACAGCAGAGGCAAGCAGCTGGGCGGCCCACAGCCACCCGGTCCGCAGCCACCCCGTGCTGCGTGGAGCTGCCGCGCGGACCACGGCCACGACTCTCTCTTGCTGGCTGACGGGTACAGCAACCACGAGGTCGCCGCCGATGACCTGGTCGACGACCTGTCCGGAGGTCGCGCGCCGCACCACCGCATCTGCCGCGGCTGGCCCCGTGCCCTGCGCACGGTTGCCCCGAACCCCGTAGACGGCGACAAGCGTGCCCGGCTCGGAGGCAGGGACCTCCAGGGGGTCGGTCAAATGGGAGGCGAGATCGAGGTGAGCGCTCGCGGCCAGCGCGACCCGGGTCAGCTCGCCCCGCTCCTGGTCCACCACTACCCACCGGATGGCCACGGCGAGCGGCACGCCAAGCACCAGCAACGCGACACATGAGGCGATCAGAGCAACATGGCGTACCGAGCGGCGCATGGCCCCATAGTGGCGGACGCGACTGCCGGGCGGCCGGCTGCGAGCTCCCATGGTCGGGCTTTGCCGTCCTCTAACCATCCGGGCCCTAGGCGTTTGCCCGAGCCTGCCTATGGTCGTCGAGTGCTCGAACTGACGAAGCAGTCTTCATGACCTCCCCCCTGTCCCGCTTGCGAGGCACGGCTATTGCCGTGGTTGTGGCCGCCGGTATTGCCGCGTGTTCCTCACCCTCTGCAGGGCCAAGTGGCACTTCGACCGGGACCGCTGGGCCGTTGTCGCCGTCGGCCTCGCAGTCCGCAGCGGCGGGCGCCGCTCCGAAGCCGGCAGGCACTGAGTCCAACCCGCCGGGCGACATCCCGGACACCCAGGCATACGTGGCCTTCTCGGTGCCCGGCAAGCCCGTATCTGTCAAGGTCCCCGAGGGCTGGGCGCGCAGCGTCAGCGGTGATGTCACGATGTTCACCGACAAGCTCAACGGCGTGCTGGTGCGGGTCACGGCCTCCAGCGCGACACCCAGCCCGGCTTCCGTGAGATCCACTGATGTCCCCAGCCTGCAGCGAGTGGTACCCAAGTTCGCGCTGGGGGGGATCACCACGGTGCGTCGAGCGGGTCAGCCAGTGCTTCTGCTGACCTACCAGGGGGATTCTGCGCCGAACCCGGTGACGGGCAAGGTGGTACGTGATGCCTTCGAGCGGTACATCTTCGTTCACGGGGGACTGCGTCTGGATCTGACCCTGTTCGGCCCAACGAACGCCGACAACGTCGACCCGTGGCGCCTGGTGTCCGACTCCGTCCGGTGGGCCGGATGAGGCACGCACCCACCCTTACGGGTCTGGACGCCCGGGAGCTCTACCGCTTCTACCGGGCTGGCGAGGAGGAGACGCTCGCACTCAAAGGTGTCTCGCTCAGGGTCGAACCGGGCGAGATCGTCGCCGTTGTCGGACCCTCCGGGTCGGGCAAGTCCACGCTGCTCGCGTGTCTGGCCGGCATCGACGAACCCGCCGGTGGAACCGTTCACGTCGCAGGTCAGCGACTGACGCACAGACCCGAGGCGCACCGAGCCCGCCTCAGGGCACAGTTCATCGGCGTCCTGCTCCAGTCGCGAAACCTGATCGGACACCTCACGGTCGCCCAGAACGTCTCCCTGGCCCGGACAGCCTCACCCCGGCGCACCACCAAGGACGTCCTGGACTCCGTGGGTCTGACCCGGCGACGCGACGCGCTGCCCCACCAGCTGTCCGGGGGAGAGCTGGCCCGCGCAGGTCTGGCCGTGGCCCTGGCCAACGACCCGTCGGTGCTGCTCGCGGACGAACCCACCGGCGAGCTCGACGGCGCGACCGAACAACAGATTCTCGGCCTGCTTCAGGCCCACGCCGCGGAGGGCACCGCGGTGCTCGTTCTGACCCACAGCACCGCGGTGACGTCCGGCGCCGACCGAACCGTGCACCTCACCGATGGGACGCTCACATGACTACAGGCCAGAACCCCCTGGTGGTCTGCGACCAGGTGTCCCACACCTTTGGTACCGGCCCACAGGCCATCGTCGCCGTGCACGGCACCAGCTGCCGAATCCTGCCCGGCCAGCGCATCGCCCTTGCCGGTCCCTCCGGGTCTGGCAAGTCGACCCTCCTGCACCTGATGGCTGGACTTGAGCCGCCGACGGGCGGCAGCGTCGAATGGCCCGGGCTGGACTCGTCTGCCGCGGCGCGGGTGCACCAGATCGGCGTCATCTTTCAGTCCCCAAGCCTGCTCCCCACCTTGGACGTCCTGGAGAACGTGTCCCTTCCTCTGGTCCTGCAGGGCCGCGACGTCGATGACGCCGACGCTCGCGCCGCGCACGCCCTGGAGCTTCTCGGGCTCTCCGAGCTCGCGGACCAGCTACCGGAGGAACTCTCGGGTGGACAGGCCCAGCGCGTCGCGGCCGCCCGCGTATTGGCCCAAGAGCCCCTCCTCGTGCTCGCTGACGAGCCAACGGGCCAACTGGACCAAGCCACCGGCACCCTCCTTCTGGACGCCCTCTTGGATGCGACCAGCCGCCTTGGTGCTGCGCTGGTGGTGGCCACCCACGACCAAGCCGTCATCGACCGCCTCGAGTTCCGATGGGCTATGCACGAAGGTCGCCTCGACACCCACGACAACGCGAAGGCCAAGGCATGAGCCTGATCTGGCTACGTGGCCTGCTGCGCAGGCGCGGGGCACGCTTGGCTGCCCTTGCCGTCGGGGTCGCCGTCTCCGTGGCGTTGATAGCCGCTCTAGGGGCTTTCCTGTCCGGCTCCAAGGCGACCATGACCCAGCGGGCCATAGGGTCCGTGGCCACCGACTGGCAGGTCGAGATCCAACCCGGCGCCGATGTCGCAGCCACACTGGCAGCCGTCAGGCACGCCACGGGTGTGGGGACCGCCCTTCCCGTCCCGTACGCGCAGGCGTCGGGGCTCTCCGCCGTCACCAACGGCACGACCCAGACCACCGGGTCCGCCGTCGTGCTGGGGCTTCCACCGGGATACCGCACCGCTTTCCCTGGCCAGCTGCGCACACTGAGCGGCGCACCTTCGGGGGTGCTGCTGGCCCAACAGACGGCCGCCAACCTGCACGCCCAACCGGGCACGGCCATCACCATCCAGCTGCCCGGTGGGGCCGCCGCGACGGTCAAGGTCGACGGTGTGGTCGACCTGCCGCAGGCCGACACGTTGTTCCAGCATGTCGGCGCTCCGGCTGGTGCCCAGCCCAGCGCACCACCAGACAACGTCGTCCTCCTGCCAACCCAGACCTTCGACAGGCTCATCGGCGCCCGGTCGGGCACCGCGGTCGTCACGCAGATTCACGTGCGACGCTCCGCGCCGTTGCCGAGTGACCCGGCGGCGGCGTACGAGCAGGTCACCGCGGCCGCGCACCATCTCGAAGCGCAGCAGTCGGGAGCCGTCCGCGTCGGGGACAACCTGGCAGCGGCTCTGGACGCAGCTCGCAGCGACGCGGCATACGCCCAGGTGCTCTTCCTGTTCCTGGGCGCACCTGGCGCGCTGCTCGCCGCCTTGCTGACCTCCGCCCTCGCCGCCACCGGCGGGGAACGCCGTCGCGCCGAGCAGGCCCTCCTACGCCTACGCGGCTTGACCAGCTCGGCCGTGCTGCGGCTCGCCATGGTCGAGGCAGCCGTCGTCGGACTAGCCGGCGGCCTGCTGGGACTCGGGTTGGGCGCCCTGGCCAGCCGGTTGGCGTTCGGCGCAGGAAGCGAGGTTTCCGCCTCGGCAACGATCAGCTGGTTCGCGGTCGCCTTCGTGGCCGGCCTGGTGGTGGCAGCAGCGACGGTCGTGGTGCCGGCGGTACGCGACCTGCGCCATTCGACCGTGGTCGCGGCCCGGCTCACGGTTGGGCGCAAGGGCAAGTCCCCCTGGATGCGCTGGGGGCTCGACGTGATCCTGCTCGCCGCCGCGGGCGGCGTGTTCTGGGCGTCGGGGAGCAACAACTACTCCCTTGTCCTGGCCCCCGAGGGCGTCGCCACGATCTCCGTGTCGTACTGGGCATTCTTGGGCCCGGCCCTGTTATGGGTCGGCGGGGCACTCCTGCTGTGGAGGCTGCTCACCCTCCTGATGGTCAATGGTCGCCCCCTGCTGGGGCGGGCCCTCGCCCCGCTGACAGGGCGCCTCACGAGGGTCGCGACCGCGAACGTGAGCCGGCAGCACCGCACCATCGCCCGGTCGGCCGTGCTGCTTGCCCTGGCACTGTCCTTTGCGGCATCTACGGCGATCTTCAACGCCACCTACCAGGCCCAGGCCGAGGCCGACGCCCAGCTCACCAACGGGGCCGACGTCACGGTCACCGAGCCGCCATCGGGCACCACCGGCCCACAGGAGGCAAAAGCTTTGGCCCGCGTCCCAGGCGTCCGTCGCGTGGAGCCGCTGCAGCACCGGTTTGCTTACGTGGGCGCCGACCTGCAGGACCTCTACGGCGTCCGGCCCCAAAGCATCACCGGCGTCACCGCCCTTCAGGACGCCTACTTCCAAGGTGGCACCGCGAAGGCACTGATGCGGCGACTCGCCGCAGCCCCAGACTCGGTGCTCGTCAGTGCCGAGACGGTCAAGGACTTCCAACTGACGCCCGGTGACACGCTGCGACTGCGCCTCGTCGACGGTCGGACGCACCGGCTCATCACCGTCCCGTTTCACTACGCTGGGATCGTCAAGGAGTTCCCGACCGCGCCCAAGGACAGCTTCTTCGTCGCCAATGCCGACTACGTCGCCAAGGCCACCCGTTCGGATGCCGTCGGCTCCTTCCTGCTGGACACGGGGGGCACCGGTCAGCCAGAGGTTGCCAGAGCAGTCCGGTCGCTCGTGGGAACCAGCGCGACCGTCACAGACATCACCACCACCCGCGCCCAGGTCGGGTCCAGCCTCACCTCCGTCAACCTGCGCGGCCTGACGCGCCTCGAGCTGTTCTTCGCGGTCCTGCTGGCCGCCGGGTCGGGCGGCATCATGCTGGCCGTCGGACTCGCCGAGCGGCGACGCACCACGGCGCTGCTGACCGTCCTCGGAGCCACAGCGGCGGAACGCCGGCGCCTGCTGCTGAGCGAAGCGGTAGTCGTCGCGGTTGGAGGGCTCATCGGTGGCGCGCTCATCGGGTGGGCGTTGTCCGCCGTACTGGTGAAGGTGCTGACCGGAGTGTTCGACCCACCGCCGTCGGCGATGGCGCTGCCCTGGCCATACCTGACCCTGACGACCTGCGCCGTCGTTGCAGCCCTGGGCTGTGCAGCGGCTCTCGGCACACGCCCCGCGCGCATCCCGGCGGTCGAGCAGATCCGAGAGCTCTGAGCACGGCTGAGTCTCAGGTAGGGCTCGTTAGGCTCCGACCATGGCCGCCCAGGAAGCGCTCGACCCCAAGGTCATCCTGATCGAGGACGACGCCGGCATCGGTGCTCGCATTCGAGACGGGCTGCAGGCCAACGGCTTTCGGGTTCGCTGGTGCCGTACCGGCTACGGTGCCCTCGCGGAAGCCGAGCAGGGGCCGGCTCCTGACGTGGTGCTGATCGACCTCGGACTGCCCGACGTCGATGGCATCGACGTCGCCCGCACCCTGAGGAGCCGGCACCCGGACATCGTGATGATCGCGATCACCGCCATGGACCGGGATATCGACATCGTCGCCGGGCTTGACGCCGGGGCCGACGACTACCTCACCAAACCCTTCAGCATCTCGGTTCTGCTCGCCAGGCTAAGAGCCCAGCTGCGCCGCCATTCCCCGGGCTCGCCACCGTCGCAGGAGCCGATCACCGTCGGAGCGCTTTCGGTCGACCCCGCTGCGCGCCGCTGCCATCTCGGTGCCGTAGAGATTGAGCTGCGCCCCAAGGAGTTCGACCTGCTGCTCGCACTGGCCCGTGAGGCCGGGAGAGCAATTTCCCGCGACCAGCTGATGAGGCAGGTCTGGGATGAACATTGGCACGGTTCCACAAAGACCCTGGACGTGACCCTGGCGGCCCTGCGCCGCCAGCTGTCCCTGACCGGTCAAGACCACGCTCCAGAGGGTCCACCGGTCCCAGTCATCACCACACTGCGCGGCCACGGCTACCGACTCGAAGTAGAGCGGGGCTGACCTGTCATTCGTCGGCAGCCTCGCTTCATGACGCTCATTGCACGGGTGCAGTCGGTGTGCCGCATCGCTTCGAGGCGCTTGGCATCCCGACACACAGCGTCTGGGAGGAAAGCTGTGGCCTCCGGATCTCCCGATCAAGGCGTGGATCGGCAGCGCTGGTTCTGGTTCTGCCCCGCGAGGCGCCCGCGCTCCACATTCATTCCATGCAACAGACCTGACACGGGAACGCCGCAGCGGGCGTAAACATGCCCAGTACCTTGGGGATCTGTGCGTACCGGTTGCGGGTGTGTTGAAGAGCGCGGGCAGCGTCATGTGCGTGCCCTTTTGCCGCTGCCGGACAGCCGGACAGCCGGGCTGCAACGATCTTGCGTGAGCCAGAGGCGTCCGCACCTCGGCGATGAGGGCGCACGTCGCGGCCATCAGAACTTTCGTCGGCAGGCGGCCGGGTTGTCACCCCAGGGCGCCAGGGCACGCCTTGGGGTGACAACGCCTTCGCTCAGCTGACGGGCAGCAGGGCTTCGTCGGCGGTCTCGGCGGGGATCTGGTCGCGGTGGGTCACGCTCAGGTAGATGACCGTGGCGAGGATTGCTCCCAGGAACAGCAGGCTGGTCCACATGGTGCCCAGACCGATACCGCCATCAGCAGGAGCGGAGCCGAAGTAGTCGCCGAGGTTGGCGCCCAGGGGACGCGTCAGGATGTACGCCACCCAGAAGCAGACCACGGGACCGGCGCCCAGGCGCCACGCCAGCGCAGTCAGCGCGATCAGTGTCGCGGGCAGCAACACCGACGGGCCGGGCCCCCACCCGGTCAGATCGAGCGTCCAGTCGCCGGCGGCGGTTCCGAGCGCGAACGTGACGAGGACGGTGCCCCAGTAGAACGCCTCGCGGGGCGCAGTCACGATCGAGTGGATGGACAGGGTGTGCTCGCGGACGTACCAGATGCCGAAGACGGCCACGAGCAGTCCGGTGAAGACGGCGGTACTCAGCCATAGCGGCACGCCCAGGCCGTCGGTCAGGTTGTCGGTCAGCAGAGTGCCCACGACGCTGATGAGCACGACGACGGTCCAGTAGACGACCGGCACGTACCTACCCAGCCGGAACTGCGCGAACAGGGCCGCGCCCAAGGCCGCACTGAACACGATGGTGGTGGTGGTCAGGCCGAAGCCGAGGGTGGTGTTGAGGTAGTCGGCGACGCTTTCGCCGACTGTGGTGCACAGGATCTTGATCACCCAGAAGAAGATCGTGACTTCCGGCACCTTATTGAGCAGGCGCGTGGGCGAGGCGGTGGGGCGACTAGTCGTGGTAGTAGACATGGGGATTCCTTGCGGTCGGCGGTGCTGACGCGTCGGCCAGGCTCGGTCCACCATTCCTAGGGGGCCCGTCTGAACCAGACCTGAACATCACATTTCTTGCCGGGGCGGCCTTCACAGCACACGTGCCTTGTCCCCGCCCGTAGCCCGTCAGGTGACGGGGCGCACACCGTGCGCAGGCTGCGAGACATCCGAAGGAGAGACCCACGCCGGAATCTCACGCTCGGGGCTGGGGCCAAGGTCCAGGGCCTGACGCACTGTCATCGGAACGAGCGGATCGCGGCCAGATCAGTTTGGCCAGATCGAGTGTTGCGCGACCTATGGTCCACCGGTGATGCCGTAGGCCGTGTACCTATCGCCGCCCGTCTTGAGGTAGAGGCCCATCGTGCACGGGACGCCTAGCTTCGTTCGCTGCGCCTTCGGGGTGAGTGCTGCAAGCATCTGTCCACCCACGACTGGCGGTGCGCTGCCGATGCTGACGAGTGGGTAGGGGCGGTCGCCAGGCAACGCTGTGTGGCTTTCAAGAGTCCGGACGTCTGCAAGGGTGAGGCCTGCTTTGGCTGCGACGTAGGTGCGGCCGCAGTACGGGATACGCGTTGGCGTCTGCCACCAGCTCCCATAGACGGCCCTGTAGCCGAACGAGCTGGCGACCATGAGTACGCCAAGAAGGCCAGCGAGGGTGAGACCCGTCCTACGCATCATGACGCAACGCTAGGACCTCATTGGCTCGAACGTCCGCACCTGGCAGCGGCAGATGCGGAATGCGGGTTGAGATCTTCGATTGCAGGTCGAGCAAGTAGGTGACGAGGTCACCGCTCTTGTGGACGGTCCGCGCTGGCGCCTGCCCCGGTTTCGGACTCGGGCATCACCTCGAGTCGGCACACGATGTTGCGACCACCTGGTATTCGCCATGAGGGCGAACGGATCGCGGCAGAGGCGTGCGTTCGCGCCGGCAGGAGAAGGGATCAGGGGAGTTTCAGCTGGTCAATGGGCGAGACCGACGTACTCCACGCGGGTGACCGTCCGGGTGAGCAGTGGTGGTTGCGTGGTTTCGCCGGGGCCGTTGCTCCTGCCAGCCAGAACGGTCCAGGCCGCGTGGCGGGTGTCGATACCGGCGGTGCGTGATCCCCTGGTGGCCCATACCGAGTCGCCGTTCCAGCCTGCTGTGTCGCTGCGGGAGTCCTGGCTGCCCGCGACCGCCGAGGGCCCGTTGGCGCACGCTGCCATGCTCACCAGGCTGAAACGGCCACGGCGACCACACCCAGTCGACGACCACCCACTCTGCGCCCGAGCTTCACTCCGGCCCCCATTCGCGACAGTCGCGGTCAAGAGATCCCACACGCCTTTCCGCATAGATCGTCACGCATCGCACCCGCTATGGGGGACGAGGCCGTGCGACAAAAGAGGTCGTATTACGTCCCGTGCGGGCGCGCTCTCTGTTCGTCGGGCCGTCGCCGGGTGCCCCATGACAGGTCGCAGCCAACGGGGCCGACCCGCGCAGCTAGAGGGGGTGCAGAGATGTCCGTTGAAGTGTCCCGGTCAGTCATGGATGCGTGCTTCACGGCCGCGTACCTGGAGGGCAGCTGCGCCGACGCGGGTGAACAGGGCCAGCGGGTCGGTTGCTGCGCCGCATACGATCTGGCGGGGACCGGATCCGCGCGATGCGCGCGTACGGCGCGTTGGCCGCCTTCACTGCAGCGCCGGCGCTCAACTGAGGTTGCCTGAATAGCCACACACCCAGTTAGCCCTGACAACCATTTGGGCGGTCAAGCCCCTCCTTACCTGTGTAGGCCGATGCGCCCAGCAGGGCACGCAGCGACCCGGCCCCACGCAGGGGGGCAGTCACCAGGGACGCGCCAGTCCGCTGGTCCAGCACGCACCGCAGGCCCACTTCATTGCACGCGAGGAGATCCCCCATGTCCACTTCCAGCCCGCTGCGTCGCGGCGTGTACGGCCTCGGCGCCGCCACCGTTCTCACCCTGACCCTGACCGGTCCTCCCGCATCGGCCAGACCGATCCCCGAGGGCAGGCCGACGCCCGCGGGCGCCGTCAGCACGCAGCTGCCGGCCGAGCCCGCTGCGCCAACGCAAAACCCAGGGCCGCCGGCATACAACAGCACCTGGCCGGGATGGAGCGCGCCGTCGACCGAAGGCGGTCCGGCGGGTGCGGCAGGGGGAGCCACCGACTCGGTCCCGTACTTCCAGATCGGCCTGGGGGCGCTGAGCGGGGCGCTGCTGTCGGCGGGAGCACTGACCGTCGTGGCCCGCAGCCACCGTAGCCGGCTCACCCACGCCTGAGAGGGTCGCCGCGGCCCGACTGGCCCAAACGCCTCGGGCCGCGGCCAGTCTGGCTCGCCGCCTGCTGGCCGCGGCGGACGAGCCGCTTTGGTCGCCATGGTGACAACCTTTCAACTTGGTCAGCCACTCCTAACCATTGACGGGGGAGGTGACGCCGATGAGCAGGCAGCAACCTGAGACTGTCGTCGACAGCGCACCGACGTTCGAGGACTACGTGAACGCCCGCGGGTCCGCCCTGCTCAAGACCGCGTGGCTGCTGACCGGTGACCACCAACGAGCCGAGGACCTGGTGCAGACGGCACTGACCAAGACCTGGTTGCACTGGGCCCAGATCCGCCACGAGTCCGACGGCGCGTACGACGCCTACGTGCGCAGGGTCATTTTGACCACCTACCTGGCCTGGTGGCGCCGACGCTGGACCGGCGAGTCCCCCACCGCGCAGCTGCCGGAACAACCCGCGGAGGGGGATGACCAGGAGGCCACAGCTCAACGGCGGGACGTGATGACCGCCCTTGCCAAGCTCCCTCGCGGCCAACGGGCCGTCCTGGTCTTGCGCTACTTCGAGGACCTGACCGAGGCGCAGACTGCCGACGCCCTGGGTTGCAGCGCCGGGACCGTGAAAAGCCAGGCGGCGCGGGGGCTCGCAACGCTGCGCAGCAGTCCGTCACTGACCGGGAAAGGTGCCCACTATGTCTGACGTCGAGACCTGGCTGCGCGAAGAGCTCCAATCTGCGGTACCTCAGTCGATGGACTCCTCCGGGCTACTGGCGGCCGTTCACGAGCAGGCCGGGCGTGCGCGGCGCATGCGCGTCGCCGTTGTCGCCTCCACGGTGGTGGCTGTGCTCGCGGTAGCTGGGGCGGTCCTGACCGGCGCGGCGCACCAACGAGCCTTGGTCCCGGCCCGCCCGGTCAGCCACCTGTACTGCAGCCAGCAGGCGGCCGCGCCGGCTGCAACCCTGCCGCTGCCGCCCGGACCGTTGAGCCGGCACCTTCGCGAGGTCGTGGTCTGCGCAGACCGGTCCGCCGCCTCGGTCTGGCGGGGAAGCCTCCCCCTGGACAACCAGGTGTCCATCCCTGGCGACCTGAACTACCTGCGCCTGGACCTGCCGGCAGACCAGCGATGCCCCACCATGCCCGCCGGGCCGGCCTACCGGTTCCTCCTGCTCGACCAGGCCGGGCAGGTGAGCGCCGTCGACAACCGCCGCCTCGCCTGCAACGGCTGGCCGGCCCTGAACCGTTACTTCATCGCCCAGGGGGACCAGCTGGCCACCGAGAGAGCGATCCAACTGACCGACCCGTTCCCCAAGTGCTCATCCATGCTGCACGCCCAGCTCCGACCCGCCTCCGGCGCGGCCGCGGCGCTGCCGAAGGGCACAGTGGTCACGGCAGCGGCCCTGTGCGGGCACCCACTCGCCGACGACCTCGCCACCCCGGCCAAGGAACCCCAGCCGGTCGGGCGAACGATCCTCAGCGCCGAGCAGCTCACCCGGCTCACCCGCGACCTCGCCACCCGAGGATCGGCCAAAGGTCTCGTCACCTGCCAGCTGAACCGTCAATGGCTCATGGTCCTTCACGCGGTCACCGCGACCGGTGCCACGTTCACCCTGACCGGCTGGTGCACGCACTCCGGCGTGCTCTACGTCAACGACGCAAAGGACGACACCATCACACTGCTCCCCGCCACGGCACGGGACCTAACCCAGTAGGGTCCGCCGCGCTGACCGGCCCCAGCGATCCTTCTGATCGCCTTGGCCGGACCAGTCCACGGACACGATGAGCAGCACGACCACGCAGAAATAGGGGCGAGACCGACGGAGCGTGCCTGAGTATGGGCCGCACCCATCGGTTTCCGCGCCGTTTGCCCGGGGATGGCGCCCAGTTCGCGAGGCGCACGTGGGCCGTCTGCCCACCGATGCGCCTGAAGCCCTCGCGGACACTGGTAGTTCCGACGCGCTCCAGCCTGCGCTCGAGGGTGAGTGCGGTGAGTGCATGGCTGCGCCCGACTGGCTCCGAAGACTCTGGCCGTGGCGCGCGTATCGGCACACAGACGGTTGGCCGGACATCACGCCGCCTACCGTGCCTCCCGAAGGGCCGCCCACTTCGACGACCGGCCACCGGCGGATCCGGACCGCCACAGTCGCGGCGGAAGTCTGAGTCACTCTGGCAGCGAGTTCCATTCCGGCGCAACGGGACTCGGTCTGCTCGGCAAAGGTGATCGCTACAGCGCCGGATCGCCAGGCCGTCGCTCTGTCCCGCCCGTTCTCTACCGCTTCGATGTAAGCGTTTGTCCGCAGTGGGTGTGGGCGACCCGCGAGGGCGCAGCGGTCCACGTTCTTGCGATCCGGACAGTTGGGACGTTTCCGGATGCGTGTGTTGGGGATGATCTCTATGGTGGTTCTCGGCCAGCTCGCCTAGGCCGGCAGCAGAATTGCCGGTCGAACGCGTGTGGCTGTGACCGGAAGGAGAGCGCGGCAGCTCAACGGATGCTGCCGCGGGACCGCGCACGCGGCGACGGGCATGGACGCTCGTCGGCGCGCCGACTAGCCGAGATCCGGCCTGCGCCTCCCAGCTCGCGCACCACAGGACGACACCGTAACGCTGGGCCATCGGCCCGGGCGAGGCTCGTCCACGCCACCGGGCCAAGGTGGTCCGGGGTGGTTGTGAGACAAAGGAGAATCACGCATGAAGTCGACCATTCGTAAGCAGACGACCACGGTGGCTGTTGCCGCGCTCGCGGCCAGCGCACTGGGCGTGGGGGCGGCAAGCATGGCGTCCGCCACGCCCCCGTCATCGGACCAGGCCACGACGACCACCCACACGGAGCAGGTTTCGCAGTCTGAGCAGGCGGCTGAGCACAGCGACGCGGCTGAGTCCGAGGCTGAGAAGGACGCCCAGGCGGACGCAGTCGTCGACCAGGCTCGGGCCGAGGCCGAGCAGGAGAGCGACAACCAGTCCCCCAACAGCTCGACACCCGCCCCGACCCCAGCACCGGCCCCCGCGCC
>DASYGI010000100.1:0-9463 GCA_035999925.1 Pedococcus sp.
GGTGTGGCCTTGCGCGACGAGCTCGGCGACTCGCAGCTCCGCTCTGGTCAAGGTCCCCAGCGGGTGGCCCACCAGGTCGCTGACCTCGGGTTCGGCACACATGGCCGCCACCGCGCTGACCCCAGTCTCGGAGAGCTGCCCCGACTCGAGCCAGCCGCTGGGGGTGTCACGGACGACGCCCACAGGGGCCACGAGCCCCGGCCGCGGGTGGGCCACCGCTCGACGACTGGACCGCAGCGCGGCAGCAGCGCCCGCCAGCTGACGGTATGCCGGAGCCCCGAGGAGCATGAGGACTCCCGCGAGCCCGTCGAGGGCATCGGCGGCGCGCAACGGCATGGGGATCTCGGCAGCCCGACGCAACGCCTCGAGGTATGCCGCCTGAGCCTGTGCGGGTTCGCCCATCGCCATGAGGGCGTCACCGGCCAGCAGCCGGGCCTCGACGCCGTCGCGGCCCAGCGTGCTGCTGTCGGCGAGGACGACGATGTCGGCCGCGCGACCGGCTGCGCGGGCAGCGTCGCCACGAGCCAGCAGCTCGCGCGCCTCCTGGAGCTGGACGACGAGCCGGACGGCCCACGGCAAGGACTCCGACTCCACCACAGGCCCCCCGCTGCCGGTGACCTGCCGGTGCAAGATGTCAGCAAGCAGCGCGATGCGGTCCTCGTGCAGCGACTCCGCCTGGTCCCTGGCATACGAGGCGAGCGATGCCGCCTCGACGTTGCGGCCCTCCTCCCACGCGATCTTGGCCTGGAGCGTGCGGGCCGACAGGGCGATCCACATCTCGTCGGCGGAGGGGGAGTCCAGGATGGCTGCTGCCAGCCGTCGTGCCTCGGCCAGGTCCCCGCGCGAGACGCATACGTCCATCAGGGTCCGTCGCACCTGCCGCACGACGTACGCGTCCCCTCGACCCAGGGTGAGGGTGCGTTCGGCATCGGCCTTGGCGGCCTCGAGGTTGCCAGCGTCCAGATGCATCTCCGCGCGGATGGCGGCGTTGCGCGCGAGCTCGAGGTCACGCTGGGTCGTGTCGAGGGCGACGGCGTGCTGCTCGGCCCGCTCGAGCAGCCGCAGCCCCTCGTAGGTGCCGCGAACCTCCGACGCGCAGATGCCGGCGCGTCGGGCGAGCTGGGGGCCGACGCTCGGCGGCCCGTCCCCGCTGTCGAGGACGGCCCGCAGGAGGTCGAGGGCGTCGCGGGTGCGCATCGCGGTGTACAGCGAGGAAAAGGCGCGGTTCGCCAGGGCGTAGCCGTGCTCGCGGCCGGTCTCGGTCAGGCAGGCGTGCACGACCGCGCTGCGCACCAGGGGCAGCTCGGCCAGCCACGGTTCGTCGGCGGCGCCGCTGTTGACATCCTTGGGGATGACGCGGTCAGCCCAGGCGAGCAGGCCGGCATAGGTCGCATCGTCATCGCCGCTCTCGGCCGCGAGGACCTGACCGAGCTCGCGCAGCGGCGGCAGCATGTCGAAACCCCCGTCGGGCAGAACCTCGACCAGGTTTCGCCTGGCCAGCGCGGTAGCCACCTGCAGGGCCTGGGGCCTCGACAATCCCCAGACGTCGGTCAGGACGTCCAGGCTCACGGGACACCCGACCACCGCCAAGCGCCGGAAGCAGCGCTGCTGCTCCTCGTCGAGCAGCTCGTAGGAGCCGCGTACGGCCGCGGCCAAGGTGCCGACCGGCGCGACGTCGCGCACGCCGACGAGGGCGATCTGCACCGCGAGCTGCTCCACGAGCGACGGCAGCCCGCCGCTGGAGGTCAGCAGGCGCCGCAGCATCGGGTCGTGCTCGGCGAGGTCGACGCTGGGGCCGCCGGCACCGCTGATCCGGGAGAGCAGCAGCTCGACCAGGGGACCCTCCAGCGGCTGCGACGGGCAGGGGATGGGCAGCGGCCGCAGCCGCAGGACAGTCTCCTGCGGTTTGCCGGCCACGCTGGTCGCCGTGCACAGCAGGGTGAACGCGCTGGCTTCTTCGACGAGGTCGTCGACCAGGGCACCGAGACCGTCGATGTTGTCGACACCGTCCAGCACCAGCAGCAGATCCTGCTCGTCGAGGGCCCTCTTCAGCGCCTGGATCAGGGAGTCGCCAGGGGCCACGTCCGCCCCAAGGGCATCGAGGCACCGCGACAGGAGGCTGTCCGTACCCTCGTGACCGTGGGCGGCGACCCAGACGTGCCGTCGCACCGTCGACGCGACGTGGCGCGCAACCAGCGTCTTTCCGCACCCCGGGGGGCCAGTGAGGGTGACCCAGCGGCTGCGGCTGAGCAGCAGCTGCAGCTGGGCGAGGACGTCCTCTCGTCCGAAGCAGGGGGTCAACACCGCTTCAGGCTATCCAGCCCCGCCGGATATCGGTGGTTTCACGGATGCGCGGACCGCTGAACTGGGTCATGGTGGTGCGAAACCAGTTCAAAGGTCCGGAACTTGGAGGCGTGGAGGGGCGCCCCCGAGTCTAGGGATCTGACCGGCGGCTCGCCCGTCGCGACAAGGGCCGGGTGCGGTTCTCGGGGGAGACCGCACCCGGCCCTTGTCGTGTGCCTGTGTCGTGCCGTGGGCTGGCCGTTAGCCGAGGTTGTTCTTGGTCAGGAACTCCTTGGCCACCGCCGAGGCGTCCTTGTGGTCGATCACGACCTCCTTGACGAGGCCCAGGAGGGTCGGGGTGTCGAGCTTGGCCGACACGGCGTTCAAGGCAGCGTCGATGGCCGGAGTGTCCTTGCTCTTGGCGATGAGCGGCACCACGTTCTGCGCGGCATACATGCTCTTTGGGTCCGCCAGGGCGATGAGGTCATTGGCCGTGATGTTCGGGTCGGTGGTGAACAGGTCACCGGCGTCGATCTGACCGCTCTTGAGGGCGTTGAGCGTCAACGGGCCGCCGGCGTCCAGCGGACGGAACTCCTTGAACGTCAGCCCATAGATCGCCTTGAAGCCGGGAATGCCGGTCAGGCGGGTCTTCCACTCCGGCGGGCCGCCGACGACGAGCTGGCTGGCCTTGCCCGAAAGGTCGGCGATCGACTTGACCCCCAGCTGGTCGGCCCTGGACTTCTTCATGACCAGGGCGTCCTTGTCCTCCGCCGCCGACTTGTCCAGCACCGTCAGGGTGGCGGGGAGCGAAGCCTTCAGCTCGGCATACACACCGTTGGCGTCCTTCGCCGATGCCTTCTTGTTGAAGTACTGGGTCAGCACACCGGTGTACTCGGGGATGAGGTCGATCGAGCCGTCCTGGAGGGCTGGGATGTAGGCCTCACGAGCACCGATGTTGAGCTTCTTGGTGACCTTGATGCCCTTGGCCTCCAACGCGCCGGCATAGATCTCGGCGAGCAGGGCGCTCTCGGGGAAGTCGGCAGACCCGACGGTGATCCCGTTGCTCGACCCGCCGCTGGAGCTGCTGCTGCTGCCGGTCGACAGCGGGTTGCCGGAGCTGCCACAGGCGGCCATCGTCATCAGCGCGGCCGCCGTCGTGACGGTCACAGCGATCTTGGGCATCTTCACGGATTTCTCCCTAACTGTTCTGCCAGCTGGTGAGGTCAGCCGACCGTCGTCTCAACCGTACGTGTTCTGGAGTCAATTACTACATCATTGTGGGTATTCCCGCCGGTCTCACCCTTCGTGCGGCCGCTGCCCAGGCCACGACCGGTCAGACCGGGGGATACGACGTACCGCTGGACCAGCGCGAACAGCAGGTCGACCGCCAGGGCAAGGAGCGCGATCAGGACTGCACCAGCGGCCATCTGGGGGAAGTCGCGCACCTTCTGGCCGTCGATGAGGAACCGACCGAGCCCACCGAGCCCGGCGACGGCGGCGATCGTCGTGGTCGCCACGACCTGCAGGGCCGCCGACCGCACCCCCGAGAAGACCAGCGGGAGGGCGCAGGGCACCTCGACCTTGCGCAGGACCTCCAGGCCGGTCATGCCCATGCCCTTGGCGGCATCCCGGGCCGCAGGATCGACCTCGCCGACGCCGGCGTACGCGCCGCTCATCATCGGCGGGATGGCCAGCACGATCAGCACGATCAGGCTGGGGATGAGGAAGGCGGAGTCGCCCGAAAGCTTCGGAAAGAGCCACAGCACCATCAGGTAGAGCAGGCCCAGGCTGGGGATCGCGCGAGCGGCGCCGGCGAGGTTCACGACGAAGAAGCGCCCGCGGCCGGTGTGGCCGATCGCCAAGCCGATGGGAATCGCGATGACGGCGGCGATACCGAGGGCGAGCGCGGAGTACCAGAGGTGCTCCCACAGACGGTGCGGTATGCCGTCGTCCCCAGACCAGTGCGACGCGTCGGTCAGCCAGGAGAGAACCATGGGGATCATGCGCGCGCTCCCGTCGCTCGAAGCCACGGCGTGAGCATCCGGGTCAGGGTGATGATCACGATGTCGAAGATGAGGGCCAGCACGACGCAGGCGATGATGCCGACCACCAGTGGGTCGTAGAAGTCGCGGGCGAACCCGTCGGTGAAGAACAGCCCCAGCTGCGGGATGCCGATGATGGCCGCGACGCTGACGATGCTGACATTGCTGACCGCCGCGACCCGAAGCCCGGCCGAGATGACCGGGATGGCCAGCGGCAGCTCCACCGAGAAGAATCGTTTGACCCGGCCGTAGCCCATCGCGCTCGCGGCCTGCTGGACGTGGTCGGGAACCGCGCCCAATCCGTCGGCGACCGTGCGCACGAGCAGCGCGACCGTGTAGAGCGTCATCGCGACGACGACATTGACCGGGTCGAGGATCTGGCGGTGGATGATCGACGGCAGCAGGACGAACAGCGCCAGGCTGGGGATCGTGTAGAGCAGGCCGAAACCGGCGGTCAAGGGGGCATAGAGCACCTTGTAACGGCGCGCCAACCACCCCAGCGGCAGGGCGATCAGCAGCCCGAGGATGAGGGGCAGGCCGGCGAGATAGACGTGCTGCTCGGTCCGCGTCCACACATCGTCGAGGTGGTCGAGGAACCAGGTCATGACGCGGCCGCTCCCGTTACTCCCGTCGCCCCGGGGAGAGCAGGGTCGGCCAGCTCTGGCCGGTCTGCCTGCTCGATCGCCGTCAACACCTCGTGGGCCCGCACCGTGCCGACGAGTGCGCCGGAGTCGTCCACGATGACCCCGCGCCGGCTGGGGCTCGAGAGCGCGGCGTCGAGTGCTGTCCGCAGCGGCCCGCTGGCACGGGCCACGGTGCCGCCGCGGTGGAGCATCTCGCTGCTGATCGGGCCGGTGACCCGCTTCGGCTCGACCCAGCCGAGGGGGTGGTTGTTCTCGTCGACGACCAGCACCCAGGGGTCGGGCAGCGAGTCGACGCCCTCGCCGAGGGCGACCGTACGCTCAGACTTCAATGGCAGCTGCGGAGTCGGTTGGAAGGACAACGCCCGGTAGCCACGGTCGCGGCCCACGAAGTCGGCCACGAAGTCGTCGACCGGGTGCGCCAGCAGGTATGCCGGGTCGGCCAGCTGGGCGAGCCGGCCACCCACGCGCAGGACGGCCACCTCGTCACCGAGCTTGATGGCCTCGTCGATGTCATGGGTGACGAAGATGATCGTCTTGCCCAGATCGCCCTGCAGGCGCAGGAACTCGTCCTGCAGCTGCTCGCGGACCACCGGGTCGACGGCGCTGAAGGGCTCGTCCATGAGCATGACCGGCGGGTCCGCCGCGAGGGCCCGAGCAACGCCCACACGCTGCTGCTGGCCGCCCGAGAGCTGGGCCGGGTATCGCGTGGCGAACGCAGGATCCAGACCGACCCGCTCGAGCAGCTCCATCGACCGGGACTTGACCTTCGTCTTGTCCCAGCCGAGCAGCCGGGGAACGGTGCCCACGTTGTCGAGGACGGTGCGATGGGGAAACAGCCCGGCGTGCTGGATGACGTACCCGATGCCGCGTCGCAGCTCGGACTCCTTCATCCGCGCGGTATCCCGGCCGTCGAGGGTGATCGCCCCCGAGGTCGGCTTGATCATGCGGTTGATCATCCGCAGGCTGGTGGTCTTGCCACAGCCCGACGGCCCCACCAGAACGGTGATCTTGCCGCTCGGTGCCTCGAAGGTCAGGTTGTCGACGGCGACGGTGCCATCGGGGTACTGCTTGGTCACCCTGTCGAACGCGATCATGGGCTTCAACCTAACCCAGCCCGCAGACAGGCGCCCCCACCCTCACGTCACGGTTCTGACCCGATACTGGAGCACGTGCGCGAACCTGTAACCCTCGATGGAGCCCACCTCGATCTCGACGGCCTGGCCCGGGCGGCCAGTGGAGAGCGGGTGGTCGTCGATGCCACCGCCCTGGAGCGCGCGGCCGCAGCGCACCGCAACGCGGCGGCCGTCAGTACGACGCGCGCGGTCTACGGCCGCACCACCGGAGTCGGCGCGGCCCGCGACGAGACCACGTCCTCCACGGTGGACCACGGGCTGCGGCTGCTGCGCTCGCATGCTGCCGGGTGGGGAGAGGCCATTCCGGAGCGTGTGGTCCGCGCGGCGCTGGCGGTCAGGGCGAACCAGCTGCTCGCCGGCGGGTCCGGCGCCAGCCCGAACGTGGCGGTGGTGCTCGCCGAGCTGGCCAGCGCTCCGGCTGCTGAGCTGCCTGTAGTGCACCGCTACGGCTCACTCGGGACCGGGGACCTGACGGCGCTCGCCGAGGTCGGACTCACGCTGATCGGGGAACGAGCCCGCGCCGGAGGCGCATCGCGCGCAGAGATCGATCTCACGTCCGCGGACGCGCTGCCGTTGATGTCGTCCAACGCCTTCGCGATCGCCGAGACCGGGCTGCACGCCGCGTCGCTGCACGCGCTGGCCCGGGCTGCGGACACCGTGTGTGCGCTGAGCTTCGTTGCCCTGCAAGGCAACCCCGAGGCCGTGAGCGAGACCGCGGCCGCCGCGACCCCCTTTCGCGGCGCCCAGGAGGTCGCGCGTGTCTTGCGCGAGCTGCTCGCGGACCAGCCGGGCGAGCCCGCCCACATCCAGGACTTCTTCGGCCTGCGCACCTGGCCGCAGGTGCACGGACCGGTGCTCGACACGGTCACGGACCTCAAGTCGGTGGTCGAGGCCACGGCGAACACGGCGTCGGAGAACCCCTTGTTCGGCGGGAACGGCGCTCACGACGGCAGCGGGGCACCGACGGCCACCCACCACGGTGGCTTCCACGCGGCATACCTGGTGCTTGCGGTGGACACCGCACTGCTGGCCCTGACCCGCTCCGCGCAGGCGGTGCAGTCCCGGGTGAGCCACACGTTGACCGACGCCGACAGCGGGCTGCCGAGGTTCCTGTCCGACGCGACGCCTGGATCGTCGGGGGTGCTCATCGCGGAGTACGTCGCGGCCTCGGCCCTGTCCACCATCCGCAGCGTCGCCACGACGCCGTCGAGCGTGCAGACGGCTGGCGTGTCGGCCGGGATCGAGGACGACGCGAGCTTCGCCGGGCAGGCGGCCCTGCGACTGGGCGAGGCCACGGTGGCGTACCGCAGGATGCTCGCCGTCGAGCTCGTCTGCACCGTCCGGGCCCTGCGGATGCGCGGAGTCACCCCCAAAGGTGAGCTGGGCGCAGCCTTCGCTCGCTGCGGGTCGCTCCCGGCGGGCACCGAGGATCGCGACCTCTCCCCTGAGCTCGCCGCAGCGGAGCGGATCGTCGAGGGGTATGCCGTCTCGACGCCGGAGGAGCGCTAGGCCGCCGGTCCGAGCAGGTGCGTGACGAGGTAGTCCGCTGCCTCCTGATGCCACCGAGCCGCCTGACGGAGCATGGCGTGCCCCTCCCCATCCATCGCCTCGTAGGTCACGTCAGACCCGTTGGCCCTCATGGTCTCGGCGAGCGCCCGCGAGGCCTTCGGCGAGGTCATCCGGTCGCGGCTGCCGTGCATCATCAGCACGTGCAGGCCGGGGTGCCAGTGGAGCTCGTCGGCACGTTCGACCCAGGGCGCCATCGCCGCCACCGCCCGGACGCGCTCGTCGTCGCCCAGGTGCAGGGCGACTCGACCACCCATCGAGTGACCCAGCAGCCCGATGGGCACGCCCGGGTGCCTGGCGCCGATCTGCTCGAGTGCCAGACGGCCATCGGTGAGCGGACTGGCGGCGGACGCGTTCCAGCCGCGGACGGCATACCGGAGCGTCGCGACTGCGACTTCGCCGGCGCCGACCTCGGCCACGGCTCGGGCGAAGGGGGCCATCCGCCAGACCGCGGCCTGCCACGGTCGCACTGGTTGGCGGCTGCGCGCCTTGCCGCCGTGCAGCACGAGCACGACGGCCCGCGGGCGGTCGGTCTCGGTGGACCAGAGCAGTCGAGCGGCGCCCACGGGACTCCTGACGTCGGGGATGTCGCGAGGTCTCGCGGGTTGGTCGTGAAGGGTTTCGGGGCCGGGAGGGCACCGGATTGGCTTCGCTACGCAGGGGCCGGCGGCGGCGCCCCTTCCCTCAGACCTCGCTGGTGTGGAAGTTCTTGAACGAACGGCTCGCCGTCGGGCCGCGCTGTCCCTGGTAGTGGGAGCCGTACTTCACGCTGCCGTAGGGATTCTCGACCGGCGAGGACAGGCGGAAGAAGCAGAGCTGACCGATCTTCATGCCCGGCCACAGCTTGATCGGCAGGGTCGCGACGTTGGACAGCTCCAGCGTGACGTGACCGGTGAACCCCGGGTCGACGAAACCGGCCGTGGCGTGCGTGAGCAGACCGAGCCGCCCCAGGCTGGACTTGCCCTCGACCCGGGCGGCGACATCGTCGGGCAGGGTGATCGTCTCGAAGATGGAGCCGAGCACGAACTCGCCAGGGTGCAGGACGAAGGGCTCACCCTTGTCGACCTCCACGAGGCGGGTCAGGTCGGGCTGGTCCTCGGCCGGGTCGATGTAGGGGTACTTGTGGTTGTCGAACAGCCGGAAGTACCGGTCAAGCCGGACGTCGATGCTGGACGGCTGGACCATCTCCGGGTCCCAGGGGTCGAGCAGCACTCGTCCGGAGTTGATCTCGGCCTTGATATCGCGGTCGCTCAGCAGCACGGGGAGAGACTAACGCGAGGGGTATGCCGGGGGCGGTGAGTCTCGTCCGCGGTGTCGGTTAGACTGCCTGCCGCACCGCCTGGGGGCGGTGTTTGCCGGTGTAGCTCAATGGTAGAGCGCCAGCTTCCCAAGCTGGACACGCGAGTTCGATTCTCGTCACCGGCTCCAATCCAACCAAGAGGTGTTCGCGAGATTCGAGGACATATGCTCGCGAAATTCAGCCGCCTCGGGTGCCATAGGTTGTGAGCTGCGTGACGCATCCGCTTCCATGACGAGCGCGCCGCGCCCTCAGTCTGACCGTCCGACGGCTGCGGGCTGATTGCTTCGGGGAAGTCGAGCCCCTGAATGGGAATGCGTCTCTAGTAGCCGCCAGTCGACCACCCGGGCGGCGCTTCACGCCCATGCGTTCCTGCTTGGCCCGGCTGGTGAGCCCCAACTTGGTTCCGACGATGAGCCCCGGCCTGGAGGTGTCGCACCCGGTCTTGCTCCTGGGTCTCGTAGCCTCATTGCTCGGTCAGATGGGCATTCGCACCGG
>DASYGI010000101.1:0-7300 GCA_035999925.1 Pedococcus sp.
TCTTCGTTCAAGGGCGACAAGATCACTGGCATCGGCTTCGACCGCGACACCCTGATCGCGGCCGGCATCGAGAGTGCGGACGCCTTCGCCGCGGTGTCCAGCGGCGACAACTCCAACATCATCGCCGCCCGGGTGGCGCGGGAGACCTTCGGCGTCGAGCACGTCGTCGCGCGTATCTACGACCCCGGTCGGGCCGAGGTCTACCAGCGCCTGGGGATTCCCACGGTCGCGACGGTGAAGTGGACCGCCGACCAGATGCTTCGACGGCTTCTCCCGCAAGGTCACGTCCCCGAGCTTGTCGATCCCTCGGGCCATGTCGTCATCGCCGAGGTCACCGTCAACCCCGCCTGGGTGGGTCAGCGGCTGACGGCCCTGGAGAGCGCCACGGGCACCCGCGCGGCATACCTGACCCGTCTGGGGATGGGCATCCTGCCGGGCCCGGACGCGGTGTTCCAGGAAGGCGACCTGCTTCACCTGGCGGTGCTCGCCGTCGACCTCGCGACCGTGGAGCGCATCCTGGACGCCCCACCCGCACCGTCGGACTCCTGAGGAGCAAGGACACCATCATGCGAGTCGTCATCGCCGGGGCCGGCAGTGTCGGACGGTCGATCGCCCGAGAGCTGTTGCACAACGGCCACCAGGTCCTGCTCATGGACCGCGAGCGCAAGGACCTGCAGGCCAGCAAGATCCCCGAGGCCAGCTGGCTGCTCGCGGACGCCTGCGAGATCACTGCTCTGCACGAGGCAGGGCTCGCCGACTGCGACGTCGTGGTGGCCTCCACCGGCGACGACAAGGTCAACCTCGTGGTGTCACTGCTGGCCAAAACCGAGTTCGGCGTCCCTCGCACCGTCGCCCGCGTCAACAACCCCAAGAACGAGTGGATGTTCGACGAGGCCTGGGGCGTGGACGTCGCCGTTTCCACCCCGCGCCTGATGACCGCACTGGTCGAGGAGGCCGTCAGTGTCGGCGACCTCGTGCGGATCTTCCAGTTCCAGCAAGGCAAGGCGACCATGGTCGAGCTCACGCTCCCCGCGGACAGCCCGTATGCGGGCAAGCGCGTCGGTGACGTGACGTTCCCCGGGGAGACGGTGCTGGTGGGGATCATCCGCGAGGACCACCCGATCGCACCCAGCCGCGACGACTCACTCGAGCCGCACGACGAGCTGCTGTTCATCTCGACGCCAGAGTTCGAGGACGAGCTCGAGGCGATGCTCAGCCCAAGTCAGCGGGTCCCGCGCGGCGCGGAGTGATCTGACTCGGTCGAGCCACCCTGCCCGGCCGAGCCACGCTGCTCCAGCGAAGCCCACTCCCCGGTCAAGAGGCGGCCGGGAGGCTCCTGCGGGGTGCGTCCCCGGAGCAGGATCGCAGCCATCACGCCGAGAGCCGCGAGCCACAGCGGCCAGCCCAGGACGACGCTGGCCACACTGAGCCACGCCACTTTGCCGGCGAGATAGAGCGGGAGCATCACAGCCAGCCGGACGGCATACAGCACGACCAGCACCAGGGTCAGCCGCTGGCACACCCGCACCAGCCCGCGGTCACGGCGCCACCCGAAGGGGTCCTCGGCGAGGTAGGGGTCGCCCGCCGACACCATGAAGCCGACCACGGGCCACCGCAGAGCCATCGAGATCAGCGCGCCGACGCCGAAGGCTGAGCTCTTGACCAGGCTCGGGAGGAACGCGTCCTCAGCCCGACCGCTGCGCAGCACGAAGAACGCGGCAACCGCCGTGGCAAGGGCAGCTCCCAGCACGAAGTGCGCGCTCTGACGCTGTGCCAGCCGAACCAGGACCAGGACCAGGACCACGACGCCTGCGGCGACGAGGGACGTCTTCGCGTCGTGACTCCAGCTCCAGCCCAGGACGAAGGCGAGCGTTGGCACCGTCGTCTCGAGAGAGCCACGCCAGCCACCGAGCACAGTGGAGAGACGATGTCGGATGAGGGCCTCAACAGTGGGGACCTCGACCTCGGTCAGCGCCTCCCCCGAAGGTTTGACCGAGTCAGTGGCCACGTGGCGGGACGATCTCGTATGCCGGGTTGAAGATGGTCGGGATGCCACGGCAGTAGGTCACCCGTCCGGTCGCACGAAGGTAGCGCCCGGGCTCGATACCGCCGATGGTGCGCCGGCCCAGCCACACGAGGTTGATCGTGCGGCTGCCGTCGTAGAGGTCGACGACCAGTGCGGGGACGTTGACCCGCGGTCGCAGCGTGACCGCGCGGACCGTGCCCGAGACGGTGGCCAGCTGACGGTCGGCCAGCTGGCTCATCGGCGTGCAGCCCAGCCGGACCGAGTCCTCCTTCAGCTCGTCTGCCTCGAGCTGGGTGACGGACTTGGTGAGCCGCTCCCCCAGCCGCACCAACGGGTTGCGCTGTTGCGTCTCAGTCGTGTGCACAGCCATGACGTTCCTACCTGACCTCGGTGATCTCAGGCCCGCGTTCGAATGGGCGCAGGTCGTCGGAGTGATCCGGACCGGGCTCGTCGTCGGGGAGCCCGTCGGAGGAGACGGTCACCTCTTCGGGGAGTCGCAGTACAAGCATCTCGCGCGGCGCCATGGCCGCATCCCCGCGCACGACCACGGTGTTGCGGACCACGGCAACCAGGGGGGCTGCGGCTTCGTCGTCGATGGCGGCGCGGCCGGAGAACACCGCGCGCAGGAACCATCGGGGGCCGTCGACGCCCACGAACCGCGCTGGGGCGAAAACGGTCCGGCCGTCAGGGCCGGCAGACGGCATCCGGGTGCGCAGCTCGCGGCCGAACTCGCCCCTCTCCTCGTCGGCAGTGCCTCCCTGACTGACGATGGACTCGGCGATCTCCTGACGGATGCTGTCCCAGATGCCCGCGCTGCGGGGGGCGGCGAACGCCTGCAGCTGGACGGCCGAGTCACCCATGACGGCGGTCGCGCCGACGACCTGCTGGGTCTCCTCCTCGACCTCCAGGCGTAGCTCCATCCCGGCGACCCCCCTGATGCGCAAGGCGCCGAGGTCCAGGCGTTCGTCACTGCGCAGGTCGACGTCTGCGGAGTCGAACGGACCGCCAGTCGCGACGGCGGCGCTCGACGCCGAGTCGTCGGTAGCCGACTCCTCGCCAGACTGGGCGTCGACCTCCGCGCTGGTCGGCTCGACCTGCTCGTCGTTGATGGTCTTGCTGCGCCGGAAGATGCTCACTGCTGGGTCATTCCTTCACTGTCTGGATGCGCTCGCCGAATCCACCGCTTGCGCCATGACCAGTGTCCCCCCGTGAGGTGTCGTCAAGCGAATCCACCTCGATGAACTCCACCATGGCGACCTGTTGGACCACGAGCTGGCCGATCCGGTCCCCGCGGTGGACCGTGAAGGTCTCGCGAGGATCGAGGTTGACGAGGTTGACGAGGATCTCGCCGCGGTACCCCGCGTCCACCGTGCCGGGGGCGTTGACGATGGTGACGCCGTGCTTGGCGGCCAGACCCGACCGCGGGTGAACCAACCCGACGAAGCCCGGGGGCAGCGCCAGGGCCACTCCTGTCGGCACCAGTGCCCGCTCCCCGGGTTCAAGCGTGACCTGGGTGGCCGCATACAGGTCTGCTCCGGCATCGCCGGGGTGGGCGTACGAGGGCACCGGCAGGTCGCCGTCGAGGCGGCGAATCGGCACGGTGACGCGAGAAGGGCCAGTCACGTGGACTGACCCTATCTCGCGCTCGTGCTGGTGGTGCAGGTCGCTCATCGCCCTCAGGCCGCGCACTCCCGGCACACCATCTGTCCGTTGACCTCCTTGGCCAGCTGGCTGCGGTGGTGAACAAGGAAGCACCGCGAGCAGGTGAACTCGTCGGCCTGCCGTGGTAGCACCCGCACCGACAGCTCCTCGCCGGACAGGTCAGCACCTGGCAGCTCAAAGCCCTCGGCCTGCTCGGTCTCATCGACGTCAACGCTGGATGCGCTCTTGTCGACGCGACGGGACTTCAACTCCTCGATCGAGTCCTCGGACAGCTCGTCGTCGGTCTTGCGCGGCGCGTCGTAGTCAGTCGCCATTATCGCTGTCGCTCTCCCTGAATTTCTCGCCTCGTGGGTCCGTCCGGAAGGGTCCGGGGGACCTGTCGCCCGTGTAACGCAGATCGCCGTGGTTTTGTGCCCACTGCAGGCGGGGATTGTGCCCTATCCCGGAACGGACGTCATCATCACGTCCACGGTGCGAAGTGGCAGGGGGCCAAAGGACCGTCTGGGTTCACTCAAGATTCACCCAAATCGGACGCCTCAATTCCCCGTACGGGGCGCCTGCCCCGTAGAGTCCTACCTCCGGCTTGACCCAGCCCGACCCGTGCGACCCCGATGTCGCGCTACCGAGAGGGGTGCACCATGACCGAGTTTCATGCTGAGATCACCGAGCGCGCGACCCGCGCGGTCCAGTCACTACACAAGGCCCAGGAATCCGGCGACGACTACCTCGTCTCGGTGCGGGAGGCAGAGCTGGAGGGGCTGGCGCGGCTCGCCGACGAGCACGGTCTGCGGATCCCCCAGCTGGCCGAGTTCACCGCCGCCTAGCCCCGCCTCACCCGGTTTCGGCGCCGGCTGCCTCGGCAGCCGCGCGCACAGCCGCCTCGAGGGCGCCGTGCAGGGGCGGGGCCGCGGCGACGACCATGGCTGACTGAGGCGGCCCCGCGACCAGGCCGGTGAACGCGCCGCCGGCCTCCGTGAGGACCAGCCAGGCCGCAGCGAAGTCCCACGGGTTCAAGCCCCGCTCGAAATAGCAGTCAAGGGTCCCCGCCGCGACGCCACAGATGTCCAGGGCGGCACTCCCGATCCGCCGGATGTCCCGCACCTGAGGGATCACCTCGACGAGCATCCGGGCCTGCCAGGATCGCCGTCTCGCGTCATAGCCGAACCCAGTCCCGGCCAGCGCCTGGCTCAGCTGTGGCGGCTCGCCCACGACCAGCTCCCGGTCCGGGCCGGCGCCATGACGCACCCACGCACCCGCGCCCAGCCTTGCGTGGAACGCCTCGCGCGTCACGGGATTCACCACCGCTCCCGCCACGGGGCGCCACTGCCCCGGCACCGAGGGGTCCCCGACGACGGCGGCAACGGACACGGCATACGAGGGGATGCCGTAGAGGTAGTTGACGGTGCCGTCGATCGGATCCACCACCCAGGTGATCTCCGAACGAGCCGACGCCCCACCCTCCTCCTCGCCGAGGAAGCCGTCCTGGGGCCGCGCGGCGCGAAGGCGCGTGCGCAGCAGGTCCTGCGCCCGCTGGTCCATGATCGTCACGATGTCGGTCGCACTCGACTTGGTGTGCGCGACCCCGAGATCCGCGGGGCGCTCGTCCACGATGAGCCGGCCGGCCTCCAGGGCTAGATCGAGGGCCAGCCGATGAAGGTCGTCCAGCTCCTGCGCCGCGGGCACGGTCAGGGCCGCAGCTGTCGCTCCGGTCGTCCCGGTGGCACTGCCCCCGTCCACGTCAGTCCCGCCCACGTCAGTCCCGTCCGCACAGCGCCGGCTTGCCCGCTCGGAGGTTGGGGCAGCACCCTGGCGGGCAGACCGACGACAACGCTGCTCCCGGCCACGCGGGTCGGGTCGGCTGCTCGCCGCGAGCCTCGGCGGCACGCTCCTCGACGAGGTCGACGAGCCCGGAGACGAACTCGGGGTCGGTGCCGACCGTGGGCACCCTGATCATCCGCAACCCCAGCCGGTCGGCGGTGGCGGCGGCCTCGGTGTCGAGGTCGTACACGACCTCCATGTGGTCGGACACGAACCCGATCGGCGCCACGACCACTGCGGAGGCGCCCTCAGCCGCCAGCTCCTCGAGCCGGTCGTTGATGTCAGGCTCCAGCCAAGGCTGGCTCGGTGGACCCGACCGCGAGCAGAACACGAGCTCGCCGTCGAGGTCGAGCTCCAGGGTGGCGTTGACCTCGGAGGTGATCGCCGACCCCAAAGCGACGTGCTGGCGCCCGTAGGCGTTGCCCTCGAGGTCGCCCGGACCCGAGGTGTCGTCCATCGCCGTGGGGATGGAGTGGGTGACGAAGATCAGCCGGATGCCGGACGGCTCGACCCCCTCCCGACACAGCCCACGCACGGCCTCGGTCACCAGGCGGCTGTTCGTCCGCGCGAAGCCGGGGTGGTTGACGTACGGCCGCACCTTGTCGACCTGCACGTCGTGCCCCTGCTCGGCCGCCTGCTCCTGCGCCAGCGCCAGGTCCTCGCGGTACTGACGGCACGACGAGTAGGAGGAGTACGCGCTCGTGACCACCGTGACGAGCCGACGCAGACCGCGCTCGGACGCCTCGACCAGGGCCTCGCTCGCGAACGGCGTGAAGTTGCGGTTCCCCCAGACCACCGGGGTGTCAATCCCTCGCCGGTCGAGCTCGTCGCGCAAAGCAGCGATGAGCGCGCGGTTCTGGTCGTTGATGGGGCTGCGGCCACCGAAACCGTAGTAGTGCTGGGCGACCTCCTCGAGCCGCTCGTCCGGGATGCCTCTGCCCGCGGTCACCGTGCGCAGGAAGGGCAGCACGTCCTCGGCCTTCTCGGGGCCTCCGAAGGAGAGCAGGAGTATGCCGTCGTACGGCTCCAGGGGTCGGTCGGCGTCGGGGTTCACGGGGCTTCTCTCATCGGGCTTCTCCGGTCCGTAGGGGCTTGGGGGCATGGACGTCCAGGACGACGGCCACCATCCGCAGGGCGAACACCAGGACAACACAGCCCCAGAGCACGACCGGAGAGGCCAGGCCGAAGTGGTGGGCCGTGACGATCAGGGTCGAGCCGAGCAGGGCCGGGACGGCATACATCTCACGGCGCAGCACCTCGGGCACCTGGCCGGCGAGGACGTCGCGGATGATTCCTCCACCCACGGCCGTGATTCCGCCGACGATGACACAGGTGAGCGGGCCCATGCCCGCTCCCAGCGCCTTCAGCGAGCCGCCCACGGCGAAGACGGCGAGCCCGGCCGCGTCGAGCACCCGTACAATCCGGGAGATGCGTTCCACCCCCGGGTGGTAGATGAAGGTCACCAGCCCGGCAACCAGGGCCGAGCACATCAGCCGCCAGTCCGAAATGCCGACCGGCGGCAGTGAACCGATCAGGACGTCTCGGACCACCCCGCCACCCAGGGCCGCAGCCCCGGCCAGCACCAGGACCCCGAAGAGGTCGAGCCCCTTCTTCACGGCGACCAGCCCACCGGACAGCGCAAACACGAAAACACCGACCAGATCGAGGGCCAGCTGCAGGTTCGTGTCGTAGGTGATCATCGCGAGTCAAAAGTACCGTCGCGGCGTGGTCGCTTTCGCCCCGAGGTCCGGGATGGCAGAGTCATGACGACGTGGCGATACGGGAGAAGGCAAT
>DASYGI010000102.1:0-3047 GCA_035999925.1 Pedococcus sp.
CCGCCGAACTTTGACCAACCTCACGACCGGAACGCGTGGGTGCACTACTCGATGGGGGACTACCCAGGGCTGGCCGTGCAGGTCGACAACGATGCCGTGATCCCGTACTACTCGTGGCTGGCGAAGCAGTTCGTGTTCTGCGACCACCATTTCGGGTCCGGGTCGAACTCGACTCCGGGACACATGCTGGCCATCGGCGGCCAGATGCCCACGATGAAGAACCCGCCGTTCGTGGGCGCGCATCCGGTGTGGGACCTGCCGTCCATCTTCAGTGTGGCCCAGGCCGCCGGGGTGGAGTGGGCGGCGTTCCCGGACGGGTCCGGGTACCCGACGAAGTTCTACACCTCGCTGACGGTGGCTCCCGGCAACGGGAACGTACACCCGCCCAACCAGTTCATCCCGATGGCCAAGGGCGGCACCCTGCCGCCGGTGTGTTACGTGTGGAGCCCGGCCGGGTACGACGAGCACCCTCCCGCGGTCAGCGACCCGACCTATGTCACCAAGGGTCAGGACCTGGTGTGGCAACGGGTCCAGGCCGTCATCGACGGCGGCGGCTGGGCCGACACCACGTTCATTCTGACGTGGGACGACTGGGGCGGCTACGCCGACTCGGTCCCCACCCCGGCGGTCGAGACCGTTCCCGACGCGATCCACCCGAACGGGTACGCGGCGATCGGCGGGTCCCGGATCCCGCTGGTCATGTTCGGGGGGAAAGTCGAGGCCGGCATCGACTCGCAGTGGCACTCACACGCGTCCATCCCCAAGACCATCATCGAGCTGCTCGGGCTGCCACCGATGGGCGTACCCAGGGTGGACACAGCACCCTCCCTGGCCCACCACGTCAACCTGGCCGCGCTCACGAGGCCGGCGCCACCGCGGCCCGGAACCGTCATCGTCCAGCCGCCGGCTCCCACCCCGACCCCAGCACCGCAGCCGCCGTCGCCGTGGCCCGACCCGCTCGGCGGGCCGATGCCAGCCCTGGTCACCCTCGACGGAAGCAGCATCCCGGCACCCACCGACGGGCTGGTCCGACCCAAACCCCCAAAGCCCCCCCGGACGGCCTGACTCGCCGGCGACCCTGAGTCTCGGGTCATCGGCTACGGGCGTCAGCGGATGAATGGGGGTGGCGTTCGCTGGCAGCGGGCTCTTGCGACGTCCCGACTGTCGGCGCAAGTCGGGACCTTGGGCCCGGGTATGCCACGACTCGCGGTGTCACCGTGAGTGCAGGGGCATGACTCCGCGGAGGTTCCCATGACGGCGATCGTCCTGCAGCACGTGGCGATGTTGCCAGCGGCTTCCTCGAGCGGCGGTCCTGGTTCATACGTGGACTGGGGTGTCGTCCACGTCTCGGTGGCCAACCTGGTGATCGTCATCCTCATGCTCGTCACGTTTGTGGTGGCAATGCTGATCCCGTTCCCTGGCAGCGGGGAGGAATGGGCTCCCGCTCCAATGGGCAATGCCGAGGAGCCAGGAGCACAGCCATGAGCTCCACGAACTGGACGGTGGCGCTGCGCGAGCGCATCTCACGCACTGTCCCGACGGGCGAGGCGCTCCCGGACCGGCAACCGGCGTACGTGGGGTCGTGGATCTACGTATTCGGCGTGCTCACGCTGACTTCGTTGGTGGTCGTCGTCGCGACCGGCTGCGTCCTCGCTCTCGGTGGCTTGGATTGGTGGCACCGGTCCGATCTCGGTCACTTCGTCAACAGCCTCCACTTGTGGTCCGTCGAGCTCTTCTTCTTCTTCATGGTCATCCATCTATGGGGGAAGTTCTGGATGGCGGCCTGGCGCGGCGGCCGGGTCCTGACCTGGGTGACTGGCGTGGTCGCCTTCCTCGTCTCGATCGGAACGGCGTTCACCGGGTACCTCATCCAGACCAACTTCGACAGCCAGTGGATCGGGACGCAGGCGAAGGACGGGCTCAACTCGGTGGGCATCGGCGCCTGGTTCAACGTCCTCGACACCGGGCAGATGGTGCTCTTCCACGTCGCGCTGCTGCCGCTGGCGGTCGGGGCGATCACGCTCGTGCACGTCATCTTGGTGCGCCGCAAGGGCGTCGTCCCTCCCCTGGACGCGAAGGAGCCTTAAGTCATGAGCAGGCACACGGGTACCGCGACCCCCGACTCACACCAGTTCCCGACCCGCCGGTACGACCTCGTCAGGGAGTTCGTCCTCGCGCTCATCACGGTGAGTGTCCTCACCGCGACCCTGGCAGTGGTGTTTGGTTCGCCCGACGACAAGGCCATCACCCTGCAGGACTGGGCCACGGCCGCCCCCAACGACGTCGTCGCGACCGCTGCGGCCGAACTCTCCGGTGACGCCGGCACCGCTGGCTACGGGCCGCCTTACAACGACGCATCCGACGGCCAGAAGCTCGTCGGCATCCCGCTGCAACAGTGGGGCGGCGTCCGGTACCCGATCGACGCCGCACAGGACTTCGTCCTCGTACCGCTACAGAGCGTCCAGGGCGACGCTGCCCTGTCGAGCGCGCTCGACACGTGGAACACCGCGTCCAGCGACCAGCAGACCGCGTGGGCCGGCGCATACGTCAAGGCGTTGAGTGATGCCGACAACGACCCGGCCAAGGTCGCGCAGGGCGACTACGGGCCGGTGCCGGTCATGGCGAACGCCTACGGGAAGGTGGCCGCCTCCGGTGGGCTCGAACAGCTCGTCAGCAACGGCTCGTTCTATGTCAACGACCCCACCCGCCGGCTGCTGCTGCTCGCCGACGGGAGCTACCTCGAGGACCAGGCCCGGGCGGTCAGCCTGGGCGGCGACCAGTGGGGGATGATGAACGAGACCGGCAACTACCCCGGCCAGCCGTGGCTGTGGCTGTACACCTTCTGGTACCAGGTCGAGCCGTTCAAAAGCTCCGACAACGCCGACGCCCTCGTATGGGGGTTGATGATGGTGCTCAGCCTGGGCCTGATGCTCCTCCCCCTCATCCCCGGACTGCGCGACATCCCCCGATGGATCCCGGTTCACCGCCTCATCTGGAGGGACTGGTACCGCCGGACCGGAACGACCCGATCGAGGCACTGACCCGGT
>DASYGI010000103.1:0-6361 GCA_035999925.1 Pedococcus sp.
CGGCTCGCGGCCGTGACGCGGAGATCGCCATGGCCTTGTCGAAGATCGCGGAGGCGACCAGGTGAGGGGCCCTGGCCCACCGCGACTGGCGTGAAGTAGCCACGGCTATCAAGCGACCGCCACACGAGGTCGGAACCGACTTCGGACTGGGCGACGTCCGCCGGATCGGTCGTGTCCTGGCATCGCGAGCCCAGCCGCGCAACTGCGTCGTGAGCGCGTCCATTCACACCCGAGGGTGGAGCCGACTTCACCCACATGCTTGATATGTGGGTGATCCTTCGGGGTCGCCGGCGCTCCTACGTTGGGGTGTCCGTTCTCCTCGAGGAGGCCCCGCATGCCGAGCCCTGTGTCGTGTCTGGTTCCGTCCGTCGAGCCTCGGCGAGAGCCGTTCGGCGATCCGTTGCTGGTTGCGTATCTGGAGTTCTTGTCCGGGCGTTGTCGACCGAACTCGGTGCTGGCCGCACGGTTCGACCTGAAGGTGTTCTTCGCGGTTGTGGACCGGCCGGTCGAGGCGGTAACGGCGACGGATGTGCTGGGGTTTATCACCGCTCAGCGCAGCGGCGCCGCACACCTTCCTGACCCGCTGCTCGGTCCGATCGCCAGCGACACGGTCGGGGTGTCGCTGCGCACGGTACGTCGTCGACTGTCCACGGTCGCAGGGTTGTACGCGTTCCTGACCGCCCGAGGCGACGTCGCGGTGAACCCGGTCCCGGGTGGGCTGCCGACCCGACGGGAACGGCACCGGCCGACTCAAGGCGTTCCATTGGTGCGGGCGCCGCGACGGACGCTGCCGCGGATCCTGACCCCGGTCGAGGTCGACGCCCTCACCAGGGCGTTGCGCACGCACCGGGACCGGGCCATGGTCGCTGCGATGCTGCTCGGTGGCCTGCGACGCTGCGAGGTCCTCGGGCTGCGCCTGGAGGACGTCCGCGCCGCGGAGCGGCGGCTGTTCATCGCCGAGGGCAAGGGCGGCCACCAACGATTTGTGCCTGTCTCCTCGAGATTCTTCGAGCACCTGGGCGCCTACCTCGAGCAGGAGCGGCCCGCGGACGCCGACACGGACGCGGTGTTCCTGGTGCTCAAGCGCCCCCGGCGGGGTTGGCCGTTGAGCGCCTACGGCCTCGACGAGGTGCTGGACGGCGCCCGCGCGCGGGCGGGGCTGGCGCACGCGTCCTGCCACGAGCTGCGTCACACCTGCCTGACCCGACTGAGGGAGGCCGGGATGCCGTTGGAGGCGGTCCAGGCCCAGGCCGGGCACGCCTCGATCGAGTCGACCCGGATCTATCTGCACCTGGCTGATGACTGGCTCGCCTCCCAGTACCGCCGCGCCGCGGAGGTCATCGACGCCCAGGTCTTCGCTGGCGCACCAAAAGGACCGACCGTGTCGACCGTCCCACCCGTGCCGCCACATCTTCGTGACCGTCAAGACCGAGCCCCGGTCCCGGGCTTTCGGAGGCTGCGGTGAGCGGCCCGCTGCTGCTGCCGACCTGGGACCTGCTCGAAGCGACCCACCCGCAGGTGGTGACCACGATGCGCGCCTACCTGTCCCAGGTCGCTTGCGTTCTACGCCCCGGCAGCGTCACCGGCGCCGACCTCGCCCTACGCTCCTTCACCACCTACCTCGCCGCCGAACACCCGGCCCTGCAACGAGTTCGGGATGTCGACCGCTCCCAGGTCGAAGGCTTCAAGACCTGGGTCGCAGCCCGGCCCGGACAGAACAAGGCCCGCGTCACACCGGCCACCATCGCCCACCGCCTCGGCACCCTGCGGGTGTTCTTCACCCGGATCGATGAATGGGGCTGGCAGGACGCGCCACCACGGGTGCCGATGTTCCTCGGCGACGTCCCCCGCCAACAACACGCCCTGCCCAAAGCGCTCGATGACCCGACCGCAGCCAAGCTGCTGCGCGCGGCGCAAGCCGACCGGCGCATGCTGGTCGGGGTCACCGTCGAGTTCCTCCTGCGCACCGGCCTACGCGTAGGGGAGTACACCGCCCTGGCCAGCGACGCCGTCGTCCTGATCGGCGACACCCACTGGCTCCACGTCCCCGTCGGCACACTCCACGAAGACCGCTACCTGCCGCTGCACCCACGCATCGTGACGCTCATCGACACCTACCGCGCCAAGCACGTCCCACCCGAGCATCCGCTGCTGTTGCCCAGAGAGAACGGGCGAGCCCAAGACCGCCACGGCGTGACCCGGATGATCAACCGAGCCGGCTCCGCAGCCGGACTCGGCCACATCCACCCCCACCGGCTGCGGCACACCCTGGCCACCCAAGCCATCAACCGCGGCATGTCCATCGAGGCCATCGCCGCGATGCTCGGCCACAAGTCACTGGACATGACCCTCGTGTACGCCAAGATCGCCAACCGCACCGTCGCCGAGGAGTACTTCACCGTCGCCGAGAAAGTCGAGGCCTTCTACGCCCAACCCGCCCAGCTGTCCGCCGAGGACCTCGGCCCGAACATGGCTCGCCTCAACCGCGAACACCACCGCATGCTCGGCAACGGCTACTGCGTCCGTCCGAAGACCATGGACTGCCAGTACGAGAACATTTGCGAGTCCTGCACGTTCTTCCAGACCACCATCGAGTTCCGACCCACCTTGCTCGCCCAACGCGCCGACGCCTGCGCCAAGGGCCAGACCCGACGCACCGAGATCTACGACAACCTCATCACCAGCCTCGACACCACCGAAGCCTCTTGACACCGATCACCCACATAATGCCGATGAGCGACCGTTACCAGAGGGCCGGGAGTCCATGTAATTGAACGGTTCGCTCTGCACGATCACCGACACCGCGACGGACGCGCTGTCGTCCCCCATAACTCTGCCGCGCGACGCATAGGGCGCAGCCGGTGGCTGCTCCTGCGCGATCGGCTCCGACCTGTCACGTAAAAAGCACCCCAAATGATCTTGGCTAGCGTGACTCTAGTTGCGCCTTTAGCTGTGTGAGGTCACGGGGATCTCGCTACGGGCGGCGCGCCGCGCGAGTGGCGCGATCACTTTGCAAGTCCCCGGGTTGGCCGGCGAGGACATCATCGCGTCCAGGCCGGCAGCAGCATCCGTCCTCTGCTCGACGCAGGATTCCGGGAAGCCGGCGTCCCGCTCCAACCACTGTTCGAAGCCTCCCAGCTGGTAACCACCGCCGGCCTTATCACCGCCGGACTGGGGCGTGTGTCCCCTGCCCGAACTGGCAACAGTCCCGATCCTCAAGCTAGTCCAAGCCGTCGCCGTACCCCTCATCGAACCAGTGGTATACCGACGCATCAGTCTGCTACGCCACACCGAACGCCTCCTCCACCCCGCCGCCGAGGCGGTCCTGCAGACACTCCGAGACCAAGCCCACGGCCCACCCCGCTAGGGAGGGAGGACCGTCACAAGCCAGGAGTTGCGGATCAGGGGGTCTCAAAGCCCCACTGACGGCGGCGGTGACGGCAACGCTGAGACAGCCACAGCCCCCGCCTGCGTACGGCGACGAACGTCCCCAACGGACCAACGCACTTGGACGAACGAAGGTGGACTTCGTGAGCCTCCATCAACGGACCGGATCGGCCGCTTACCGAACGTCCACTCTTGCCCCAGGCGGCTCGGTGAGAGGCCGGACCGGCAGAAGGGTCGCCGCAGTCGTCGCTGGAGGCGCAGGATGGCATCGTGGAGACCTGGGACGCCCTGCGGGCGCGACGAAACGTTCGGCAATTCACTGACCAGCCGGTCCCTGACGAGGCGCTCGACCGGATTCTCGAGGCTGGGCGACGCGCCCCGTCGGCGAGCAACTGGCAGCCGTGGGACTTCGTGCTCGTCACGGACAGGGCGCAGCTGGTCGAGCTGGCCAAGGTCTGGCAGTTCGCCAAGCATGTCGCCGCAGCGGCGGCCGCGATCGCGATCGTCGCACCAGAACCGGAGGACGATCGGCAGTCGGCGCTCCTGCAGTACGACCTTGGCCAGGCAACCTACGCGATGACCGTCGCCGCGGCCGACCTGGGGGTTGGCACGGGCCACGCCGCGGCCGCCGACCAGGACCAAGCTAGAGATGTTCTGGGCTTCCCACAGGGACGGTTCCTGGCCTACGTCCTCGCCGTCGGTTACCCCTCGGACAAGCCGTTGGCCGTCATCGAGAAGTTGAACCGACGCCCCTTCGACGAGGTCGTGCACCGCGGACGGTGGTGACCGTTTCCCGAGGCCGCAGCGCCGACCCGACGGAACCCGCCGACATCAAGCCCTGCGGCGGTCCGTCCCGCGAATCCGCGCGGCTGGGCCTTCCCCGCTGGAGGTCGTCGATGACCGTCGCGAGGAGACAGGTGCCCGCGAGGCGTGTCCCAGAACCATCCCGGTGCTCGATGTAGTGACGACCAACACTCTCAGGCATCGGCCGAACCGCTGACTGACGCCCGCATATCGCCCGTAAGACCCGTGGTCGAGGTGGTGCACTTCGCCCAGTTAGACGCGTGTGGGAAGTCTCGTGAGGCCCCAGCTCATGGCCGATGAGCCGGGTGTGTCGGCCGGCGCTGCGGGTGCCGCAACCAATCGGCCTTGAGCCCACGCCCGATGTCAGGCATCGAGACATCCTCTGGGATCGCCACGTCGTGCGGCCCGGCGGGAGCTGTCCTGGCTGGTCGGGACTCAGTGCGCGGAGTCATACGCCTGTTGGACTTCGGCGCTGATGCGGCCCCGGTCGCTCACCGCATATCCGTTGCTCTTGGCCCACGCGCGGACCTCCGCCAGACTCGTACGGGCGGGCCCGGAGGCCGCTCGCCGGGCACCCTGCCCGGTTCGCCCAGCTCGGCCTCCCGACCGCCGGGTTGACTGCCGGGTGCCCTTGGCGATGTACGGCTTGAGGGCCTTCTCCAGCGCCGCCCGGTTCTTCGCACTGAGGTCGATGGTCCATGAGGTGCCATCGAGGCCGAAGGAGACCTCCTTGGCGTTGGCGGAGCCGTCAAGGTCGTCCGTCACGGTCACCGTCGTCTGCCTAGCCATACGCATGATGATCACCTTTTCCAGGTCTAGCGTCTATGCGCCACGCTCGCCGTTGAGAAACCCATCAGCGCGCCTGGAGACACGGGCGCGCCGGACCGGCAACCCCGCTCAGCAGCGGCTGCCCAGCGGTAGCGCAGGGTGCGACCGTCGACGTTCCCATCTGAGGGTCCCGGCTGCTCGCCGGGTTTGGGAGATGCCCGTCGGTAACCCCGGGGCCCGCGCGCGCTCTGGTCGCTGGCGCGAGTGCGTCAGCTGCCGGAGATGGTCTGGATCAGCTCGCCGGCACGTCCTTCAGGCAGGGCCTTAACCAGGTCGGCCTGGCTGAGCATCCCGACGAGCTGATCCCCGTCGACCACCGGCAGCCGGCGGACCTGATGCTCGGCCATCGCCTTCATCGCGTAGTCAAGCAGGTCATCTGCTCCGATGGTCACCGGCTTGCCTTCCGCCAGCGAACCGGCGGTGACCGTCGCGGGGTCCAGGTCTCGAGCCAGCACCTTCACGACGATGTCGCGGTCGGTCAGCATGCCCTTGAGGTGATTGTCGTCCCCGCAGATCGGCACCGACCCGACCTGCAGCTCAGCCAGCCGGTGCGCGGCCACCAGCACGCTGTCGTCCTCCCCCACACACTCCGCACCTTCGCTCATCACATCGCGTACATGACTCGTCACGGCCTGCTCCCTTCCACGGCTGATGCGAGCGCATCTCCAACCGCCCCATTGGTACCCAGTCTCCAGGGCGTCAACCCTGGTAGAAGCGTTCGGCTCACCACCACAAGTGTCCGATAGGGCCAGAAACCGTTTGGTACCAGGCACGTCGCCGCCCGAACCGAACGCATCCGCGTCACCCGCCCCCTTAGTATCCGCAGCTCGTCGCCACCCAGAGCGCTCATTCGAAGATCGCCGTGAGGATCCCTGACGCGCCCATGATCGGGGCGAAGCAGAGCGCGGCTGGCTTCGGTCATGCGATTTGGCCGTCGTCGACGAGCAGGGCGATTCCGGGGGCGAAGATGGCGTCTTGTGAGCCCAGCCCTGAGGCAGCTGCTGCGATCTCTTCCGCATGAGCGATCCCGGTGGCCTCCTACGCGACGTGGTCATCTAACCGAGACCCGGTTGCCCACTCCCGCAGCGCCTCCGGTGCACCTCGACCTGGCCCTATCGCGGAGCAGGCGTCCTCCACGACGGCCCGCTGCGTCGAAGTTCGCGTGGACATCCATGCCGACACACCTGACCGCGCCTTCGCAACGCGCTTCAACGACCCGACGTGGTCCTGGCCGACAAGGCCTACCCCTCCGGGGCAGCCGTTGCCTGCTGGGGTCCCGCGGGACCAGGCTGTCATCTCCGATCCGTCCGACTGGACCGGTCATCGCCAGCGCAAAGCCTCC
>DASYGI010000104.1:0-5112 GCA_035999925.1 Pedococcus sp.
CGCGCTGCCCTGGATCACCTGCGGCGACGACGAGCCGTTGCTCTGGGTCGTCGCGACCGGGCTCGAGGACGGAGCCGGCGTCGCATACCGGGTGGCGGCGTAGGTGCCCCCGCTGGCCAGCGCAGCCGCGAGGATCGCGACCGCGGTCATCTGACCGAGGCCGCGGTTCGGCTTCGCCTTAGGAGCCACGGCTGGGGGCGGCGCCGGTCGGAACCAGTCGTCATTACGGACTTCCTCGCCACGGGCCATCGAGGCCCCGGGGTACCCGGGCCAGGTCGCATCGCTGTCGACTGCGGACGGCTCATCGGGCGCGAACCACGCCCTCGTCTCGTTACCCGCGCTCCCGGTCCACAGCGGCTGAGTCGAGTCCGCGGTCGCATTCCGATCTGGTTCGCTCATCGTGGACCCCTAACAGCGGAAGGGACAGCCAGCCATCCAAGCACAAGTCCGGAACAACCCAGGCCTGCTGTGCCGCCGATATGAATCGCCTGTGCGAACCGCTCAGCCCACGTTGAATGTGCAGTCTTAGGGCTCCCAGGCTGGTTCGTCGCGTCGGCGACGCTCAACCCGGCGTTGGGGCGTTTTGGATTTGTTCGGGGGCGGGAGGGAAGTCGGCGTTGGGTTGCCCGGTCAGGTCCCGGTCCATGATGGCTTTCCAGATGGGCGCGGAGACGCTGGCACCGAAGACGACGGGATAGAAGTGCCCGCGCAGGGTGACGTTGTCCAGGGCTTGGCTGTTGTCCAGTGGTGTGCCGGTCCACACTGCGGTGGTCAGCTGTGGGGTGTAGCCGACGAACCAGGTTTCGTTGTTGCCGTTCGTCGTCCCCGTTTTTCCGGCCGCTGGCCGGCCGCCAGCGAGGGCGCTTGCCGCGCCGGTGCCTCCGGGTTGCAGGACGGTCTGCAGGAGGGCCGTCACTCCGTGGGTGACGGCCGGGTCGACGACGTGCGTGCAGTTTGTGGTTCCGGGCGCCGGTACTGGCAATGGCCTGCCGTCGGGGCCGGTGATGGCGCTCACCGGTACCGGAGTGCAGTGGATGCCGTCGTGTCCCAGGGAGCCGTAGGCGCTGACGACGGTCATGGGGGAGACGGAGTCGGCGCCGAGGATGATGGCGGCGGGGAACGGCTTCACGGGCTGGCCGTTGGTCTGGTGCAGGCCCAGCCGGGTCTCGGTCGCGCGGACGTTGCACGCGCCCAGCTGCGAGACGAGGGGGACGAACGCCGTGTTGATCGATCGGGACGTGGCCTGGGCGAGGCTCATCGGACCCCCGCCCGCGGTCTCGTCGTTGCGGACGTCCCAATTGCCTCGCCCGAGGCCGTACGCATCGGGGAACTCTGAACGCGTGTAGGTGGCGGCCTGCGTGGAGCTCGCGGCCTTGGCATCGACCGTCGCGTTGATCGGCATACCCTGCTCGAGCGCGGTGACGAGGGCGAATGCCTTCTCGGTCGACCCGAAGCCGAACCCGAGCGAGCCGCCGTACTTGGTGTCGACGCCCCAGTTGACCTGGGTCTGTGTTGCATCGACTTGCTTCAACGCGTAGGTGCTGCTTTGGGCCATGCCCTTGACGGTCCCGTTGGTGGGGTCGATAGAGACAGCTGCGGACCCGATGCGCCAATGGTTGACGGGGTCGACCCTCGCCAGGATCTCTGCGCGGGCGGCCTTGGTCATGCCGGGGTCGATCGTCGTATGCACGGTGATGCCGCCGCCGAAGATCTTGGCCTTCCGCTCGTCGACGGTCTTGCCGAGCGCGGCGTTGAGGGAGGGGTCGAGTTCGAGCCACTTCAGGACGTAGTCACAGAAATAGGTGTAGTCGGCGCCGGCGATATTGCCTGCAGTCGAGCACGAGCTGGCCTGGGGGGTGATGTGCAGCATGTCAGCGAGCTTGACGGCCTTGGCGTCGACCAGCTCCTTGTCGGTGACCAGGCCCAGCTCGAGCATCCGGTCGAGGACGATGTCGCGTCGGGCCAGCGCCCGGTCGGGGTAGTTGGCCGGGTCCGTCGTGCCGGGGCTCTGCGCCAGACCGGCGATCATCGCCGCCTCGGGCAGGCTGAGGTCCTTGGCGTCCTTGGCGAAGTAATGTTTCGCCGCTGCCTGCACCCCATAGGTCTGGTCGCCGTAGTAGACGATGTTGAGGTAGCCCTGCAGGATCTCGTCCTTGCTCTGGGTCTTCTCCAGCTCGATCGAGTACTTCAGTTCCCGCAGCTTGCGGGTCAGGCCCGCCAGGCCACTGCGCGCGGCAGCGGCCTGCGCCGCCTGGGTGTCACCCGCCTGCAGCGCGGTGTTCTGCAGGATGAGCTTGACGTACTGCTGGGTCAGCGTCGAGCCCCCCTGGACGCTGGTCCCGGCCGCGTTGGAGACCAGGGCGCGCACCAGACCATGCACGTCGACCCCGCCGTGCTCGTAGAACCGGCTGTCCTCGATGGCCAGCTGCGCCCTCTGCATCACCGGCGCGACCGCGCTCAGCGGGACGATGATGCGGTTCTGGACGGAGGGTGTCGCGATGACGTTGCCCCTGGAGTCGAGGATCCTGCTCTGCTGCGACAGCGGCGAGGCGGTTAACGCGCTGGGCAGAGCATCGAACATGTCGACAGCGGTGCGAGTCACCGCGCCGATGCCGCCGACTGCCGGCATCGCCAGACCCGCCACCAGGACACCGAGAACGGCCGCGGCGACCAGGAACGCACCGAGCAGACTGATGATGCTGGCGATGTCGGTGGTCCGACCGCCCCTCACCCGACAAGGCTAGGCGCGGACGGTCATCAGTGACACGGGCGATCCGCATCCCGGTGTCTTGGTGCCCAACCAACCGACTCCGTTCCGCCGCCGCGGCCTGGGTAAACGGAGGCGACCTACACAAGCAACGGCCACCCAGCCATTTCAGCTGAGGGGGATCGGTGAACGACGGCGTCGGCCACGCGCTGCCATGGCTCAGAGTCGTAACGCCGAAGGAATGATGGGGACGCTGCGACCGGTCGGTTGTGAGGCTGCTGGGAGATTCGACGTTTCTCAGCGTGGCCTCAGCGCGCACCCGCAGAATCACCGCCGTGGCTGAATCCTCTACCCGGCGACCCACTAACCGGACATCCCGGGGTGTCGCGGGTGTCAGCCGGGTGGCCCTTCCCACGGCGGCCTTCTGGCTGGCGAAGGGCCTATCCACCGCCCTGGGGGAGGCAGTGTCCGACTGGTCGGTCAATGCCTGGGTTCCGGAGCTGGCGGTGCTCCTCGGATTCCTCGGCTTCGCGGCCGCGCTGCTGTTCCAGCTGACCCGGCGGCGGTACACGCCGTGGGCTTACTGGGCTGCGGTGGCGATGGTCGGCATCTTCGGCACCATGGCCGCCGACGTGGCCCACGTCGTCCTGCGCGCGCCGTATGCGGTCTCCTTCCTGGGCTACGGCGGTCTGCTGGCTCTGCTGTTCGTCCTGTGGCGGCGACGCGAGGGCACGGTCGACGTTCACGATGTCACCACGGCTTCCCGCGAGCTCTTCTACTGGGGCGCGGTGGTTCTCACCTTCGCGATGGGCACCGCTCTCGGTGACCTGACCGCGGTCACTCTGCACCTGGGCTACCTCAGGTCCGCGATGCTGTTCGCGGGCCTCATCGCCGTGCCGGCGCTCGGGTTCCGATTCCTGTCCTGGAATGCCGTCGGCTGCTTCTGGGCCGCCTACACCGTGACCCGTCCGCTCGGCGCGTCGGTCGCCGACTGGCTCGGTAAGCCGCTACCCGACGGTGGACTTGGCATCGGTGCCGGACTCGTCGGAGTGGTTCTAGCCGTGGCCATGGCGGCGGTCGTGACCGTCATATCCAAGCGAGCCCAGTCGAGGCCGGGGCCGGCAACGTGACCCCTCAGGGCACGCGAGGGACCCCGTCAAGCGGTCGGTCACGATCGAGGTGATACAGGCCGACGAGCAGCCGGTCGTCGGCTGTGGCCTAACCACGACCGACGCCAGCACCGATACGCGGCGTTGCTGTCGGGTCCGCCGCGGTATCTGAACCGGGTGCGGGAGGTCGCGGGCTGCGTGGGATCGGTCGGCACATCTGCCGTCCTGGTCGGGAAACGGTGGTAGCACGGCGATGAGGCGCAGATCGAGGTTGCGGGTGAGGGCGGCCGCGAACACTGCGGCGACCTCCTTCGACCACAGGTATTGGTCCTCGAGGTAGATCAGGTGGCGGGCTCGGCCGATGGCCTTGATGTAGGCCTCTGCGGCCAGAGCAACAGGCCGTGGGGCCGGCATCGACGGGGATCCGGTGAGTCACCTGTCCGGTGCGGGTGTCGAAGACGTAGACCACGGAGTTGTACCGCCCCGACAACCAGAGCTCGGTGCCGTCGATGGAGAGCCTGCCCATGTCCGGGGAGCCACCGCCGGGGATGGCCCACAGGGCGGTCTGCTCGAGCGTGTGGGCGTCGAGGACGCTGACCGGCCCCGCGTCACGGTTGCTGACGTAGACAGCCGAAGCGTCACGCGAGGGGTAGACGCCGTGGGCGCCGCTGCCGGTGGGAATGAACCGGGCGTAGGCCAGGGTCTGTGCGTCGATGACCCACACGCCGTTGCTGAGCATGTCGGCGACGACGAACGACCGCCCGTCCGGGGCGAGCCGGACGTCCTGCGGAATGGCACTGGCTCCCCCGGCCAGACTCATCCGCGGGCCGGCCATCTCATCGGCCATCGCCGGAGACGTGGCACCGGGTGTGGCGATGCCGTTCAGGTCGACGACCTTGACCAGGTGGGTGACATCAGCGTCGACAACCATCAGCTGGCCCCTGAACTCGCAGCTGGCGACCAGGACGGTCAGGTCGGCGGTGAAGTCGGCGTGGTTGATTCCCCCGCACGGCAGCGGCAGTGTCCGGACGAGGGCCATGGTCGTCGCGTCTCTGACCACGATGGCGTGGAGCCGTTCGGCCATGCCCAGGGCGTACCTTGCCGTCCGGGGTGAAGGACAGGTTGTAGGGGTCGGTGATCGGGACGGCAGCCTGGGGTTGTCCGGAGGCCGGGTCGATCGGCGTCATGGAGTCACCTGCGTCGCTGTTGACCCACAGCGTCCTCAGGTCGTACCAGAGCACCACGTGCTCCGGTGAGCGTCCGACCCGAAACCTGGAGATCACCGTGTACGTCGCG
>DASYGI010000105.1:0-5409 GCA_035999925.1 Pedococcus sp.
CGTCTGGGCTGAGAGGATGCGACCGTGAGCACGATCCTCGTGGTGGACGACGAGCCGCACCTGGTTCGCACTCTGGCGATCAACCTGCGAGCGCGCGACTACGCCGTGGAGACCGCCGGTGATGGACGGTCGGCGTTGCTGGCCTTCCATGAGTCGCCGCCAGACCTGGTCGTCCTCGATCTCGGCCTTCCCGATATCGACGGCGTCGACGTGCTGCGCCGGGTCCGGCAGGTCTCCGAGGTCCCCGTCATCGTGCTGTCCGCTCGCACCGACTCGGTCGACAAGGTCGAGGCGCTGGACGAGGGTGCGGATGACTACGTCACCAAGCCCTTCGCGATGGACGAGCTCCTGGCCCGGGTTCGGGTGGCGCTGCGCCGCGATCGCGAGTCGGCTGACCCGGCCCTGCCACCGTTCGAGACCGACCACTTCTCGCTGGACTTCGAGGAGCGTCGGGCGATGGTCGAGGGCCTGGAGGTGCGGCTCACCCCGACCGAGTGGCGGTTGCTCGAAGTGCTCACCCGGGTTCCGGGGCATCTGGTGTCCCAGCAGGAGCTGCTGCGGGAGGTGTGGGGCCCGCGCTACGGTCGCGAGTCGAACTACCTCCGGGTGTATGCGAACCAGCTGCGTCGCAAGCTCGAGCCCGACCCCAGCCGGCCGCGGTACCTGCTCACGGACCCGGGGCAGGGCTACCGCCTGATCCCCGAACCGCGCCCCCAGTCCGTCTGAACTCGCGAGGTCAGTGTCAGCCGACAGTCTCCGAGGACTGGCCCAGCGTAGTGCCGTCGACGACCTCCACCTTGGGGCTGAGCGACCACGCCAACCAGCCCAGGGCGCCGAGCGGCACCTCCAGCACGTGGGTGAACACCGAGAAGAGCACGGCTCCCGCCACCGACTCGGGGTGCCCAGCACCCCAGGCCACCAGCGCGGCCACCGTCACCGACTCCGTCACCCCCAGCCCGCCCGGAGTGACTCCCACCGCGGTGGCCAGCCGACCGATCGCGTATGCCGCGAAGAGCTGCCCGTGGTGCAGGTGCACGCCGGTGGTGTTCATGCAGATCAGGAACATCACGTAGTAGGCACCGAAGTAGCCGCCCAGACCCAGGGTCATCTTCAGCCAGCCATGTCGCACCACGTCGTTGATGCGGGCGCGGAGATCGACCACCAGCGCCTTGACGCTCATGGACCGCAGCCGGAACAACCGTCCGAGCACCCGGTCCACGCCGTTGCCGACGGCGAGCGCGGCCCGTTCGGAGGCAAGGACGGCGACAAAGGTGCCCAGGATGAGGATCCCGGTGATCGTGGCCGCCACGGCGGTGTCGATGAGGCCGTTGGGGACGTCAGCGCTGGTGCCCACCACCAGACCGACGATGGCGAAGATCGGCAGTGCGATGCGGGCCAGGACATTCCACACCCCAGAGACGATGGCCGATGTCGAGATGGCCCGCCGCGAGAAGCCCCAGGTCCGGCAGATCGTGTAGGTCGCGGCCAGCCCGACCGCGCCCCCACCCGGCAGAAGGTTGCCCACCGCGGACCCCGCCACGTTTACGATGAGCGCCTGCCAGTGCCGCAGCCCCGGTAGCGAACCGGTGAGCGTGAGCGTGTAGCAGTACAAGCCCGTGATCATGACGACCACGAGCATCACTGCGGTGGGCACCGGGACGGTCTGCAGGATGCTCCAGACCGCACCCCAGGTCGTGTGACCGAACCGCGGCAGACCCCAGACCAGGAGGACCGCCGCAAGGCCCAGCCCGACGACCGCCTCGACCACCCGCCGCCCACGCGAGTGTGGGGTCAGAACCGCGCTCATGGCAGCCCCTCGAAGATGTCCCGGGCGACCGGCCGGCCCGATGCCCGGGCGGGGTCGATGAACCATTCGCGCCCGAAGACCAGGTCGAACACGGGGCGTGGGATCCGCAGGAACGCGGCCAGCGTCCGGTCCGCGCCCCCCTCGGCACTGGCCTGCGAGGCGTGCGCGCGCATGGAGGCGCGCTTCGCCGCGGCATACCGTCGCACGTTGATCCGGTGGGTGATCTCGTCCCTGGCGCTGTACGCCCGGTCGAAGGCGGCGCGGTCGAAGTCGGGCGGAAAGCGGTAGATCTTGGCGGCCAGGTCGAGCCCCCGGGTGAGCGTGTCGCGCGGCACGGTCGCCTGCAGAACCCGGGGGGTGTCGGCCAGCTCGGCCGCCCGGGCCCCGACCTCGTGGACCCGCACATGGTCCCGGTGGCCGTACCCGCCGTTGCGGTCGTAGGTCAACAGCACGTCGGCCTGCTCCTCGCGCAGCAGGTCCGCGAGCCGAGCGGCGGCTTCCTCTACTGGCGCCCGCAGGAAACGGGTGCGTCCGGGAGGGTCCGGCAGTAGCTCAGGACCCATGCCACTGTCGGCATACCCGAGGTGGACGACGCGCGACACGCCCAGGGCAGCGGCCGACTCACGCAGCTCGTCCATGCGGCGAGCACCGAGCTGCCCGTCGCCGGCATACGCGTCCGAGGCAAGCCCCAAGGCGCCATCGGTGGCAACCGCGACCACGACCCGGTGCCCCTCTGACGCAGCACGAGCCATCGTCCCCGACGTCAGGAGCGCCTCGTCGTCAGGGTGCGCGTGGAAGGCCACCAGGGTGCGGGTCATCACCGTCCATCCTGTCGCATGGCAGGCTCTTGTCCGTGAAGGTGGCGCTGTTGACCGACTGTTATCTGCCCAGGCTGGGCGGTATCGAGGTCCAGACGCATGACCTTGCGGCCCACCTGGTCGCTCGCGGCCACGAGGTCGAAGTGTTCACTGCCACCCCCGGTGAGCAGGGGGAACGTCACGGGACCGTGGAGGTCGTCGACGGGGTCGCGGTACACCGGATGGCGTTGAACCTGCCCTGGGAGCTGCCCGTGAACCCGTGGGCGCCTCCGGAGGTTCGGCGGCGGTTGCGGCGCGGCGGGTTCGACGTGGTGCACCTCCATATGGGCGTTGTGAGCCCGTTCGCCTCGGACCTGGCGCGGGTCGCTCTGGGGCTGGGGCTGCCCACCGCGATCACCTGGCACTGTCTGATGGCCCGCTCACGACCGGTGTTCCACGTCCTGGGTCAAGCCCGCCGATGGGGCCGGCGCGGCGCGGCCCTGTCTGCCGTCTCGGGGCTCGCGGCCTCCCAGGTGCGGGCCGTGGTGGGCGACGGCGTCCCGGTCGAGGTACTGCCCAATGGCATCGACGTCGCGGCCTGGTCACCCCCCACCGCGGCACCGGCTCGCGACCCCGGGGTCGTCCGGGTCGTGTCAGCGATGCGGTTCGCCGCCCGCAAGCGCCCCCTCGCGGTGCTCGAGATCGTCCGGGCCGCGCGCGCCGTGGTGCCGGCCGAGGTGGAGCTGAAGCTCGACCTCTACGGAGAGGGGCCGGCGAGGGGACGGCTGGAGGCGTATGCCGCCAAGCACCAGATGACCGACTGGGTCACCCTGCCAGGTCGGGTCACCCGCGAGGAGCTGCGCGCCGGCTACTGGCGCAGCGACGTGTATCTCACCCCGGCCCGGTTGGAGGCCTTCGGGATCGCGGCCCTCGAAGCGCGCACCGCCGGCCTACCCGTGCTGGCGCGAGCCGACACCGGCGTTGCGGACTTCGTCGCCGACGGGGTCAACGGCATGCTGGCCGCCGACGATCGCGCCTTGGCCGCGGCCTTGGCCACGGTGGCCACGGACCCAGGGCTGCGAGCGCGGATTGCCCGCGAGAATGCCACGGTCGCGCCGCTGCAGAGCTGGGAGACCGTCGCCGCGCTCGCGGAGCTCGAGTACCGCCGGGCCGGTGCCGGGTGAGCGCCGTTCACGAGGTGCCGGGTGAGGACCGACGCCAGCCTGGTTCCGTGCCCCTGCGAGTCAGGGCGAGGACGTCGCAGGACCGTGAGGTGGCCAGGTTCGTTCTGGCCCACGGTGCGGACCCGGTCCGCACCCTGGGCCAGCTCGGCTGGGGTGGGGCTCGTCTCGTCGAGGCTGCCTTGGGCGGGGACGGCGTGTTGGTGTTGGGGTACACGGTCGTCCCGGTCACCCCAGAGCCGCCTGCCAGCGCTGTCGTCCCCAGGGATGCGGGTCTCGTCATGGAGCCCAGGGAACGCGCCCACCTGCATCAGCGGGCCGCGGCCTATGGGGTGGTGACCAGCGAACGCGGGATGCTGCTGACCGAGCTGTCCGAGCGCACCTCGGCCCCGGGTCGATGGACGCTGCCAGGAGGTGGGCTCGATCCTGCGGAGGGCCCGGTGGAGGCGCTGCATCGCGAGGTCTGGGAGGAGAGCGGCCAGCACATCGAGGGTGTTCGACTCCTGGAGGCCCATACGTCGCACTGGATCGGCAGGGCACCCACCGGACGGCTGGAGGACTTCCATGCGGTGCGCATCGTGTATGCCGCGACCTGCCCCGAGCCCACCGACCCCGTCGTCCACGACGTGGGTGGGTCGACGGCGTCGGTGCGCTGGGTCCCTCTGGATCAAGTGGGGCGGTACCCGTTGGGCCGCTCGTTCGCGCCGCACGTACGGCGCTGGCTCGGTCTGGACTAACCGCGCCGGCGGCGTCGGCCGAGCAGGCCGGTCAGGCCGACAGCGACCAGTACGGCACCGACGGCCACGATGCCCAGCGGCCCGAAGCTGCCCCAGTCGACGGTGAGCCCCCCGAGCTCCTGAGCCATGACGATCGCGGCTATCGCCACGCACACCAGGCCGAGCATGATCGCCGGCCAGTGCGGTCCCGACGGGGCCATCGCCTCGGTAACCTCCGCGGGGGTGGAGGGTCCGGCAGGAACGGTAGTGGTGGCGTCAGGGTCGTCCACCGGGTTGCCAGGGGTCTGCGGTTCGGTGCTCATAGGGATGTTCACTCCTTGCCGATCAGGATCTGGCCGAGGCCGACGTGGGCGGTCACGATGACGTCAGGGGCGCCGCTGCCGAGGGTCTGGGTCGTCGCGATGTTGCGACCACTCGGGCCCTTCGTGGTGCTCAGGGCGTCCGAGCTGCCACCGCTGGTGGCCGGCCCCGAGGGCACCCAGCTACCAACGTCCCCGGCACCGATCGAGCTGTCCACCCGGACCGTGAGGCCGGCCGGCACGCGGATCCTCAGCTCGCCGACCCCGATCGAGGCGTCCAGGCGTCGGACCGAGCCGGTGGCCTGCGGCAGGTCACTGAGGTCGAGCTCGGCGGCGCCGATCCCCAGCCGGTACCGATCCGTGGACTGCGTGGCGCTGGGACGCCAGAGGCGGTCGCCGATGCCGCCGTCGACGTTCACCCGGGGCACCACCGAGCCGGTCCAGGTGACCAGCGCCAGCAGGATGGCGATGAAGCCAGCCAGCCCGGCGCGGCGTCCGGCGAACCCGAAGGCCGCCACGGCCAGCCCGGTCACCCCGAGGGCGGCACCGAGGGCGACGACGCCGCCGCTTCCGTGCCAGCCGAAGTGG
>DASYGI010000106.1:0-10744 GCA_035999925.1 Pedococcus sp.
CCGGTGTTGGTCACCACAAAGCTGTACGTGATGACCGCACCGACCGCGCTGACCGAACCCGGAGACGCGGACTTCACAATGCTCAACGCCGGGTTGGCCGGTGCGGGGACAGTGACGGTGCACTTGGCATCGGTTGAGCCAGGTGGACAGTTGGTGTTGGGGTTCGAGGACGAGATGGTGTTGGTCAAGGGCGCCGAGGTCGTTGTGCTCTTGGCCTTAACCGAGTAGGTGATGGTGGCTGTCGACCCCGGTGCCAGAGCACCACTCCAGCTCAAGACGGGTGCGCTGTAGGACACCGAGCCGACGGTGGCGGACGCGTTGTTGTTGTAGGTCGCGTTCGCCAGCACGTTGGTCAGGTCATCGGTGAAGGTCGCCGGGTTCGAGGCCGTCCAAGCCGCCGTACCGGTGTTCTTCACCGTCACCGTGTAAGTGACCGTATCTCCTGGCCCGTATGTGGTCTTGTCGGCGGTCTTGGTGAACTGCAATGAGCACGCCGAGCTCGGGCTGGCGATCGTGAACGTTGCCGTGCCCGATGACACGCCCGTCGGCCCGTCGGTGGCACCGCCAGGGATCGTCGTTACGGCGTTGGCGGTGTTAGGAGCCGTTGACCCGGAGGCGACGCAGGTGTTGGGCACCGTGGTCTTGAAGCAGACCTGCGTCGGATCGCCGGTGTAGTTGAGGGTGATGGTCGGCTTGGCCGTGGCATCCGCGTTGAGCAGCTTGATAGTGACGGTCAACGAGGTCGTCGTCCCCGAATAGGGGATCGACGAGATATCGACGACTTGTTGGGTGTTGCTCAGTGAGACATTGGTGAAGCCCGGAACAGGGTTTCCGTTGGCGTCGAGGACGGTGTAGGTCGCGCCGCTGTACTGGCCAGAGGTAACCCCACCGATGACGAAGTTCTTCCACCCGGTCACATGGCCCGAGCCGCCGTCACAGTAGTAGGCGCTGGGCTTCACCGTGACGCTGCCCGTGGACGTCGTGCAGGGCGCGCCCGTCTGTGCGTTGAAGAACTGCAGAACGCCGGAGTCGCCGTCCTCGACGAGACAGCCCGGGAAGCTGCTCACCGAGTTGAGCGTGTATGCGCGGACGCTGATCGGCGTGCCGCCGTTGAGAGTCGTGGACGTCGGGTTCGTAAAGCCGGCGCAGGCCGCACCCGCACCTCCGTTGAGGGACCAGTCCCAACAGGTGTAGGTCGTGGTCCCAGGGCTCACCGCATAGTTGTTGTAGGCCATGTAGACCTTGGTCCCGCTCACATAGACCCCGCCACCGCCCCAGCCTGTAGTCGTGCCCTGGAAGAAACCAACGAAGCCCGCTGCTTGCTGTGGGTAGGTCTGCGCCATGACCTGACCTGAGGTGTTCCAGCAGGTCCAGGCGTTGGCGGTGCCGGGGCTCGTCTCCAGGCAGGCCCCGATGACCGTACCGGCAGCGTTGAGCACCGGTGCGAGCGGCGCCTGGACGTCCTTGCCGACGTTGATCGCCGAGAAGCATGGCGCGTTGGTCACCACGTTCAGGCAACCGACGTAGGTGGTTCGGGTGGTGTCGTTGTAGTTGGTGGACCACACGTAGGTCGATGACCCGAAGCTCTGGACATTCCCATAGAAGCCCAGTTCCCAGGTGCCACCTGTGCTCGGAGTGGTGAACGGGAAGATCTGCGTGAAGGGGGGTGTGCAGGCGGCCGACGTCGCGGTGTCGAAGCAGTCCATGTAGCCGTTGCTGTCGAGCAGGTACAGCTTGGTGCCGACCGTTGCCAGCCCGACCGCGTTGTCGTCATAGAGCGCCGAAGAACTGTTTGCGACAGTGACTGTGCCGGTGTAGTTGAGGAAGAAGCCACAGGAGGTGTTGGTGGCGAGGTCGAAGCACTGGATGCCGAACTTGTTGGTCCCCACGATCGACGCTGCGAAGTACATCTTCCCTGTGGACGGGTTGACGTAGCTCCAGTTGTAGTAGCCCGTCGCGAGGTTGCCACAGCCACTCGTGAAACACAGGCTGGTCCCCGAGGTCGAGGTGATGTTCCCGCCGCCACCGGAGTAGCCGGGACATTCCGCACCGCTGATCAGGTTGTAGCAGTCGAGCTGGCGCCCGTTAACGCTTGCGGCCGGGTAGAAGTGGTGATGGTTCAGGTAGACGTTGCCGTTGTAGGTCAGCGCTTGCCACCCGTCGCCACCGGTCGTGGCCGTCGTGAAGCTCGAGGTCGGAGCGCCGAACGGGCTCGTCGCCCCTGTGGCGCCCGGGGAGACCGTGCCGGTCGCGCCGACAGCGTTGACTCCCGTCGCCGGCTCCGGCGTGGTGTATGACGTGCCGCCGTTGGTGGACCACTGTCCCGCCATGCCCGGCGGCACCTGGAGCGAGCCTGGGACGTAGTTCTGGTTACCCGTGATGGGGTCGGTGAGGTTGACGGAGGCTGGGCTGCTCTGGGTGTTGGAGTAGTTCAGGACCCACTGGAGGGTGTCACCGGGCTTCGCCGTACCGGCGGGGCCACCTGCCGTCGCCTTGCTCCCCGTGGTCAGGTTGGTGCCGCTCTTGGTGACCGTTCCGAGCGGGGTGGTTGCCGCGGTCGCCTTGCCCGCAGACGCAACCCCGATCCCGCCAACGGCCAGAATGACGACCAGCGCAGCGACCAGCGCGGAGAACAGCCCACCGCTCTCCCACCGGAAGAACTGAGAGCGATGCCGGGGAGCGTAGCTGCGCATGGACACTCGGGACGCACGATGGCGTGCGGGCGTGCCAAACCGGCTGGTACTCAACGTCGACTCCTCGGCCCAAAATCGAAAGATCCCCAGGCGGGATCACTCCAGAGGCCGCGGGCAGAACTGCACCAACGCCGCCTACAGGAAGGAGCGTCGAGGTGGCGGATCGTGACGCGAGGGCTCTGCTCGCCGTCATGGAAGGCCCGCGAACTGACCCGAACTGCGTCATCTCGCCCGGAAGTCTGGCTCTCGCTCGCGCCCTCGGGTGCCGTCGTGTCCGCCATGTCGCCCTCAGCTCCTTGCTTTCGCAACCCGGCACCGATGCCTCGTGCCTTGACCTCAGGACTGTCGAGGAGCCGAAATATGTCGCCGGACGGCGCAGGGGCTTCGTGAGGGAAAAGCGACAGCCGCTCCGGGCCAGCGGTTCAGCTGGCTCGAAGCGGCTGCTCCGACTTTCGTCGTGAGGGCTCCGGACCTACGTCTGGGGCCTGCGGCGGTGGCGGTGGGATTTGAACCCACGGAGGGCTTTCACCCTCACACGCTTTCGAGGCGTGCTCCTTAGGCCGCTCGGACACGCCACCGCCGAGCAGGGTACTAGAGCGGTGCCGTCCGTCAGAAATCGCCGCGGCGCCAGCACGCACGCAGGGCCCCAGGCATCACCTGCCCACCGGGAATTCCGCTGACTACCCCGGACTTGACCACTGGTGTGACGACCTCTTCTCGCGCCTCAGTGGGGCTGCGCTCAGATCGCGGCCCGATCCTGCTCGCGCTCATGGTCTCAACCGGGCTCATCGCCATCGACGCCACGATTCTGGCGACGGCCGTGCCGTCAGTGGTCCGAGACCTCGGTGGCTTCGCCCTCTTTCCGTGGTTGTTCTCCGTCTACCTGCTGGCCCAGGCAGTATCGGTGCCTGTCTACGCCAAGCTCGCCGACACCTACGGCCGCAAGCCACTGATGCTGCTCGGCATAGGCCTGTTTCTGCTCGGCTCAGTACTGTGCGGCTTCGCCTGGAGTATGCCGGCACTGATCGTCTTCCGAGCGGTGCAGGGACTGGGCGCGGGAGCGGTGCAGCCCATGGCCATCACGATCGCGGGCGATATCTACACCGTCGAGGAGCGCGCCTTGGCGCAGGGTTACATCGCCAGTGTCTGGGCTGTCTCATCGGTCGTGGGACCGACCCTCGGCGGCGTCTTCAGCCAGCTCGGCATCTGGCGGTGGATCTTCTTCGTCAACGTGCCTCTGACCCTGCTGGCAGGGGCGCTCATCGCGCGCAACTTCACCGAGCGCGTTGAACGCAGGAAGCACAGCATCGACTACGCGGGCTCGTTGCTGCTCATGGTGTCCATGACGTTGGTGATCCTCGGCGTGCTCGAGGGTGGCCAGGCCTGGGCATGGAGCTCGCCCATCAGCATCGCGGTGTTCGCGGTCGGTGCCGTGCTGTTGGGCGCCTTCGGGGTGGTCGAGCGACGCGCTGAGGAGCCGGTCCTGCCCCTGTGGGTCTTCAGCCGCCGCCTGCTGGCAACCACCACGGCCCTCGCTCTGGGGGTCGGGGTCATCCTGATCGGGCTGACGTCGTACGTGCCGACCTACCTGGAGAACGCACTGGGGGTGCAGCCCCTGGTCGCCGGGCTCGCTCTGGCCGCGCTGACCATCGGCTGGCCCATCAGCGCCACCCTGTCCGGGCGCGTGTACCTGCGTTTCGGCTTCCGACCCACGGTGCTGCTCGGGCTGGGACTCACGGTGATCGGGACAGGCACCCTTGCGCTGCTGGCGAGCTCGCCGTCGGTCGCCACGATTGCGGTGACCTGTTTCGTCACCGGTCTTGGGCTCGGCCTGATCGCGAGCCCGTCGCTGATCGCCGCACAGGCGAGCGTCGCCTGGCAGGAGCGTGGGGTGGCGACTGGCACCAACATGTTTGCGCGGTCGATCGGCAGCGCGGTGGGAGCCGCCATCTTCGGGGCCGTCGCCAATGCGGTCATCGCGGCTTCAGGTCAGCCCGAGACGCACCGCAGCACTGCGATCGCGTCGGGTGCGGCGGTGTTCACGACGGTGGCTGGCGCGGCGGTGCTTACCGTGATCGCCGGGCTGGTCATGCCCAGGGTGACGTCGGAGTCGGCAGCGCGGTCAGCAGTTCCGGAGCCGGTCCCGTCGACCTAGCCCGTCGGCATACGCGAGGTCGTTGGGCTGGAGAAGCTCAGCGGGCAGCTTCCTTGCGGTGGCGGCGGACGGCCCAGACGGCAATGGCAGCCAGCACAATCACGGCGACGACCACGGCCGCGCCCTGGCCGAGCCACTTCTCGACCCGGTGGTACGACTGGCCGGCGAGATAGCCGGCCACCACGGCCGTGGCCCCCCAGGCAATGCCACCGGCGGCATTCCACGGCAGGAACACGCGGTACTTCATGCCAGACAGGCCCGCCAGCGCTGGCATCACAGCACGGAAGAACGCGGTCCAGCGACCGAGGAACACCGCAGAGCCGCCGCGGCGCCGAAGGAAGTCCTGGGCAGACTCGAGGCGCTCTCTGCGCTTGTCGAACAGGTGATGCGCCAGGAGCTTCGGACCGAACTTCTTGCCGATCTCGAAGCCGACCGAGTCCCCGATGATGGCCCCGAGGATCACGACCATCAGCACCACAGTCAGTGAGGTGTGGCCGAGGCTGGCCGTGACTCCGCCGATGATCGCCAGCGTCTCACCGGGCAGCACGAACCCGACGAAGAGTGCGTCCTCCGCGAACACCACTGCGGCGACGATCACGTAGACCAGCCAGGGCGGCGCTCCCAGCACCGTGTTGACCAGGGAGTTGATCAGCCCGCTCATGCGCCCGCCTCTCGCGTCGTCGGAACTCTGTGGTTGGCGAAGAAGTCCAACAGGACCTGAGAGCACTCTGCCTCACGCACTCCACCAACGACCTCGACGCGGTGGGTGGCGCGCCGGTCCCGCACGATGTCCCAGACCGAGCCGGTGGCTCCCAGCTTGGGGTCCCAGGCCCCCAGAACCACCGTGGCGACCCGCGCCAGCATGAGTGCGCCGGCACACATGGGGCACGGTTCCAGGGTCACCACGAGCGTGCACTCCTCCAGCCGCCAGGTCCCCATCGAGCTCGCTGCGGCCCGTAGGGCCACCACCTCCGCATGGGCGGTCGGGTCATGGGTCGCCTCACGAAGGTTGCGCCCCTCCCCGATCACCACGCCGGTCGGGGAGACCACCACAGCGCCCACCGGGACGTCGCCTTCCCGGGCAGCCACGGCAGCCAGCTCCAGCGCCTGGCCCATCCACCCGGCATACCGCTCGTCGGGCGCAGGTCCGGCCTGGGTGGTCACGCGCTAAGTTTCGCCTATGCGCGTCCACGTTGCTGACCACCCCCTCATCGCCCACAAGCTGACCTACCTGCGCGACAAGCGCACGGACAGCCCCACGTTCCGGCGTCTCGCCGAGGAGCTGGTGACCCTGCTGGCTTACGAGGCGACTCGCGACGTGCGCACCGAGCCCTTCGAGATCGAGACTCCTGTGGCTCGCACCACGGGGATCAAGCTGAGCACTCCCAAGCCACTCGTCGTGCCGATCCTGCGGGCCGGCCTGGGCATGCTCGAGGGCATGGTGCGCCTGCTACCCAGTGCGGAGGTCGGCTTCCTGGGCATGCAGCGCAACGAGGAGACCCTCGAGGCGATCACGTATGCAAACCGCCTGCCCGACGACCTGTCGGGGCGACAGTGCTACGTCGTGGACCCCATGCTCGCCACCGGTGGCACCTTGGCGATGACGATCCGCTACCTCGCGGACCGGGGAGCGGACGACATCACGGCGGTCACCCTGCTCGCAGCACCAGAGGGAATCGCCCATCTGGAAGAGGCGCTGGCCGACCTGGACATCCCCATCACCATCGTGACGGGCGCCATGGACGAGCGACTGAACGAGAAGGGCTACATCGTCCCCGGGCTCGGCGACGCCGGCGATCGCCTGTACGGAGTGGTCTGAGACACGTCGGAGTGGTCTGCGACACGTCGGCGCGCCCTTTGGCCCTCCGAGTGCCCGATGGGCCACGATGGACGCGAGGTGTGCCTGTCCGGCGTGCCCTCCGACGACCGAGATAGGAGATGAGTATGCAGCGCGTGAAGAAGATCCTGCTGTGGCTCCTCGTCGCGTTCGCCGCCTACGCGATCTTCACCTCACCGCATCAGGCTGCCGACATCGTCAAGACATCAGGCGTCATCGCGGCCGACGGCGCCAGGAACATCGGCAGCTTTTTCAACACCATCCTGCACGGCTAGCGGGCCTGGCGCGCCATGGCTGCGCTGCAGCAGCGTCGTCCCGCCGAGCTGGATCGCTACCTCCTGGACGGCGAGCGGATCGTGACCGCGGTGCATCAGCACTGGGGCAAGGTCGCCGAGCCGGTGGCGTCCGCTCTGGCGGGCCTGGTCGTGGCGCTGTGGGTTGACGCGATCGTCGCGCCCTCCGTCGGGGTGGTCAGCACGGTGATCTGGTGGCTGTGGTTCGCCCTGGTGGGCCGGACGCTTTTCCTGCTCGCCGAATGGCGCCACGACTGGTTCGTCGCGACCGACCGCAGACTGCTGCTGTTCTATGGATTCGTGACGCGCAAGGTCTCGATGATGCCCTTGATGAAGGTCACCGACATGTCCTACGAGCGGTCGATTCCGGGGCGGCTACTGGGCTATGGCCGCTTCGTCATGGAGTCGGCAGGTCAAGAACAGGCCCTGCACAAGGTCAACTGGGTGCCTCGGCCGGACGACAACTACCGCGCGATCTGCGCGGAGATCTTCCGCGCCTCGGACCGCAAGTCACCGGTGGACGAGGCGTGGGACGCAGAGGGTTCGCTGCCCGACCCGTATGCGGGGTGGGACGATCCCATCAGTGGCCCGAGCGCTGCCGGAGCAGCCGCCGACACCGACACCCTCTACCGAAGCCCCGACCTTCGCGCGCGTGACCGCAGTGCGGACACTGGCCCTCTCCCCATACGGTCACCGCGAGACGCCAACGACGACTAGGGATACCGTGGCCCGGATCCGGGGTCCGGACGGACGGCCCCACTCGGCGGGAGGACCACGGCATGTCGGTGATGCGTACCAAGTCGATCGAGGACTCGATCCGAGAGACCGACGACCCGGAGTACGCGCTCAAGAAGAGCCTGAGCTGGCTCGACCTCACCGTCTTCGGCATTGGCGTGATCATCGGTGCCGGCATCTTCACCTTCACCGGCAAAGCCGCGAAGCTCTACGGCGGCCCAGCGATCGTCATCTCTTTCGTGGTCGCTGCTGCCGTCTGCGCGCTGGCCGCGCTGTGCTACGCCGAGTTCGCTTCGACCGTGCCGGTGTCGGGGTCGGCCTACACCTTCTCCTACGCCTCGCTGGGAGAGATCGTGGCGTGGATCATCGGCTGGGACCTTCTTCTTGAGCTGGCGCTCGGCGCCGGGGTGGTCTCGCAGGGCTGGTCGAGCTATGCCAATCTCCTCCTCGGCGATGTGGGCATCCATCTGCCCAACGCCCTCGCCCCACAGTCCACAGACAACCCCGGCAGCCAGTTCAACCTCCTGGCGTTCCTGCTGATCGCCGTCCTGACGGCGCTGGTCGCCTGGGGCATCAAGGAGTCGATGCGGGTCAACCTCGTCCTCGTCGGCATCAAGCTGTTCATCGTGCTGTTCGTGATCGTGGCGGGAATCAGCTTCATCAAGACCGCGAACTACCACCCGTTCATCCCGCCGGCTCACGCCGCCTCCGGGGACGGGGGCGTCAAGCAGCCACTGATCCAGGCGATCCTCGGCTTCACCCCGACGACCTACGGCATCGGCGGCATCTTTGCCGGTGCGGGGATCGTGTTCTTCGCCTACATCGGTTTCGACGTCGTCGCGACGACCGCGGAGGAGGCTCGCCGACCCCAGCGTGACCTGCCGATCGGCATCATCGCCTCGCTCGTCATCTGCACGATCCTCTACGTCGCCGTCGCCCTGGTGATCACCGGAATGGTGAAGTACACCAAGATCGATCCCGACGCAGCGTTGGCGAGTGCCTTCAAGGACGTGGGGAAGCCAGGCTTCGCCACGATCATCGCGTGCGGGGCGGTCGCCGGTCTGACGACTGTGGTCATGACCCTCATCATCGGCGCCACCCGGGTGCTGTTCGCGATGTGCCGCGACCGGCTGCTGCCGGCCCGGTTGGGGCGCACCAACACGCGCACCGGCACGCCCGTCCGTATCACCATCCTCGTCGGACTCGTGGTGGCCGTAATCGGCGGTTACATCGGCAACCACGTCGACCTCGGAGAGATGGTGAACATCGGCACACTGGCGGCCTTCACCTTGGTGTCGCTCGCAGTGCCGGTGCTGCGCCATCGCCGCCCCGACCTGCCGAGGGCGTTCAGGGTTCCCCTGTCCCCGGTGCTGCCGATCGTGGCGGCGCTGGCGTCGCTCTACCTGATGCTGAACCTCTCGATCGAGACCTGGGTGCGTTTCATCGTGTGGATGGCCCTCGGGTTCGTCATCTATTTCGCCTACGGGTACCGCAACAGCCGCGAGGCGCGCGCACCCAAGCAGGACGACAAGCCGGTCCCGAGCCTGTCCCGGACCTAACCGCCCGTGAACGCCTACAGCGCCTTGATGATGTCCTCGACCCGCTCCTTGGCGTCACCGAACAACATCTGGCTGTTGTCCTTGAAGAACAACGGGTTCTGCACGCCGGCATAGCCGGTGGCCATGGACCGCTTGAACACGACCACGTTCCGGGCCTTCCACACCTCAAGCACCGGCATACCGGCGATCGGTGAACCGGGCTCGTCGGTGGCCGACGGGTTGACGGTGTCGTTGGCCCCGATGACGAGCACGACGTCGGTCTCGGGGAAGTCCTCGTTGATCTCGTCCATCTCCAGGACGATGTCGTACGGCACCTTCGCCTCAGCCAACAGGACGTTCATGTGGCCCGGCAGGCGCCCCGCGACCGGGTGGATGCCGAAGCGGACGTTGACCCCCTTCTTGCGCAGCTGCGAGGTCAGCTCGGCCACGGGGTACTGGGCCTGCGCCACAGCCATGCCGTACCCGGGCGTGATCACCACGGACGACGCGTCCCGAAGCAGTTCGGCGACATCGGCCGCCACCGTCTCGCGGTGCTCGCCGTAGTCCTTGTCGGCACCCACCGTCACGTCCTGGCCGAACCCACCCGCGATCACTGACACGAACGAGCGGTTCATGGCCTTGCACATGATGTACGAGAGGATCGCACCTGAGGAGCCGACGAGCGCACCGGTGACGATGAGCAGGTCGTTGCCGAGCATGAAGCCGGCCGCTGCGGCCGCCCAGCCCGAGTAGCTGTTCAACATCGACACGACGACCGGCATGTCGCCGCCACCGATGGAGGCGACCAGGTGCCAGCCGAATGCCAGGGCGATGACGGTCATCAGGGCCAGCGGGACCATCGAGTGCGACGTCACGAACCACACAAGCAGGACTGCAGAGACCACCAGGGCCGCGAGGTTGAGCCAGTGCCGCGCCGGCAGCATCAGCGCCGAGGACTTGATGCGCGCGCTGAGCTTGAGGAAGGCGACGATGGAGCCGGTGAACGTCACGGCTCCGATGAAAACGCCGAGGAACACCTCCACGCTGTGGATGTTGCCCACGGCTCCCCTGCTGTCCGGCGACTCCAGGAACGAGCTGTAGCCGACGAGCACGGCGGCCAGGCCGACGAAGCTGTGCAGCATGGCGACCAGCTCGGGCATCTGGGTCATCTCGACCACGCGGGCGCGCCACAACCCGATGGAGGCGCCGATGGCCATGGCGACCGCGATGAGCAGGAGGGTCCGGGGTCCGTTGGCGGCTTGGGAGACCGACAGCCAGATCGTGGCGACCAGCGCGATCCCCATCCCGGTGACGCCGAAGGCGTTGCCCTCCTTGGCGCTCTCGTGTCGTGAGAGCCCGGCGAGCGAGAGAACGAAGAGAACAGCCGCGACGATGTATGCCGCCTGCACCAAGTTCTCGGTGACGTTGCCACTCATGGCGGTTCAGTCCTTCCGGAACATCTGGAGCATGCGGCCGGTGACCGCGAACCCTCC
>DASYGI010000107.1:0-3322 GCA_035999925.1 Pedococcus sp.
GCCACGGTCTGGGGCCAGAGCTGGGGCAGGAGCTCCATGACGTCGGTCGGCCAGGGCAGCCAGTGGGGGGGACCTCCGTAGCCCTCCGCGTGGAGGGCTCCGGCTTCATGGGCTCGCACGACGGCGCGCTCCTTCTCTCGCTACATCCGGTCGGGGGCCGAAACACCAAGCAGGTCAAGGCCGTTCGCGAGCACCTGGCGGGTCGCGTCATTGAGCCACAGCCGCGTGCGGTGCACGTCGGTGACCTCTTCGTCGACCGTCATCGGCCGGACCCGGCAGCTGTCGTACCACTTGTGGAAATGCCCGGCGAGGTCCTCGAGATAGCGGGCCACCCGGTGCGGCTCGCGCAGGTGCGCGGCATGTGCCACGACCCGGGGGAAGTCGCCCAGGATGGCCAGCAGAGCCGCCTCGGTGGGGTCCGCCAGCAGCGCCGGGTCGAAACCGTCCTCGGGCCGCACGCCGTCCTCGCGGGCCAGCTTGGCGACGTTGGAGGTGCGCGCGTGGGCGTACTGGACATAGAAGACCGGGTTGTCGTTGGTCTGCTTTCGCAGCTCCTCGCCATCGAGGGAGAGCGGGCTGTCTGCGGGGTACCGGGCCAGGGAGTACCGGATCGCATCGGTCCCGAGCCACTCGATGAGCTCGTCCATGTAGATGGCGTTGCCCCGCCGCTTGCCCATCCGCTCGCCGGCGATGTTGACCAGCTGGCCGATCAGCACCTCGATGTTGCGCTCAGGGTCGTCTCCCGCGGCGGCCGCAATCGCCTTGAGCCGGTTCACATAGCCGTGATGGTCGGCGCCCAACAGGTAGATCTTCTCGTCGAAGCCGCGGTCCTTCTTGGACAGGTAGTAGGCGGCATCGGCGGCGAAGTACGTCGGCCTGCCGTCGGCCCGCACCAGCACCCGGTCCTTGTCGTCGCCGAAGTCCGTGGTGCGCAGCCACACCGCTCCGTCCCGGTCGTCGACATGACCCTGCTCCCGGAGCCGCTCGACGGCGTCGGCCACCGCGTCCCCGTCGTGCAGGGCCTGCTCGGAGAACCACACGTCGAAGTGCACGCCGAAGGTGTCCAGCGTGCGCCGGATCGCGGCGAGCTGAGCGGCGTAGCCGAGGTCGCGCGCGACAGCGGTCGCCTCGTCGACGGGCAGGGTCGTCAGGTCGGGCCGGGCCGCCAGGACCTCGTGCGCCAGGGTGGTGACGTACTCGCCCGGGTAGCCGCCCTCGGGGATCTCCCCACCGGTGGCCCGAGCCAGGATGGAAGCGCCGAACTTGTCCATCTGCGCGCCCGCGTCGTTGACGTAGTACTCCGTCGTCACTGCGGCGCCCGACGCGCGAAGCAGCCGGGCCAGGGCGTCCCCGAGAGCCGCCCACCGGGTGTGGCCGATGTGCAGTGGGCCGGTGGGGTTCCCCGAGATGAACTCGAGGTTGATGGTGTGACCGGCCTCGGAGTCGTTGCGGCCGTAAGCGGAACCGGCCTCCACGATGGCGCGCGCGAGCTCGCCGGCGGAGGCCGCGTCGACCGTGATGTTGAGGAACCCCGGGCCGGCGATGTCGACGGCCTTGATCCCGGGGACCCGGCCGAGGCGCTCGGCGAGGGCCGTCGCCACGTCGCGTGGCGGCATACCCGCGCCTTTGGCGAGCTGGAGGGCGACGTTGGTCGACCAGTCTCCGTGGTCGCGGTTTCGCGGCCGCTCGACGCGCACGTCCGACGGCACCTCGACCGCAAGGTCGCCGGCGGCGACAGACTCGGTCAGGGCAGTACGGATGGCTGCGGAGAGCTGTTCGGGAGTCACCCGCGCAAGTCTAGGGCGCGGGCGAGGTCCCCCGTCCGTGGGCCATGAAGCCCCGGACGACGTCGATCAGGTGGACCGGGTCGAACGGTTTGGAGACAAAGGCGTCCAGCCCGGACCCCTGCGCCTGAACCCGGTCCTGCTGCTGGACCGAGGCGGTCACCATCACCACCGGGATGTTCGCCAGCCGCTGGTCTGCGCGGATGCGGGCGATGGCCCACCACCCATCGCGAGGCATCATCTGCGCGTCGAGGGTGATCACTCCGGGCAGCTCGGGTGCGGCAGCGAGGCGGTCGATCAGCTCCTGGCCGTCGGCGACCTCCTCGACGTCGTACCCCTCGAGCTCGAGATTGACCCTGATCAGCCGCCGGATCTGCTCGGTGTCGTCGCAGACATAGACCAGTCCCCCGCGTTCCATGGTTGCCACCTTAGGCTGCTATCGTCACCGGGCGCGTCCTTCACGAAGCGCACGTGTCGCCCCCGTAGCTCAGGGGATAGAGCACCGCCCTCCGGAGGCGGTGGCGCAGGTTCGAATCCTGCCGGGGGCACGGTGACGAGAGGCCCATAACCGAGGCTCAGCAGACGCTGAGCGGTCGATTCTGGGCCTCTCGTCGTGTCACCTTCAGTCCAACAGGTATGCCGCGAGCCTGGCGAGCAGCTGAGCGCGCCGCCCCCGGTGGAAGTAGTCGCGCTTGGTCAGCTCCACGTACTTCCAGCCGTCGTCCTCGGCCAGCAGCCGCCGCGAGATGTCATCGTCCCCGCGCTCGAAGCTCGCGAAATGGTCCGCGCCCTGGTACTCGGCAATGACGCGCCTGGCTCGCCACACGAAGTCGGACCGACACAGGAATCCGCCACCGCTGCCGCGGCTGATGACCCCGTTGAGCTCGGGCTCCGGCAGCCCTGACCGGTGGAAGAGAAGGCGGCAGCGAGTCTCCATCGGCGAGTCGGAGCCGAGTCTCATAAGACCCAACGCCTTCCTCAGCACCACGGCACCGCGCGGACGGACCCTGCTGCGAAGGGCCGCCTCCAAGGCCAGGGAACCCTGCAGTCGTCTAACCACGGCATCTCCTACGACGACGAGGTCATCCAGGGCGAGGACTTCACCGAGGTCACACCAGGTGTCGGCCAGACCCGTCACCCGAACCCCACGATGCAGCTGGACCTGGCGAGCCTCCAGCCCTCGGCGCCCGTGACATCCGGCCCTTCTGATGCGCGCGGACGACGTCGGCCTCATCACGTCCAAGGGCTGGCCCGCGAGCTCCCCGGCCCGACGGTCCGGGAGCGGGAGTCCCCACAAACGCGCTGCCGTCAGGTGCGAGAACGCCGAGTCGTCGGGGAGCGCCAGAGTCGTCGTCGCCGCCAGGTCCCGAAGCGTGGTCGGCTCGTGGGTCGCCCTGACTCCGTGGGTCGGTCGCGACAGGTCCGAGCCATACATGCGGCCCTCGCCCAACCCTGCTCGCGCGCCCTCGGCGACAGTGAACGCACCGCCGAGCGAGTCGGGCAGCGGCACTCGGGGCATCCCGAAAGCGTGTCGGAGG
>DASYGI010000108.1:0-8560 GCA_035999925.1 Pedococcus sp.
CAGGCGCCCGCGTGATCCGTTCTCTCCCCCGGGTCGACCTGCGTGAGGTTGGGGCGTGTTGGTCGGCTGTGTCCGGAGGTCGACGCGCGGGTTCTGCGGTGGGACAGTGTCCGCGGAGGTGGAAGGCGATGCCCGAGTACGAGCCCTTCATGGTGAGCCCCCTCAGGAGTGGGACCGCCTATCGTCGCCTCGGGGCCATGTCAGGCAAAGGGGTCTATTCGGCGCCGATCTCTAACACGCTGCCCGTCGGGCAGGCCGCGGCAACGGCGGGTAGCGTGCCGTACATGGGCCACCGTGAAGTTCGGGCCATGCTTACCGATGATCGAGCCCCCACCTGTTCGCTGGTCGAGTTCCTTGAGGCGTGGAACGAGGACCCGAACCTTGTCTGGCAGGTGCGGACCGGCCACCTCATCCACCTGCTGGAAGCCGCCGTAGCACGCATCGAGGCGTTGGAGGCGCTGCTCTGCGAGATGGAGGGGTGGGACGTGGACGCGGACGTGACGAAACCGCCCGGGTCCGCGGACGGTCGCGCCGCCTCGCTGCCGGCCGAACCCGCGGCGGTTGGTCGCCACGAGAAGCCACCGGGTCGGTGGGGCTGGATCCCAGGCCGACGCAAGGAGACGCCGACATGAGCGCGATGGCTCCCCAGCATGCCTGGGTACCACCCACGGCTGGCACGTCGACTTCTCACCAACGGACGCAGCCCGCGCCCGAGCCACTGCCGGGTGCTCCGTGTCCCACCTCCGGCTGCCGTGCGGGCCGTCACACCACACCGACTCCCCCTGCCCTCGACAGCCGTTCGACCAGTGACGGAGACGCGCTGAACAGATGACGCGGCACACCGGAGACGCTCTGACTTCGTCAGACCCGATGCTCACCGATGCGCCATCTCGCGGCGAAAGACGAGGGTCGCGGCATGGTCCGGTGTCCGCCCTTAACTTAGTGCGGGCACCGACCATTCCGCGTCGCCCGCACCACACGTCCGGCGAATGGTCGAACTCGGGCACCGCCGGCGCACTGCCCAGCCGCCCGTCGATGACCAGCGTGACGACCAGGTCATCAACGTTTCCGACCCGTCTGGACGGAGCACTGCTACGCGGCTCACCCGTTCCGTTCCAGTGCGGCCTTCCTGCACGCGCCCAGGTCCCTTGCGACGAGCGTCGTGATTGTTCACTTAGCACCGATACGGTGCCCGGCATGCCCTCAGGACACGCAGAGGACCAGCTGGTGAAGTGGCTGGACTCGGAGACGGAGTACCGCCAGGCCGTGAAGGTTCTCGTGAAGGCGCACCGGTCCCGTGCGGTCACCCGGTCGGATGCGCTGGCACTGGTTGAGGTGCGTGCTCGTGCCGATAAGGACCGCGACCGCTACCTGAAGCTGGTATTGCCGGCTCGCAAGCGGTGAGGGCCCAAGCCCCGTCGTCGGCCAGACGGTGTGGGCAGCCTTGACATGGTCACGGACCATCACCGGCCGCACCGCCGCGAACCAGTCCGGTTGCGGCCGTTCGCCAACGTCGCCACCGTCCGAGGGAGGCGGGTCGTGTGTCTGCGACCCCCGAACGTCGGCAGGTCGCAGCCGACGGTGTCCCTCCTCTAGAGAACCGGTCTCCTCCTCTAAAATAAGCGGCGGGAGGCCGGCCTGTTGACTTCCGATCGGCGGGGCACGTGGGCCGACTACCAGGTGGAGCCCGGGAGCTGGTGGCCGTGGCGGCCTGTTGTCACCGAGCGGCTGAGTGTGTCTCCGGTGGTTCCGCTAGAGCTGGACGGCGGTCACTCCGAGGGAGGGGAGCAGGTCAAGGACGCGCCGTTTGATCTCGTCGCGGATCGGTCGGACGGCGTCGACGCCTTGGCCGGCGGGGTCCTGCAGGTCCCAGTCCTCGTAGCGTTTACCGGGGAAGATGGGGCAGGTGTCGCCGCAGCCCATGGTGATGACGACGTCGGATGCCTGCACGGCGTCGGTGGTGAGGATCTTCGGGGTCTCGGCGGAGATGTCGATGCCCTCTTCGAGGAGTGCTTCGCGTACGGCGGGGTTGACCTGGTCGGCGGGTTCGGAGCCGGCGGAGCGGACCTCGACGGCGCCGCCGGACAGGTGTCGCGTGTACGCGGCCGCCATCTGGGAGCGGCCCGCGTTGTGGATACAGACGTACAGCACCGAGGGGCGGTCGTCTTGGTCCGCGTCCCTGGACTGGCTCTTCGGGCTCGGGTGGCTGGTCATCGATGCGGTCTCCTGTGGGGGTGGTATGGGTGCGAGGTCGAGGTCAGTCGAGGATGTCGCGCAGCAGGGCGGTGACGCGAGCCTGGATGTCGTCGCGGATGTCGCGGACTGCCTCGATGGGTTTGCCGGCCGGGTCGGCGACATCCCAGTCCTCGTAGCGTTTGCCCGGGAAGATGGGGCACGCGTCACCGCATCCCATGGTGATGATGACGTCGGCCGCGCGGACCACATTGTCGGACAACGGCTTCGGGTAGGGCGCCTCTAGTGTGATGCCGCGTTCGGCCAGGACTTGGACGACGGTCGGGTTGACTTCGCCGGCGGGGGCGGAGCCGGCCGAGCGGACGTGGACCCGTCGCGCGGACAGGTGCTCGGCCAGCGCTGCGGCCATTGGGGACCGGCCGGCGTTGTGGACGCACACGAACAGCAGCTCGGGCACCGTCTTGGCGATCCGGCCTTCGGCCTGGGCCGCGGAGGTCAGCTGCTCCCTGGCCTGCCGGGCGACCAGGATCGGGAGGTAGGTGCGCACTGTGGCCATGGGTTCGAGGGTCTCCCGCGCGTCCGTCACGGCGGCGGCCACGCTCTCGGCCGAGAAGACCCCCTCGTACGAGTAGGTGAGGTCGTCCACGAGCGCCGGGTACGGGTCTCTGGCAACGTTCTCCGCAATTGCTGCACCCGCTGTGACGGCGGTGCTGGGGTCCATTGGTGTCTCCTGTTGAGGTGAGGAAGTGGGCGTCATGGGCGCGGGGTCGACGTGTTCCTCGTGCTGGCCGCGCCAGGGGACGATGACGTTGTCCGCTCGTTCGCTGGTGTCGGGGTACAGGGTGAGGGTCACCGCGGCGCCGACGACCAGTCCGACGAGCTGGACGATCACGAATGCGGCGGCCGAAGCCGGAGCGATGCCGGCGAAGGTGTCGGAGAACACCCGGCCGATGGTGACTGCTGGGTTCGCGAACGAGGTGGAGCTGGTGAACCAGTAGGCGGCCCCGATGTACGCGCCGACGGCTGGGGCGGCGAGGGCTCCGCGTCCGGTGCGGGCCAGCGCGAAGATTAACGCCACCAAGAAGGTGGTCGCGACAACTTCGGCCAGCAGGTGACCTCCGCTCGCCCGGTCCTTGGTGGAGACCGCTGTCCCCACCCCGAACATGAGGTTGGCGAGCACCGAACCGGCGACCGCGCCGACCACCTGGACGACCGCATACGCGCCGACCTCTCTCGGTGGCAGGCCGTGCCCGGTTCGGCGTCCGAGGAACCAGTCGGCCAGGGAGACGACCGGGTTGAAGTGGGCCCCGGACACCGGACCGAACAGCAGGATCAACACCGTCAGCCCCAGGAACGTCGCGGTGCTGTTCTCCAGCAGCTGAAGGCCCACGTCGTTCGGCGACAGCTGCTGGGCGGCAATGCCCGACCCGACGACCACCGCGACCAGCAGGGCGGTGCCCAGCAGCTCGGCCAGCAGTCTTCTGCCGAGCGGTGGCCGGTCGGTGTCGGGCATGCCGGCATCTTGACCGAACCAGTGTGCTTCAGTCAAACTTGAGTCAATGAGTCCTGAGCGAAATTTCTCCGTCGAGCATCGCGCCGCCATGTACGCGGCGCTGGGCGATGTCTCACGGCTGCGGATCGTCGACACCCTGATGCTCGGCGACGCCGCCCCCTCGGAGCTGGCGGCGATGCTGCAGATGCCGTCCAACCTGCTCGCCCACCACCTCAACGCCCTCGAGTCGGCCGGCCTGGTCGAACGCCGACGCTCGGAGGGCGACGGCCGCCGCAGCTACCTGCACCTACGGCCGGACACCCCTGCCCTTCCGCAACCCAGCCCGGTCAACACACCGCCGCGGATGTTGTTCGTGTGCACCGGCAACTCCGCCCGCTCCCACCTCGCCGCCGCCTTGTGGCGGCGCGCCAGCACTGTCCCGGCGACCTCCGCCGGAACCCATCCGGTGGCGGCCATCGACCCGGGAGCCATCGAGGTGGCCCGACGACGGGGGTTGCCGATGCCACGGCGGCGGCCGCGCCACCTCGCCGACGTCCTGCAGCCGGACGACCTCGTCGTTGCCGTCTGCGACCTGGCCCATGAAGAGCTGGCCCACCACGAGCTGGCCCGTGAGGAGCTAGTCCCGACCGCACGGCTGCACTGGTCGGTCGCCGACCCCGTCCGCCAGGGCAAGCGCGCGGCCTTCGACGCGGCCTTCAGCGACCTGGCCGACCGCGTCGACCGCCTGGCCGGACTCCTGCCGCAGCCGTCCTGAGGTCGAACCGAGGGGTCATCGACATGTGGTGTCTCGTGCCGGGATCGGAGCCCACGCTGAGCACTGTTTCCACCCCGACCGCCTTATCGCTTGCCACACCGTGCGCTCCCGTAGATCATCTCCCGTGCCTTCCGGGTCATCGGCGTGGCCTCCGAGCGAGCCATGGACCGCCCCCCGCCGCCAGTCGTGCCGACGGATTCACCCACTCCTCAACACGATTCGGGGAAGTTCGTCGGCCCGACAGCCAAGACGACAACCTGACCCGTCTCTCTGGATTGGGGAATAACGTGTCGTCGTCCTGCCCAGCGCTGATGCCAGACGAAAGGTTGGCCTGCTCATGCCCCTGCCACGACTCGACCTGACGGTGCCCCACCACCCCACCGTGATCGACCAGTTCAACAAGCGAGCAGAAAGTGCTCAGCTGAGAGCTGCCGACCAGATCACCCGATTCGCGGGATCGATGGGATTCGTCTACCTGCACATCGCCTTGTTCGCCATCTGGATGCTGGTCTTTGAGCGCAGCCCGTGGCCGACGTTGACCCTCATCGTGTCGCTGGAGGCGATCTTCCTGTCGACCTTCGTCATGATCGGGCAGAACCGACAGGCAGCGTTCCAACAAGAGAAGGCGGACCACGACTTCGTCGCTCAGGAGACCGAGCTACAGACCAACACCGAACTGACCAGGGCGGTACACCAGATGACTCAGGACATCCACGCAATCGTCACCGCACGGCCGACACATAGCTAGGCTTCCGCGCCGGCCGCTCAACCGATAGCGAGCAGAAGGCCCACAGTCGTAGCGCGGAGCCCAGCCGCCGCTTGCACGTGTACCTGGCCGGCATGAATCCTGCGGTTCCGCAGGCGCGGGCGGTGGGTGCGGTGCGGGCGCAATCCTTCCGTGCCTTGGCGTCGAGGTACCGATGCGGGTCGTCGCCGAGCTCGCCAGGGCACCAACTTGTCAGCGAAGCAATCTGCACGCCGCGGTGACCTGTCACCGACGGGTGACCCGGTCAGGCCGGTCGGCCGCTAAGCACCACGATGGACCGCGCCTGCACCGTCACCGGGCCTTCGTGGAGCCCGGACGCCGTGGGAGACAGGTCGGGTGGCTCGCTTCTGCTGGTGTCGACCAGCACTCGCCAGGTTCCTGGTACTTGGGTGGTGAACTGCAGCGGCGCGGAGTAGGCATTGACCATCACGTACAGGTCGTCCTCGTCGTAGGTGGCCCCGGACAGGTGCCAGGCCAGCGTGTGTGACTCTGCCGAGAGGTCGGGCCCGCCGGCGGTGCCGAACCAGTGCACGTCGTCACGCCAGAACCGGCTGCGGGCAATGCTGCGGCGGGACTTGCGCAGCGCGATCATGCCTTTCACGAAGTCGAACAGCTCCCGGTTTGCCGTGAGTCGATCCCAGTCGAGCCACGTTGTCTCGTTGTCCTGGTTGTACGGGTTGTTGTTCCCGTGCTGGGTGTTTGCGAACTCGTCCCCGGCGACGATCATCGGCACACCGTTGCTCAGCAGCAGCAGCGCGAAGAAGTTCTTCATCTGCCGCAACCGCAGCTCCCGGACCGTGTCGGGGACGCCGTCGTCGCCCTCCCATCCGCCGTTCCAGCTCCGGTTGTCGCTGGAGCCATCGGTACCACCGTGGCCGTTGGCCTCGTTGTGCCGCTCGTTGTAAGACACCAGGTCGTACAGGCAGAAGCCGTCGTGGGCGGTGACGAAGTTGATGCTCTGATAGGGCCGGTAAGTGTCGCCGGGGCCGTCGGGGAACAGGTCAGAACTGCCGTACACCCGGGTCATCAGCGCCGGCACAAGGCCGTCGTCGCCCTTGATGAAGCCGCGGATGTCATCCCGGTAGCGGCCGTTCCACTGCCGCCACATGATGCCGGGGAAGGAGCGCCCCAGCAGGTAGGCGCCCATGTCCCACGCCTCGGCCACGACCTTGACGTCGTGTTGGGCCGCGAAGACCCCGATCTCGCTGATCAGTGGCGGGGCCGCGGTCGGGTCGAACAACCCATCGGCGTCCCGGGCCAAGATGGACGCCAGGTCGAACCGGAATCCGTCAACGCCCTGCTGCGCCCAGTGCCGAAGGCTGCGCACCACCAGCGCCCTCATTGCGGGGTCGGCTCCTTGCGTGGTGTTACCGCACCCGGAGTCATCCACGTACGAGCCGTCATCGGCAACGATGTAGTAGGAGTCGTTGTCGATTCCCCGCAGGTTGTAGGTCGGCCCGGACGGGTCCCCCTCACCGGTGTGGTTGTAGACAACATCCAGCCACACCTCGATCCCGGCAGCGTGCATCGCGGCGACCATCTCGCGGAACTCGGCGACCGGGTCGTCGTTGGCGTAGGTGTGGTGCGGGGCGAAGAAGTTCATCGTCATGTACCCCCAGTAGTTGCCCTCCTGGGGGTCGAACTGGTGGACGGGAAGCAGCTCGAGAACGGTGATCCCGAGCTCGGTGAGGTAGGGGATCTTCTCGATCAGTGCGCGGAAGGTTCCCCGGTGAGCGGCCGTCACCCCGCTGTTCTCACGAGCCGTGAACCCCTTGACGTGCGCTTCGTAGATGACCGTGTCATGGGTATGCCGCGGCCCTGCTGGGGGTGTCGGCTCCTCGCCCCCGTCCCCGTGGGGCAACCGGCCGAGCACCGCCATCCCATCGTTCGGCCCGTCACCACGTGCCGCCTCACGCGAGAAGGCCGCCGGGAAGTGCAGCCGATGCGCGTAGGGATCACACAGCACCTTGGCCGGCGCGAAACGGTTGCGGCCGCCGGAGGGCCCATCGACCTTGTAGGCGTAGTACGTCGCCCCCGGAACGCGTGCCGCGCTGACCATGCAGTGCCAGATCCGGCCGGTCTTGTGCACCAGAGGATCATGCGGCAGCTGCAGGATCGGCGTGATCACGTCATCGGCGCCGTAGATCAGCAGCGTCACGCTACTGGCGGCTCTCGAGTACAACGCGAAGTTCCACGCCTGCTCAGATTCCACCCAGGTTGCCCCCAGCGGGGCAGGTGCGCCCTCCTCCCGCTCCCACGCCTCAATCGTGCTCAGGCTTCCCATCCGCTCGGCCATCCGGTCTCCCCGAAGTTGGTGGAAGGTGCCTGGACCGCCATCGGCCCAAGCGCGCCGACAGGAACGCTGCGACGCTGCAGGTCCAGTGAGCGCGCCCGGCGAGGCCGATCTTGGCACGAGTGTCAACAACGAGTCGCCATGGCGAGCGGATGGAACTGGTCGAGCCCTTGCCTACGGCCAGAGCCAACAGATCACTGTCACCGAGCGATCCCAGAGGCCGTTCCGCCGCCGGTCTGCCCCCGGCAAGGGCTTGGAACTGGAGACCTCAACCGCCGATTCGGAGAAGGTGTCCTGCACGCGACCATTCCCGCGGCACCCGGAGCCGGCCCCGCTGAGTCGAGACGACCCACGGTCGAAAGCATGGCCCGCGGCCGGCGTGTTGGGCGAGGTTCCCCGGACCCCGCCTCGCCAGCCTCTACGGAGGCCCGGTCCGACACCTGTCTCCGAGCCGCGCGGGTAGCACTGGCGACGCTCACGCGGTCCGCCTCACCTCGGCTGGAACCGCGGCTCACGCACAGCGGCTGCTGCGGCCGGCCATCCGGCCGCCCGTGACCCTCGTCGGCCGCCGCGTCACCCACCGTGGGCACTAAGGGCCTTGCGAGGCGACGCCCTACCGGGACCTTGTGCTCTGGCGTCGCCCCTCCCCGTGGCATGAACTCGCCACGATCGACCCGTTCACCGCCCTTGCCCCGTCGGACCGTCCAGGCGGATCCTGGAACCGGGTCACGGCAAGGAGGTGCCCCACATGATGCCGCAGGACTTCCCGTCATCCGGGTTCGAGCAGGCGGCCGGTCTCGGTGCCGTCCAAGCCCGGCAGGTGGGTGACACCCGCGGAGCGGCTCGACGAGATCCTGCGGCGGCATCCCCCGGAGGACCCGGCCCATCAAGCCCGGGCCCACGACCGGGACGACGTGCTGGCTGCGGCCGAACGCGCCCGCGTCCGGCTCGGGTCGGCGTTTGACACGGCCAGAGTCGAGCCCGCGAGCTCGACCCTCTGGTCACCGAGACGGCGCTGATCACGCGGGGATCGACGACGCG
>DASYGI010000109.1:0-6805 GCA_035999925.1 Pedococcus sp.
GAACCCAATCAAGGAGTACGACGTGAGCGACACCGCGACCCCCACCGCGAGCTACCTGACCCAGGAGGCCTTCGACCGACTGAAGGCTGAGCTGGACCAGCTCTCCGGCGACGGCCGTACGGAGATCGCCAAGAAGATCGAAGCAGCGCGTGAGGAGGGCGACCTCAAGGAGAACGGCGGCTACCACGCCGCCAAGGAGGAGCAGGGCAAGATGGAGGCCCGGATCCGCCAGCTCACCCAACTGCTCGATGACGCAGTCGTCGGAGAGGCTCCCGCCGACAATGGCGTGGTCGCCCCCGGCATGGTGGTGACCGTCACGATGTTCGGTGACGACATCGCCTTCCTGCTCGGCTCCCGCGAGATCTCGGACGGCTCGGACCTCGAGGTCTACAGCGAGAAGTCTCCGCTGGGCGCGGCGATCAACGGCAAGAAGATCGGGAGCAAGGCTGCCTACAAGGCACCCAACGGCAAGACCATCGAGGTCACCGTGAAGGCTGCCAAGCCCTACATCCCCTGATCCACCCGCACCTGACGAAGGGCCGCACCCTGGTGGGTGCGGCCCTTCGTTGTCTCTGCTCGCGCGGCGGGTATGCCGATCAGCCGAACTTGAGCTGGTACCCCTTGGCTCGCAGGGTGCGCAGCACCTCTTCGCAGTGCTGCGGCCCACGCGTCTCCAGCTGCAGGCCGATCTCGACCTCGTCGACCGTGATGGTGGTACCGGTCCGGATGTGCTCGACCTCGAGGACGTTGGCATCGACGGCGGCGCAGTCGGCCAGCAGGTGCGCCAGGTGCCCGGGGCGGTCGGAGACCCGCACCCGGAACTGCAGGTACCGGCCCGCGGCGGCCATGCCATGGCGGATGATCCTCAACAGCAACAGCGGGTCGATGTTCCCACCGGAGAGCACGGCGACGACCGGACCTTCGAGGGGCCGGCCACCTCGCTCCATCAGGTGGGCCACCGCGGCGGCACCCGCAGGCTCGACCAGTAGCTTGGCGCGCTCGAGCAGGAACAGCAGCGCTCGCGACAGGCCTTCCTCGCTGACCGTCTCGATGTCATCGACCAGGTCCCTGACCAGCGCGTAGGTGACATCGCCCGGCATACCGACAGCGATGCCGTCGGCCATCGTCTGCATGTTCTCGTAGGCGACCGGTTTGCCGGCCGCGAGGGACAGCGGGTATGCCGCCGCCTGCTCGGCCTGCACGCCGACCACCCGAACGTCGGGGCGCAGGGCCTTCACGGCCACCGCGATGCCGGAGAGCAGGCCGCCGCCTCCCGTGCTCACGACGATCGTCTTGACGTCTGGGCACTGCTCGAGGATCTCCAGACCGGCGGTGCCCTGGCCCGCCACGATGTCCGTGTGGTCGAAGGGGTGGATCAGGACGGCTCCGGTCTCCGCCTCCCACTCGCGCGCCTTGACCAGGCACTCGTCGATCGTGGTGCCGACCTGCTCGATCGACGCGCCATAGGCCCGCGTGGCCGTCAGCTTGGGCATCGGGGCACCGTTGGGCATGTAGACCTTGACGTCGATGCCGAGTAGCTGCCCCGCGAGCGCCACGCCCTGAGCGTGGTTCCCGGCACTGGCTGCCACGACGCCGCGAGCCTTCTCCTCGGGCGACAGCCGCGACATCCGCGTGTAGGCCCCGCGGATCTTGAAGGAGCCGGCCCGCTGGAGGTTCTCGCACTTGAGGTACACCTCGGTGCCGACGCGGTCGGCGAGGGCCCGGCTGAACTCGAGGGGCGTGGGGCGGACGACCCCGCTGAGCAGGTCTTGCGCAGCGCGGATGTCGTCCACGGAAACGGACAGCAACGGTGATGCCATGGCGGCAGGCTATCGCCCGCCACGGAGGGGCCTGACCACTCCCGCACCCGGAGAAGCATCCCCTCCTGCTGGGTGCGCCTACTGCTGGGTGCGCCGACGGAAGGCCCGCACCGAGAGCGGTGCCGTGACCATCGTGATGCCCACGGTCCACAGGACCGTCGTGAGGACGGGGTGGTGCAGGGGCAGCGCCGCGTCCGGTGCCGCCGCCCCGGCGTTCCCCCACAGCTCGCGGACCGCCTGCACCAACGAGGAGATCGGGTTCCACTCGGCGATGGTGCGCAGCCACGGCGTCATCCGCTCGGTCGGGGCGAACGTGTTGGCGAGGAAGGTGATCGGGAAGAGGGTCGTGAACATGACGCCGTTCACCGCCTCGACCGATCGCAGGCTGGACCCGACGAGGATGCCGAGCCAGATCATCGCGAAGCCCCAGAGTAGAAGGAGCCCGTACGCCAGCACGGCGTCGCCGAAGCCACCCCTGATTCGCCAGCCCACGGCGAGTCCGGTCACCGACATGACGAGGACCCCGATGCTGGAGTGGATCAGGCTGGACAGACTCCGGCCCACGAGCACGGCTGCGGAGTTGATGGGCAGCGAGCGCATCCGGTCGACGATTCCGTTGCCCAGATCGGCGGTCAGCCCGATCGCCACCACTGCCGAGGCGAACGCGATGGTCTGGCCCATGATGCCGCCCATTAACCACTCGCGATATCCCGCGGCGGACCCCTTGACCGTGATCGAGCCGCCGAAGACGTAGGCGAAGAGCAGCACGAACATGACCGGCTGGATGGTGACGTCCATCAGCATCTCGGGCATGCGCTTGATGTGGATGAGGTTGCGGCGCACGATCGCGAGCGACTGGTGCATCAGTGTCGTGTCGCGGATCTCGGGGCGCCTCAGGTCGGTCGGGACCGGCGGGGCGCTGACGTCGAGGGTCATGACACCAGCTCCTGTTCCACATCGGTGGGCTGCTCGGCCCGATGGCCGGTCAGGTGAAGGAATACGTCGTCGAGGCTGGGGCGCTTGAGCCCGAGGTCGTCGAGCTCGATGGCACTGCCCTCGAAGACCGCGGCGATCCTGGTCATGTCGGCCAAACCCTCCGCCGGGGCGGTGAGCTGACGGGCGGCCTCATCGACATGGACCTCGGACACATGGCCCCGCATGAGCTCCTCGGCTGTCCGCAGGTCCTCGGCCCGAGACACCGTCAGCACGATGCTCGCCCGCCCACTGCGGTCCTTGAGCTCGAGTGGAGTGCCCTCGGCGATGACCCTGCCCTTGTCGATCACGACGATCCGGTCGGCGAGGTGGTCGGCCTCCTCCAGGTACTGAGTGGTGAGCAGCAGCGTGGTGCCGTCCTTGACCAGTCCCCGCAGCACCTCCCACAGCTCCACCCGGCTGCGCGGGTCCAGTCCCGTCGTCGGCTCGTCGAGGAAGAGCACCGCAGGGGTGGCGATGAGGCTCACGGCCAGGTCCAGGCGACGTCGCATACCCCCGGAGTACGTCTTGGCCGGACGGTCCGCCGCCTCAGCCAGGGAGAAGCGCTCGAGCAGGGCTGCTCCGGCCTGCCGGACGTAGGACGTGGACAGACCGTAGAGCGACCCGATCAGGCGCAGGTTCTCTCGACCGGTCAGCAGCTCGTCGACGGTGGCGGCCTGCCCGGTCAGCCCCATCGACCGGCGGACGGCGTGGGCCTCGCGCACGACATCGTGCCCGGCCACTCTGGCGGTCCCGCTCGTGGGAGTCGTCAAGGTCGTCATCATGCGAACCGTGGTCGTCTTGCCGGCCCCGTTGGGACCTAGCAAGCCGAGCACGGAACCCTGGGGCACCACGAAGCTGACATCGTCGACGGCCGTCTGGTCGGCGAAGGTCTTGACGAGGTGCTCCGCCTCGATCGCCGGCGCACTCATGAGCCCACCGTAGGTGTGCGAGGTGATGCGGTGCGAACCATTTCTCTGCCTCCTCAGCTATCGCGTTATATCGCGTTCTCAGGACACGTTATATCGCGAGTTGGTCGAAGCGCAACACCCAGGATCAGCCCTTGCACAGGCAGAACGGATGGCCCGCCGGGTCGAGGTAGACCCGGAAGCTGCCGGTCTCGGAGGGCTGGTGCTCGTGCACGCTCGCGCCGGCCCCAAGCACGGCTGGCTCGGCGGCGTCGATGTCCGAGACGGTGAAGTCGAGGTGGAAATGCTGGGGCCTCGGCCCTTGCGGCCAGGTGGGAGCCTGGTAGCCCTCCACCCGCTGGAAGGCCAGCGTGATCCGGCCGACGGGTCGCCCCCGCTCACCCGCGTCACCGGGCGGCCGGAGGGTGACCCATTCGGCCGACGAGTCCTCCTCGAGGGGCCAGCCGAGGATCGTTGAGTAGAAGCCCGCGAGGGCCTCAGGATCGGGGCAGTCCAGGACGACGAGGTCGAGGACCGGGGTCAGCATCGAGGTGTTGTCGCTCATACCCCGACGCTAGGACGGAGCACCGACAACCGCCTCCGCCAGGCGTCGCGCCACTGCCGGGTCGCGGTCGCGCAGCAGCCCCACCGCGAACAGCAGGTAGGCCGCATCCGTGACCAGCTCGGCCTGCCGGGGCACCCGCCACCCACCGCCATGGTCCTCGACCACTGCGTCGAGCACCCCGGCACGTCCGGAGGGACGGGCATGGCGCAGCACGCCTCCGGAGCCGACGATGAGGCGGACGTCCGACAGCGGTCTCGGGCTCGAGCCGGGTCCTGTGGGCCGAGCGTGCCGACGGACCGCGACGACGGCCGCGGCCCGCGCCAGCGCCAGCTCGGCGGCCCGCTCGAGGTCGTCGGTCGGCAGATGGGCCGGTTCGGCCGCCACCTTGGCGGCATACGTCTCGGTCTGTTCGGGCAGGGGCACCTGCTCGCGCCGGGCAGCCTCGACGATGCCTTCCGCGTTCCACCGCATCCCCAGGTCTGCCTCGACCGTGCGCGACTGCCACAGCGGAGCGACGACCTCCTTGCCCAGCCCGGCATCCTCACCTTGTGGACGCAGCGCGGAGTACACGTCGGTCGTGGCCCCGCCGATATCGATCACCAGCACGTCCGCGTCCAGCGTCTGCGCCAGCACCTCCACCCCGTCGAGGACGGCGTCAGGAGTCGGCGCCTGGACCAGCCGGGCGAACTCCGGCCCCCGCGACAGCCCCTTCCCGCCGATGACGTGGTCGAGAAAGGCCCGGCGCAGCGCGGCACGGGCTGGCTCGGGTGCGACGACTCCGATGGCGGGGAGCACGTTGTCGGTGAGCGTGAACTGACGGCCGGTGGAGGCGAGCAGCTCGCTCACCTCCTGCGCCGCCGCAACGTTGCCCGCCACCACCACCGGCGCCGCTAGACGGCCCTTGGCGAGTCGGGATGCGTTGTGCCGCAGCACGTCCGCGTTGCCACCGTCCGTGCCGCCGACCAGGAGCACGAGGTCAGGGCGACTGCCCCGCAGGGCGGCGACATCGGGACCGGACATCGGTCCGCTGGCCACGTGGACGACCCTGGCCCCAGCGCTGAGGCCCACCCGGTGCCCTGCCTGCGCGGTCACCTCTCGCTCATACCCCACCACGGCCAGCCGCAGCCCTCCCCCGGCGCTGGAGCAGGCAAGCACCTCGTCCGGCGGCCCGTGCACGCCGAGCTCGGTGCGCAGCAGTCGATACCCGTCCATCACGTCGCTGTCCAACGTGGTGGGCGTCGCAGCTGTGGCGAGCACCCGACCGTCGTCACCGACCAGCGCAGCCTTGGTGAACGTCGACCCGAAGTCGACGCAGAGGAAGCGCGTCACGAGTGGCCTGGAGGCACTGGACCCACGGGGCTCACCGCGCTCGTTGGACCCGCCGGAGTGGGCATGCTCAGCCGAGCCGGTCCAGCGCCTGACGCAGATCGGCGATGAGGTCCTCGACATCCTCGATGCCCACCGACAGCCGGACGAGGTCGGCGGGCACCTCGAGCTCGGTCCCCGCGACCGACGCGTGCGTCATGCGGGCCGGGTGCTCGATCAGTGACTCGACCCCACCGAGGCTCTCGCCGAGTGTCCACAGCTGGGTCTCGCCGCAGACCTTGACCGCGACGTCCTCACCGGCCTTGAGCTGGAACGAGATCATCCCACCGAACCGCTTCATCTGACGCTTGGCGACCTCGTGGCCCGGGTGGTTCGCCAACCCCGGGTAGTGCACCGCGCTCACCGCCGGGTGGGCTGACAGGAACTCCACCACACGTTCGGCGTTGTCACTGTGCCGCTCCATCCGGATCGCCAAGGTTTTCAGACCGCGCAACACCAGCCAGGCGTCCATCGGGCCGGCCACCGCGCCCATCGAGTTCTGGTGGAAGGCCACCCGGTCGGCAGCGTCCTCGAATCCGGGCACCGTGATGCCGCGGCCGACGACCACGGCGCCGCCGACGACATCGGAGTGCCCACCGCAGTACTTGGTCGTCGAGTGGGTGACGATGTCGGCGCCGAGGCTCAGCGGCTGCTGGAGGTAGGGCGAGGCGAAGGTGTTGTCGACCACGAGGAGGGCACCGGCCTCGTGGGCGACCGCGGCCAGTGCCGCGATGTCGGCGATGCCGAGCAGCGGATTGGTGGGTGTCTCGACCCAGACGATCTTGGTCTGCCCGGGTCGCACCGCCGCGCGGACCGACTCGGGGTCCGCGATCGTGGCGATGGTGTGCTCGACGCCCCAGGTCGTCAGGACGGTGTTGAAGAGCCGGTACGTGCCGCCGTAGGCGTCGCTCGGCACCACCACATGGTCGCCGGGCTTGAGCAGAGCTCGCAGCACGGTGTCCTGGCCAGCGAGCCCGGAGGAGAAGGCGAAGCCACGCTCACCGCCCTCGAGAGCGGCAAAGCACTCCTCCAGCGCGGTGCGTGTGGGGTTGGCCGAGCGGCTGTACTCGTAGCCACCGCGAAAGCCGCCGATGCCGTCCTGCTTGTAGGTGGAGACCTGGAAGATCGGGGTGATGACCGCTCCGGTGCCCAGGTCCGGCTCCTGGCCGGCGTGG
>DASYGI010000110.1:0-22751 GCA_035999925.1 Pedococcus sp.
CCCTGGGTGACCTCGAACTCCACGCGCTGCGCCTCGTCCAGCGAGCGGTAGCCCGAGGAGTCGATCGCCGAGTAGTGGACGAACACGTCCGGGCCGCCGCCGTCCTGGGCGATGAAGCCGAAGCCCTTTTCAGCGTTGAACCACTTAACGGTTCCCTGTGCCATGGGGTAACTCTTTCCTTTGTAGCCATTGGGCACCCAGCACTGTGCGGAGCACCCGGCTGCCCCACACAACCCCAACGGACGGGACCAGGCCCGGCCTCGGATGACCTGCCTTCGTAAGAAGGCAAATGCCCGCTCTGATGGTGCTAGGGCGGGCACTTCGTCGACCTGCGAGGAACTGCTTGTTGCAACCGCGACAAACGCTAGCACGCAGGAACGCCATCGTGCCGGTCGAGTTGGCGGATTTCTCGGGGCCCTAAATGCCGCGCACTTCGAGCCTCGGCATCCGGTCTCCGCGGATCACCGCGACCATGTCGACCACCCTGCGGGTGGCCCGCACATCGTGGGCCCGAAACACCGTTGCGCCGAGCCAGGCCGCCACCGCCGTGGCTGCCAAGGTGCCCTCCAGCCGGTCGTCGGCCTCGAGTCCGAGCGACTCTCCGACGAAGTCCTTGCGGGACAACGCCTGCAGGACCGGATAGCCCAGAGCCGCGATCTCGGCGGTATGCCGCAGCACCTCGAGTGAGTGCCGCGTCGTCTTGCCAAAATCCAGCGTCGGGTCCACCAGGATCCGGTCCGCCGGGATGCCGGCCTGTTGCGCAGCGCCAGCTCCCTGCGTCAGCGTGCGCAGCACGTCGCGGACCACGTCGAGGGGGTCCGGGCCGTAGCTCACCTTGACCGGGTCGGTCCGCGGCGGCAGCCCGCCGGTGTGCGAGCAGACCACGCCGGCGCCGATGCGCGCCGCCACGTCGACGAGCTGCGGGTCGTGACCGGCCCAGGTGTCGTTCACCAGGTCGAGGCCATGACGCCCAGCCTCGGCGGCGACCTCGGAGCGCCACGTGTCGAGGCTGAGGACCAGGTCCGGGTAGGTCTCGCGGGCATGCGCGAGGAAAGGGATCACCCGGTCGATCTCCTGCTGCGCCGAGACCTGCTCGCCCTCCTGGCCGGCGCGAACTCCGCCGACATCGACGATGTCGGCTCCGTCCTCGACGGCGGCCTCGAGCGCGCGCCGTGCGGAGTCCAGGTCGGCGTGCCGGTTGCCCGCGAAGAACGAGTCCGGCGTCCGGTTGATGATGCCCATCACGGCCGGACGCGCTGCATCGAAGGTACGACCGCGCAGCCGCAGCGGCGGGGTACGCGGGAGGGCTAGGGGGGCTGGCTCGGTCACGGGCACGCGGCCATCCTCGCACCCGAAGTAGGGTCGGGCCGTGGCCTTTGACTTCAGCCTGACCCCAGCCGTCGATGACCAGCGCCGCCTGATCGCGGACTTCGTTGCCGCCGAGGTGATCCCACTGGAGCAACAGGTCTTCCGCGAGGGTCTGACCGATGAGCTGCGGGTGGACCTGCAGACGCGCGCCAAGGCCGCTGGGGTGTTCGCCCCGCAGGCCCCGCGCGAGCTCGGCGGAGGCGGGTTCCGCTTCGACGAGGCAGCGGTCCTGCTCGAGGAGGCCGGGTACTCCCTGCTCGGCCCCATCGCCCTGAACTGTGCCGCCCCCGACGAGGGCAACATCCACCTACTCCACCAGACCGGGAGCCCGCAGCAGCAAGAACGGTGGCTGCTGCCCCTGGTGGCCGGCGAGATCCGCTCGTGCTTCTCGATGACCGAGCCACCGCCCGGAGCAGGTTCCGACCCCGCGGCGCTGCGCACCCGCGCCCGCCGCACCGAGGGCGGCTGGGTCGTCAACGGCGACAAGTGGCTGATCACCGGGGCCGAGGGGGCTGCGTTCTCGATCGTCATGGCGCTCAACGACGGCCCGGACGCGCCGCCCGGCGCGACGATGTTCCTGGTGGCCGCAGACAACCCCGGGTTCGTCGTCGGCGAGCACCTGCGCACGATCGATGCCACCGGGGTGGGCGGCCATTGCCGGGTCACCCTGCGTGACTGCTTCGTCCCGGACGCCGACGTCCTGGGCGAGCCCGGCCACGGCTCCCAGAACGCCCAGGTCCGCCTCGCTCCGGCCAGACTCACGCACTGCATGCGCTGGCTGGGTGCGGCTCGCCGCGCCCACGACATCGCCGTCGAGCGAGCAGTCGGGCGCGAGCTGTTCGGGTCACCCTTGGCCGAGCTCGGCATGGCCCAGTCGCTGATCGCCGAGAACGAGATCGACCTCGACGCTGCGCGCTCCATGATCTGGCATGCCTCGTGGGCCATCGCCGAGGGCAGCCGGAGCAGCGAACAGTCCTCTCGCGCCAAGGTCTTTGCCAGCGAGGCCGTATGCCGTGTGGTCGACCGGTCCGTCCAGCTCGCCGGCGGGATGGGCACCTCCGAGGAGCTGGTCCTGGGGCGGATCTATCGCGACATCCGGTCCTTCCGGATCTACGACGGGGCCACCGAGGTCCACAAGATGTCCATCGCGAAGCGCACTGCCCGCCGCGCTGCGGAACGCATCGCCGACCGGGAGGTCCAGTCATGACGGCGGCGCTCGAAGTCCCCGGGCTCCCCCGGGCGGCCTTCACCGCATGGGCTCGTGGGCATCTGGCGCAGCTGGGCGACGAGTGGCAGGCCGAGGTCATCTCCGGTGGCCTGTCCAACATCACCTACCGCGTCAGGGGCGAGCGCGGCACCGTCATCGTCCGCCGCCCACCGATGGGCAACCTGCTGCCGAGCGCGCACGACATGGGTCGTGAGCATCGGGTGCTCAAGGCCCTGGGCGGCACCGACGTCCCGGTCCCCGAGGTCCTCGCGTTCACCGACGACACCGAGGTCGTCGGGGCGCCGTTCTATGTCATGGCCGAGGTACCGGGCGAGGTCTTCCGTGAGCCGGCGCAGACCGCACGGCTCGACGTCGAGCAGCGACGCCAGCTCTCCGACGGCTTGGTGGACGTGCTCGCCTCGATCCACGCCGTGGACCTGGACATCACGGGACTGCGCGACTTCGGGCGCCCAGAGGGCTACCTGGAGCGCCAGGTCCGTCGGTGGGGCAAACAGTGGGCCGCCAGCCGGACCAGGGAGCTGCCGGCCATGGACGCTCTGGTCGTCGAGCTCGACCGGCAGCGACCCGAGGGCGGTGAGGTCACCCTGGTCCACGGCGACTACCGCCTGGACAACACCCTGGTGACCCAGCCGGCCCTCATACCGACCGTGGCAGCCGTCGTCGACTGGGAGCTGAGCACCCTCGGTGACCCGCTCGCCGATCTGGCCACCTGGCTGACCTACTACTCGGGGCCTGGCGAGGATGGCAGCGCGGTCCCGGTGGCGGCCGGGCTGACGGCGCACGAGGGTTTCCCGACCACCGACGAGCTCGCTGCGGAGTATGCCGAGCGGACCGGCCGAGACGTCAGTGGCCTGGACTACTACCGCGCGTTCACGGACTTCCGGTTGGCCGTGATCCTCGAGGGGGTCCACTCCCGGTTCCTGGCCGGGAAGTCCGTGGGCGAGGGGTACGACCGGGTCGGGCCCTCGGTGCCGCTGCTGGTCGAGCGCGCGCTCGACCGACTGGGCTGAGGATCGTGCGCTGACCCGCGACTGACCCTTCCCTCTGACCGCCAGCAGGAGCAGAGTGGAGTTTTCGGGACGGCTGTCGTTCAGATTGGGGTGTCCATGAAGGCGAAGACAGGCGACCACATCATCCTCGCAGGTGAGCAGGTGGACCGGCCGACCCGCGACGGCGAGGTCCTGGAAGTGCGGGGCGAGGACGGGTCCCCGCCGTACCTCGTTCGGTGGCGGGACGGTCACACCGGACTGATCTATCCCGGACCTGGGTCGGTGCTGCGGGTGGCAGAGGTCGGCAGCGAGGTCCATCCGGTCAGCGGAGCCGAGCCCGGCGGAACGGTGCGGCACTGGCAGGTCCGGGTGTCGATCTTCGAGGCCGGCGACGACACGACGGCGACCGTTGCCCTGGTGGCGGACTCGCCCGCCGAGCTGACCGGCAAAGGCACCACGCACCGTGGGTCGGGCGACGTGGAGAACCCCAGGATCGGCGACGAGGTGGCCGTGGCACGCGCGTTGCGCCACCTCGCGGACGACCTGCTCTCGCAGGCCACCCACGACATCGAGCTCGCCACGGGACGGGTGGATGTCGCGGTGCGCCCGCGCTGAGACGGCGACCCTGAAGCTACGTCCCGGTGTAGTACCCGTCGGCCACCGTGAGCGCCTCGTCCAGGATGGCCAGACCCTCACGAACCTCGGCCGCCGTCGTTGTGCACGGCGGGACCACGTGGGTCCGGTTGAAGTGGGTGAACGGCCACAGCCCGCGCTGCTTGCAGGCTGCGGCGAAGTCGTTCATGGCCTTGGCGTCGGCGCCAGCGGCGTTGAACGGCACCAACGGCTCGCGGGTATGCCGGTCGCGCACCAGCTCGACGGCCCAGAACACTCCCAGCCCGCGCACCTCACCGACGCTGGGGTGCTTGTCCGCGATGGCTGCAAGCTCCGGGCCGATGACGTCTGCGCCGAGTGACCGCGCATGCTCGATGATGCCCTCGTCCTTGAAGATGCCGATCGACGCGACGGCCGAGGCGCAGGCCAACGGATGTCCCGAGTAGGTCAGCCCGCCGGGGAACGGCCGCTGGTCGAAGGTCTCGGCGATGCGTTCGGAGATGACCACCCCGCCCAGCGGCACGTAGCCGCTGTTGACGCCCTTGGCGAAGGTGATGAGGTCGGGCGCGACGTCCCAATGGTCGACAGAGAACCACTCGCCGCAACGCCCGAAACCAGCCATGACCTCATCGGCGATCATGACGATGCCGAACTCGTCGCACAGGTCGCGAACCCCCTGCAGGTAGCCGGGCGGCGGGACCAGGACGCCATTGGTGCCCACCACGGTCTCCAGGATGATCGCCGCCACGGTCTGCGGCCCCTCGACCATGAGCAGGTCGCGCAGGTGCTGCAAGGCCCGCTCGGACTCCTCCTGCTCGGTCTGCGCGTGGAACGCCGACCGGTAGAGGTAGGGACCCCAGTACCGCACGACCCCCGGCATGCCAGGCTCCGACGCCCAGCGGCGCGGGTCGCCGGTCACGGCGATCGCGCCTGCGGTGGCGCCGTGATAGCTGCGATAGGCCGCCATCACCTTGTGGCGGCCGGTGTGCAGCCGGGCCATCCGCAGGGCGTTCTCGGTCGCCTCGGCACCACCGTTGGTGAAGAACACCCGGTTGAGGTCACCCGGGGCGAGCTCGGCGATGAGCCGGGCCGCCTCGGAGCGCGCGTCGTTGGCGAAGGCGGGGCTGATGGTGGTCAGCCGGGCGGCCTGCTCCTGGATGGCAGCCACCATGCGGGGGTGCTGGTAGCCGATGTTGACGTTGACCAGCTGGCTGGAGAAGTCGAGATAGCGCCGGCCCTCGTAGTCGGTGAAGTACGACCCGAGCGCGGAGGCGATCGGCAGCGGGTCGATGAGTCCCTGGGCCGACCAGGAATGGAAGACGTGCGCCCGGTCGTCAGCGCGAACCTGGGCCTCGGACGCGAGCGCGCGCGCCTGCTCGGCGGCCATCAGCGGGTCCTCGGGAAGCCGAGGTCGACCGAGGACGTCGCCGGGTCTGGCCAGCGTTGGGTGACGACCTTGCCGCGGGTATAGAAGCTGACGCCCTCAGGGCCGTACATGTGGGTGTCCCCGAACAGCGAGTCCTTCCAGCCACCGAACGAGTAGTAGGCCACCGGGACGGGGATCGGCACGTTGATGCCGACCATGCCCACCTCGACGTCGTACTGGAACTGCCGGGCCGCCCCGCCGTCGCGGGTGAAGATCGCCGTACCGTTGGCGTACTGGTTGGCGTTGATCAGGGCCAGCCCGTCCTCGTAGGTCTCGACGCGCACGACGGACAGGACTGGGCCGAAGATCTCGTCGGTGTAGACCGTCATCTGCGGGGTCACGTGGTCGAGCAGGGTCGTCCCGAGGAAGAAGCCCTCGCTGGGCACGTCACCGGTTCGGCCGTCCACCACGACGGCGGCGCCGGCCGACTCCCCAGCCTCGATGTAGCCGGCGACCTTGTCGCGGTGCTCGGCGGTGATCAGCGGACCCATGTCGGTGCCGGGCTGGGCACCGTCACCGACCGTCAGCTTGGGCAGGCGCACCGCGATCGCGTCGACCAGGGGCTGGGCGGCATCTCCCACCGCCACCGCGACCGAGAGGGCCATGCACCGCTCACCGGCCGCGCCATACGCCGCGGACACCACGGCGTCGGCGGCCATCTCGATGTCCGCGTCCGGCAGGACGAGAGCGTGGTTCTTGGCTCCGCCGAGCGCCTGGACCCGTTTGCCGTTGGCCGTCCCGCGCTCGTAGATGTACTTGGCGATCGGGGTGGACCCGACGAAGCTCACGGCAGCGACCCCGCGGTGGTCGAGCAGGGCGTCCACGGCGACCTTGTCACCGTGGACGACGGTGAAGACGCCGTCCGGCAAGCCCGCCTCCTGCCACAGCCGGGCCAGGAACAGGGCTGCCGACGGGTCCTTCTCGCTGGGCTTGAGGATGAAGGCGTTGCCGCAGGCGATGGCGTTCGCACACATCCACAGCGGCACCATCGCCGGGAAGTTGAACGGGGTGATGCCTGCGACCACCCCGAGTGGCTGGCGGATGCTGAACACGTCCACCCCGGTCGCCGCCTGCTCGCTGAACCCACCCTTGAGGAGGTTGGGGACGCCCGCGGCATACTCCACGTTCTCCAGGCCACGGGCGATCTCGCCCTCGGCGTCCGAGAGCACCTTGCCGTGCTCGGCGGTGATGATCGCGGCCAGCTCGGGGGCGCGAGCGTGCAGCAGCTCGCGGAAGGAGAACAGGACGGCCGCACGCCGGCTGAGCGAGGAGTGTCGCCACTGCGCGGCGGCCGCCGTGGCGCTGGCCACCGCGTCGTCGACCTCAGCGGCGGAGGCGAGGTCCACCTCTGCGGTGACCTGACCGGTCGCAGGGTTGAAGACAGGGGCCGACCGGCCTGAGCTGCCGTCGTGGGGGCGTCCGTCGATCCAGTGGGTGATGCGCGAGGTCATGCCCTCACCGTAAGGGCGAAGGGCTGGTCACACAATATTGCTATTGCTATGGTACAAAAATGCCGATCGCTGTCTTGAGCGCCATCGAGGAGCGCCTCGACCACCCCACCGCGAAGGGGCTGGCCCACGCGGTGTCCGCCGCCATCAGGGACGGGGTCGTCGCGCCGGGCGACCGCCTGCCGGCCATCCGCACCGTCGCCACCCAGCTCGCCCTGTCGCCGACGACGGTCAGTGCGGCCTGGGGGCTGCTCGCCCGAGCGGGCGCGGTGGCGACCGACGGTCGCCGAGGTACGACCGTGCTCGGCCAGCGACTCCCGACCGCCGGCCGGTACCAGCTGGCCCTCGAGCATCAGAACGGCTTCAGGCTCGACCTGTCCACCGGCGTGCCCGACCCCGAGCTGCTCCCTAGCCTCACCACCGCGCTCGCGTCGCTGACGACGACGGCCACCACGGGGTCCTATCTGGACGACCCGGTGCTTCCCGCCCTGTCGAGCGTGCTGCTCGACGACTGGCCCTATGCCGCGGACGAGCTCGCCGTCGTCGATGGCGCCATGGATGCCTTGGACCTGATCGTCCGCAGCACCGTGCGCTTCGGGGATCGGGTCGTCGTCGAGGACCCCTGTTTCCCGCCGCTGGTGGACCTGTTGGACGCCGTCGGCGCACAGCTCGTCGGCGTACCGCTGGATGACGAGGGGCTGTGCCTGGAGCCGCTCGCGCAGGCGCTCGATGAGCCTGCGGTGGCCGTCATCCTGCAGCCTCGGGCCCAGAACCCGACCGGTGTCACCATGACCGCACGCCGAGCCCGGGCGATCGCCCGGCTGCTCGAAGGGACCCCGACCCTGGTCGTCGAGGACGACTCCGCCGCCGGGCTCTCCCCCTCACCGCTGGTGAGCCTTGGCAGGTGGCGACCCGAGCACACGGCATACGTGCGGTCGTTCTCCAAGTCGCACGGTCCCGACCTGCGCCTCGCCGCACTGTCGGCGCCCGCGGAGGTGATGCGTTCCCTGACGGTCCGCCGACAGCTGGGCCAGGGGTGGTCGAGCCGTCTGCTGCAGCAGCTTCTGGTGAGCCTGCTGACCGACGAAGGGACCCAGGCCAGCGTGGCCCACGCCCGCGACGTTTATGCGGCGCGGCGCGCGACGGTCGTCGAAGCGTTGCAACGCAAGGGGATTCAGGTCGCGGGCAGCGAGGGCATCAACATCTGGGTGCCCGTCCACGACGAGACCGCGGCGGTGGTGCGACTGGCGAGCCAGGGCATCGGGGTGGCGCACGGCGCCCCCTTTCGGGTGAGGCCGGCAGCCCCCGAGGGCGGCCAGATCCGGGTGACCGTCGGGCTGGCCAGGCACGGTTTCGAGGAGCTCGCCGACGCGATCGCCGCGGCGGCTCGCACCAGCGGACGCAGCGCCCGGGCCCGCTGAGCGGCGGGCGGCACGAAGGCCGGGCTGCAGGGTTGCCCGGCCTTCGGCCCGCTGCCCAAAGGCAGACGTTCTCATCCCCCGATCGGACGCGTCGCGTGTCGTCCCTTCAAGCATCGTTCAACTGACGCCGGTTTGTTCTCGATCTCCCCCGGTTTCTGGGGGGTGGCACCCCTTGGCTCCCTGTCTGTCCGCAACCCCTCGGCGGTTTATCTACCAATACGCGAAGTTAGCGAGCCCAGGGGCCGGGCAGATCGTCCCGATCGCGGAGACGGTCTACGTCAGATCCCACTGACGACGATGGCTCCGAGGGGCTAGTCACCGGACTGCCGCTTGGACTCCGCTGCCGGGTCTGCGGCATGATGCGGGCTGCGGCTGCCGCCCTTGGCGACAGCTTGGCGGGGTACCGCAGTGGCCGAACGGAGTCGCCTTGAAAGCGACCGAGGCGCAAGCCTCCGTGGGTTCGAATCCCACCCCCGCCGCTCCAGGTGACCGTCGTCCCCGCGATGCCTACGATGACGACTAGCTGGTCACCAGCTGGTCGCGCACGACGAACGCCTGAAGAACCTGGGATCGCGATGACACCGGACATGTGGCTGTCGACCGAGGAGGGCCCCGATGTCGGGCCACAGGTCATCTTCGGGCTGGACCGGACCGGCGTCTGCACCTTGTCGATCGGGTCCGGGCTCTCCGCGCTGGGGTTCAGCTCGGGGCAGCTCGTCGGCCAGGATCTCTTCGAGGTGTACCGGGACGACCCCCTCGGAACCGAGGCGCTCACCCGGGCCCTGGCCGGGGAAGTCTTCCGAGGGGAGCGCCAGTACAACGGGAGGCGGCTGGCGCTCTACTTCGAACCGGTCCTGGATGACGACGGATCGGTCACCGGCGCCCTGGGCGTGGCCACCGATGTCACCGAGCAGCGCCGCGCCGAGAGGACAGCGCGCGCCGCCCGGCTGCAGGCGCAGCAGCTGGCCGAGCTGTCGGCGGTCCTGACCCTGGAGGTCCTCGACCTGCCCGAGCTGCGCAAGATCGTCGTCATGGCCGTCACCGAGGGCACCGCCGACGTGGGCGTGCTCTGGACTCTCGCGCCGGGTGGCAACGAGCTCACCCCCAGCGCCCAGTGGGACCGTCTCGAGTTCGACCGCGAGGTACCCCAGCTCACCGAACCCCTGGGACCCGAACCCGCGGCATACCGGTGCCCTGCTTCGGTGGTCGAACAGGCCTCGGCACCAAAGTCGCTCGTCCTGGCCGCGGCCTCGACGGACCCCTCCGGGCCGGAGGCCCTGCTCCGCGCCCTCGCCGGGCCCCGCATGGCGGGCAGCGCGCTACGGATCCCGTTGCACTCGCGAGGCCAGCTCATCGGGATGGTCGACATCGCCAGGACCCGCACGAACAAGCCCTTCTCCGCCCACGAGATCGACGTGGTCGCCGACATCGCCGAACGTTGTGCACTGGCGCTGGACAACGCGCAGCTCCTGGACGACCAACGCGTGGCCAGCGAGGAGCTGATGAAGTTCCGGGCGCTCGCGGACGCGTCGGACAACTACATCGGCATCTCCGACACCAACGACAGGTTGGTGTACCTCAACCCACGGGCCAGGCAGGCGGGGATCAGGGACGACGCACCTGACGCCTGGGAGGCACTGGCGAGCTGGGTGGGGCCGAAGGAGGCCGAGGCCGTCCATTCGGAGGTCGCCGCCACGGGGCGGTGGTCGGGCGCCCTTCCCGCCGACCCTCCGGACGCCGCTCGGGGCACTCTCCCGGATGAGCTGGTCACCTATCTGGACGTCTTCGGGTTGCAGCACCCCGATACAGGCGTCGTGCTGGGCCGCGCCTGGGTTGCCCGGGACATCACAGAGCTGCGCGCCACCGCACACGCGCTGCGGCTGGCGAATGCCGACCTCAGGCGGTTCGAGGCGCTGGTCGAGGCCTCGATGGACTTCATCGCCATCGCCGAACTGGACGGGCGGGTCCGGTACGTGAACCCCGGGGGCCGCGCGCTGGTCGGCCTGGACGCCGATGCGGACGTCTCCGCCACCACGATCGCCGACTACCTGACCCCTGAGGGCCTCGTCGCGTCCATCGAGATCGAGCAACCTGCAGTCATCCAACACGGGCACTGGAACGGCAAGTCGACGCTGCGTCACCACCGCGGGGGTGAACCGATTCCCGTGGCCGTCGCAAGCTTCCTGATGCGCGACACGGTCACCGGGGATCCCTTCGCGCTGGCGACCGTTCAACGCGACCTGACCGATCTCGTGGCGGCTGAGACCGCCTTGGCCAGGCTGGCCCAACAACGGGCCGTCCTGTTGACCCGGCTCGTCGTCGCCCAGGATGCCGAGCGGGTCCGCATCGCCAACGACGTGCACGACGACACCGTGCAGGCGTTGGCCGCGGTCGATCTGCGCCTGGGGTTGCTCCGACGACGGCTGCGCGAGCAGGCTCCGGACCTGTTGACCGAGCTCGACAGTCTCCAGGAGACCGTCAGCGGAGCCACCGAACGGCTCAGGGCGCTGCTGTTCGACCTCGAGCCGCCCGACCTCGCCGACGGACTGTCCGCGGCGTTGGCCCGGGCCGGTGACGAGCTCTTCGAGGGCACCCCGACCAGCTGCCGGGTCGAGGGCGATGACGAACCGCGGATGCCCGAGGCGAGCCGGGCCGTCGCGTACCGCATCGCCAAGGAGGCGCTGGTCAACGTCCTCAAGCACGCGAAGGCCCGACGGGTGCTGGTGAGCGTGACGGGGGCCGACGACGGACTGCAGGTCGAGGTCCACGACGACGGGGTCGGGGCCGGCGACACGGTCAACGACAACCTCGCGGGGCACCGCGGCGTCTCGGGCATGCGCGACAGGGCGACCCTGGCGGGGGGCCGCTGCACGTTCGGGGTCAGCCCCTACGGAGGCACAAGCATGACTCTCTGGCTGCCCGGCGGCCCGCAGTGACTCACTGATCCCCACGCACTAGACAAACTGCCGCCGGGGCATCGGGTGCCACCTGCCCACACAACCCAAGGTGGGAGTCGGTCGGTTGACCCGAAGTCTCGCTCCGGACCTGCCGATCTGACCAGCCAGAGCACTTCGCCCCTGTGGTGCCTGCTCTCCCCATTCACGGCGTTTGCCTGCGCCGCCCGTCCTAGGAGATCCGATGCTTGACACCCGGATTGCGCCTCGCTGCGACCAGCGTGGCCAGACCGACTCTTCGACCACAGCCCCGACCCGATGCGTGATCGCCGCGACGAGAGCACCCTCCTACCCACCGGGCAGCCACCGGCTTGGCACGAGGTGCAGCTATCGCCGCGGCCCGGTGAGCGAGTCATGAAGAGCGGTCGAATACTGGCGGCCGCCGGGGCGGCCCTGATCCTCCTGGGGGGCGGGGTGGCTTATGCCGCGACCGCCGCCACCGCGCCGACAGCATCCTGTGTGGTCACCAACCCGGCTCCGTCAATGACGACCGGCGCCAACGGCAGCCTGTCGTTCACCTCCGGGGTGAAGTGCACCGCCGCGATCCCCCGGAGCAGGTCCACCAGCACGGTCACCAAGACGGTGACGGCCTCGCCCAGCTCGACGTCCGCCGCGGCCACCAAGCCCTCGGCCACGACCGCTCCGGCGAGCGCCACGTCGACCGCAACGCCGGCGGTAGCCCGGACCACGGCGTCGACGCCGTCCGCGAGCAGTAGCCCGGCAGCGGGCGGCACCGGGTGGGTTCGGCCCACCGCGGCAAGCACGGGCTACCACGGCGCCCTGTCGCCGTGGGCTGGTTCGACCACGTTCACCGCGAACAACCAGACGATCAGCAACACCGACTTCGGTGGCTACATCAAGGTCACCGGTGCCAATCTCGTGCTCGACAACTGCCACTTCGCGGGCATGGTGTTCTTCGGCCCCGGTCCACTGACCGTCAAGAACTGCACCAGCAACGGCGGGATCAACTCCGACGCGACGTACCGACCCATCAACGGCGTGACCTACGACCACGTCCACGTCATCGCCGGGGCACACGACGGCATCGACGTGTTCTCGTCCAGCGCCAACCACGAGTCCAACGTGACCCTCGTTGACACCCTCATCGACGGGATGAGCTTCCCGGCCGGCTCGACCTCGCACGGCGACGGCCTGCAGGTGCGCGGGGTCAACGGGCTGACCCTGACTCGGGTGGTCGTCAACGACGGCCCCTACCAGTCCCAGGACAACTCGGCGATCTACTTCGAGAACGTCAACGGCGGCGACAGCACCATGCGCCTGACCGACGTGGACCTGTACGGGGGCGGCTACACCTTCTACACCAACGCCGTCAGCGCCTCGTCCGCGACGAACCTTGCCGTCAAGGCGGCCGGCCACTGGGGTTCGTACCACTCGAACGCCAAGCCGTCCGGATGGTCGTTCACCAACGTCACTGGTCCCAACGGCGCCCAGATGACTCCCTGATCCCGGCTCCCCACCGCGGGGTGAGCGGCGCGGCATACCAACAAATGAGGTAGAGGTATGCCGCGCCGCTTTCCGGCGCGCCGACACGCTCACCCGCCCTGCCTGGCTGAGCGCTGTTTGGTGCCCTGTCAGCGACCCCGACGTCGTGGCCTGGCCGGGCGCGTGCTGGACCCCCCTGAACAGCACCTTCCACGACCAGGCCCGACCTGTGGACGGTCCCTCGGGGCGCTCCGGCAGCGCATCCCCCCGCACTGCCGGAGCGAGAGCGGGCACCCCCGAGCCCGACTCCCCCCATACACGCGGCACGGGGTCCGCCGACCCCTTGAGCTACGCGACATGGGCTCTTCCTCTCCGTCCGCCCCGATCCCCCGACCAGGTCTGACACCGCACAAGAGTCACCGGCCGGTCGCCTGATACGTCCTGCCGGAAAGATTCTGGGAAGCGGCTGTATCACCACGCCGGGTGCGCTCTCATTAGGGAGGAATGGATCCGCACCCTCTGCGCTCACGCAGGGCCGGCCACAGGAGCGAGCCATGGAGCCCGGTCAGCCCCCTACCAGCGACGGTCAGGATGGGGCAGCCACCCCACCACCGCCCCGTCGGACCACCTCCCGCAAGCCCGTCATCGGGGTGCCACGTTCGGCCCTCGACCGGTTCGAGGCGCGGGTCCTCGATCCCGCGACAGCGCACCGCATCGCCAACCGCACCCCACAGCCCACGGCCTACGTGGGGAACCAGCTGCTGGTGGCGGGCGTCGTCGGGCTCGGAGCAGACCAACGGATCGAGACCCTGCGTCAGGTCGCGCAGCAGCTCGGCCTGGATATCCGCATCTCCGCCCAGGACCTGCGGGTGTCCGCCCTGCTGTCCGGTCGCGGCGACGGGGAGCTGGTCGACCGGGTGTACGCGACCCGCGTCATCCTCAGCCGAATCGGTAAGCAGCCCGCGCCGCCGGTCGACGCCTGGGACCTTCTGCTGGCCGCCCGGGCCGAGGGGCTGAGCAGCCTCGAACTCACGCTCGACCATGTGATGTCCGGGTGCCCTGGGATGGGCGGCGTGGGGTACTGGGACGGGGTCGGCTACTGGGACGGCGTGGGGTACTGGGATGGGGTCGGGTACTGGGATGGGGTCAGTGCCGCGGGGCTGAGCGAGTACGCCAGGCCCGGCGTCGGCGCGCGGACCCCGGTGGTGTGGCAGGCCCCCGACCCGAGGTCGCTGGCGCCGAAGGTCGAGCGTGCTCCGGTCGTCGCACTGCTCGACACGGGCATCGGCACGCACCCGTGGTTCGTGCCAGGCGACGGTGGCTTCGAGAAGGACGTGTTCTTCCACGGGATCCGCATCGGGGCGAACTTCCCCCCAGACCAGGACCCGGAGAACACCGGGGTTGTCAACGACACCCTCAATGGCCGCCTCGATCCGGAGGCCGGGCATGGCACGTTCATCGCGGGAGTGGTGCGCCAGCGGTGCCCGCAGGCGCACCTGCTCACCATCCCGATCCTGCCTGCGGACGGTGCGGTCGAGGAGCACGACGTGCACCTCGCCCTTGTCCTGCTGCTGCTGCGTCACCTCGACGCGCAACGACACGGCAACCCGGCGGAGGTGGTGGACGTCCTCAGCCTGTCGATGGGCTACTACCACGAGACCCCGGAGGACGCCTTGGCCGATGGCCCTCTGAAGAGGCTGCTCCATGCGTATGCCGCGGCCGGCGTCACGGTCGTCATGGCGGCGGGCAACCACGGCACCACCGAGCCCTTCTTCCCGGCCGCCTTCGGTGCCCCTTACGGCAGTCCGATCGACCCTGACGGTCCCGTCCCGCTGACGACCGTGGGGGCCATGAACCCGGACGCCAGCACCGTCGCGCTGTTCTCCAACAGCGGTCCCTGGGTGACGACCCATCGGCTCGGGGCCGCCATCGTCAGCACCGTCCCCGTGACGCTGCGCGGCAGCACCGAGTCGAGCATCTGGGTGGAGCGACACGACCCCGCCTGCCGAGCCACGGTCGGCCCGGAGACCTATCCGGGCGGTTTCGCCCTGTGGAGTGGCACGTCGTTCGCGGCACCAGCGGCGGCCGGTGAGCTCGCCGCGTTTATCGCGGCTGCGGGGGGTGGGATCGACCGCCCCGAAGCCTGCGAGCGCGGGAGGAAGGCCGTGGCCCACGTCATCGACGCAGGTCCGAGATGACCCAGACGAACGCCGGCCCGGACAGTCTCGCCACGAGGGCCGCACACGCCTTCGCGGCCTATCGTCACGGCGACATCGCCCACATGGACGAGCTGGTGGACCTGCTCAACCCGATCCTGTGGAACATCGCCCGGGCGCAGGGCCTGACCCCACCCGCCGCCGAGGACGCGGTGCAGACCGCGTGGCTTCGGCTGGTCGAGCACGCTGGACGGATCGAGGACCCACAGACCGTCATGCAGTGGCTGCTCGTCACGACCAAACGCGAGAGCTGGCGGGTCGCCCGCCAGGGGCAGCGCTCGTCCTGCTCACCCGACATCGGGATGGAGGTCCAGGACGGCGACCCCGGTCCGGAGGGGGTGGCGGAGCTCAGCGAGCGACAACGTCTGTTGTGGGGTCACTTGCAGACCCTGCCGCACAAGTGCCGCGAGCTGTTACGCGTGGTCGCCTTCGCGGACCGCCCTGACTATGCGCAGGTTTCCACGGCCCTGGGTATGCCGGTCGGCAGCATCGGCCCGACACGCGGCCGGTGCCTGGCGAAGCTGAGGTCCTTGCTCCAAGGCGATCCCATGTGGGGAGGCAACCAATGAGCCCTGACCAGGCCGACAAGTCGAGGGACACCGAGCTGCTCGACGGCGAGGACCTCGCCATCCTGGGTGAGGTCCGGGAGGTGTTCGACCGCGTCGACCCGGTCCCGTCCTCCCTCGGTGACCGGGTGAAGTTCGCCCTGACCGTGCAGGCGCTGGAGGCTGAGGTGGCACAGCTGCAGCGGCTGTCCACCGAGGCGGCCGGCGTCAGGTCCGTCGACTACGCGAGAGCGCAGACCGTGACGTTCACCAGCGACAGCATCACCGCCATGGTGACGATCAGCGCGCTCGACTCGGAGACCGTGCGCGTCGACGGCTGGGTCACCGGGGGGCGGGTGGAGGTCGAGCTCCGGGAACGGTCACGTTCCTCCTTCCTGGCGACCGACGCCGACGGCCGGTTCGTGTTCGAGCGCATCGCCCGAGGGCTGGCGCAGTTCGTCCTGCGCCCGCTGGACTCCGGCGCCCAAGCCAGACCCGTCATCACCCCCACCATCGAGCTGTGAGGTAGCCGATCGACGATCGCCGCCTGGCCACCGCAGCCGCCCTCGCGCAACGGGGAGCCCGCGCCAACTCGGCAGGGCGTCCAGCCGACGCGATGCGGTTGCTGCACCGCGCCATCGCGCTGCTCGACCGTCCCGACGCCACGCTGCAGGAGCGGGTGATGCGGGGGCGCGCGACCGTGACCCTGGCTTACCCCACCTTCGAGCGACACGGGCTCGGTCGGGCGCTGGCAGTGCTCGACGCCGCCGAAGGTCTCGTACAAGGCCCCGACGGCGCACCGGTTCGGGCCTTGGCGTCGGTGCAGCGAGCCGGCTTCCTGGGCCGCAGCGGCGACTGGGCCGCCGCCGTCGAGATCCTCCTCGCGGCCGAGCGCGACACCGATGCGCTGACCGCCCGCGAGCGCGGCGCAGTCTTGCTCAACCGGGGTCTTGCCAGGTTGTACCGGCACGACCTGACCGGGTCCCAGCATGACCTGGAGGCATCCCTGGCGCTGTCGGCGGCGCACAGCTTCGAGGACCTGGCCTTCAAGGCTCAGCACAACCTGGGCTGTCTGGAGTTCCTCCGGGGCGACCTGCCTGCCGCGCTGCGTCTCATGGCCGAGGCGGACGCGGCGACGGTCGCGGTATCGCGAGCCACCGCGAAGCTCGACTACGCCCGGGTCCTGCTCGAGGCCGGCCTGCTCGACCGGGCGGCCGCCCTGCTCGACGAGGCGCTCGAGCTGGCCCGGACCAGCGGTCTGCGGCAGGAGGTTGGCGAGATCCAGCTCGACCAGGCGCGACTTGCCGTCATCCGCGCCGACTACGGCACCGCGCGCACCCGGGCGGCGTCGGCGCGACGCACCTTCGGCGCCCGGGCCGCGACCGGGTGGCGGGTGCAGGCGGAGATGCTGCTGCTCGAGATCGAGCTGGCCTTGGGGCGTCGACGCGCGGCGGTGGCCCGGTCGGCTGCCGAGCTCGCCTCCCAGCCGCTGCCGTCGGCGGCGCTCGCCCACCAGGGCGCCGTGGTGGCCGCGGAGGCCGCCCTCGCCGTCGGCGACCGAGCCGAGGCTGCCCGGTGGCTGTCGACCCCGATGGGATCGTTGCCTCCACGCCACCTGACGTTCTCGGCGCACCTGCACGCTGACCTGGTCCGGGCTCGCCTCGCCGCGAGCACCGGAGATGCCCCGGCGGCGACAGGTCGGCTGCGCGCCACGGCGCAACGTCTGGCCGAGCAGCAGGCCCGGCAGCCGAGTCTCGACACCCGGACCGCGCTGGCACTGCACGGCAGCCCGTTGGCCGAGCTCGACCTGGACCTCGCACTCCGGTCGGGGTCGGTGGCCGCGACCTTTGCCGCGGCCGAGCGGTGGCGTGCCGCGTCGCAGCGCGTTGCGCCGGTGCGACCGCCGCACGATGGCGAGCTCGCGACCTTGTCAGGGCGCCTGCGCCAGACGCGGTCAGAGCTTCGCGAACACCCCGACGGGCAGGACGTGACCCGGCTGACCGCCGAGATGGCCCGCCTGGAACACGCGGTCGCGCGACGCGGTTGGGCCATCGCCCAGGCAGACAGCACACCTGACCCGACGCTGCGACCGGTGCGCCTGAGCGCCGTGGAACGCGTTGCGGCACAGGCGGACTGCGACGTGGTCACCTTCCTCACCCACCGCGGCCGGCTCCTCGCGATCCGCACGGGAGGATCCCGGTCGGAGCTGTTCGACGTCGCGAGCCAGGCCGACGTCGCTGCCGTGGCGCGCCGGGTGACCGCCGACCTCGCCGCATTGGGGCGTGGCGTGCCAGAGTCACTGCGGGCCGTGGTCCAGCGGTCACTGCGGCGTGGCTTCGGCGAGCTCGACGCGATCGTGTCGGCAGGCCTACGCACCGATCGGTCGCGCCGGTCTCGCCTGGTGGTCGTGCCGTCCCAGCTCCTGGCCTCGGTCCCGTGGCGGCAGCTGCCGTCGCTCGCCGGGCGCCCGGTGGTGGTGACCCCCTCGGCGACCTTCTGGGTGCGGGCCACGGATCGTCCACCCCGAGCCGAGTCGGCGGCGGGACTGAGCCCCTCCCCCACTCGACCGCCCACGCCACCGCCCGTGTCTGCTCTCGCGGGCCCGGGGCTTTCCCGAGCTGTCAGCGAGGCGCGATCCGTCGCCGCCCTGTGGCCCGGTGGCGCCCGGCTCGCGGAGTCGGCAACGGCCGCGGAGCTCGTGCGAGCACTGGGCTCACCCGGGGTGGTCCATGTGGCCGCGCATGGCACCCATCACGAGCAGAGCCCGTTGTTCTCGGCGATCACGCTCGCGGACGGCCCCGTCTTCGCCTACGAGTTCGACGGCGGCAGGTCGCCGGCCAGCCACGTCGTGCTGTCCGCATGCGAGGTCGGCCGCGCCGTCGTCAGACCCGGTGAGGAGGCGCTCGGACTGACCGCGAGCCTGCTCGCCCAGGGGGTGGACAGCATTGTCGCCGCGGTGGGACCGGTGCGGGACGAGCAGGCCGAACGGGCGATGACGGCATACCACCGAGAGCTGGCGTCCGGCACGGATGCCGCGCTTGCGCTGGAACGGGCCAGCGCAGCGACCCCCGAGGCACGGATGTTCTGTACCTACGGCGCCAGCTGGAGCTGGCGCTAGCGGACGGCTAGATCCAGAGGGCCGGGTCCTTGAACATCGCCTCGTACGGGTCCTCGTGCCCCTTGGGGAAACGGATCACGGCCGGTATGCCGGTGGCGATCGCCCCAGCCGGCACGTCCTTGACGACCACGGAGTTCGCGCCGATCTGCACGTCGTCGCCGATGTACACCGGGCCGAGCACCCGCGCGCCGGCACCGATGGTGACCCGGCTGCCGACGGTGGGGTGACGCTTCACCCGTTGCAGCGAGCGGCCACCGAGGGTGACGCCGTGATAGAGCATCACGTCGTCACCGACTTCGGCGGTCTCGCCGATGACGACTCCCATGCCATGGTCGATGAAGAACCTGCGCCCGATGACCGCGCCGGGGTGGATCTCCACGCCGGTGATCGACCGGACGACGGTCATCAACAGGCGCGCGACGGGCTTGCCGAGACCCCCACGCACCCACAGCCGATGGGCCAGCCGGTATGCCCAGATGGCGTGCAGGCCTGGGGAGTTCAGCAGGACGTCGCCACGGGAGGTGGCCGCCGGGTCACGCTGGATGGCCGCGTCGAGGTCGTCGACGACGGCGCTGCGGGCATGCCGCGCGTAAAGGGCTGGTGACACGAAGGAAGCGCCGCCCTCAGTCGAGTAGGTCGGAGAAGAGGATGGTCGACAGGTAGCGCTCGCCGAAGCTGGGGATGATCACGACGATCGTCTTGCCGGCGTTCTCGGGGCGGCGGGCCACCTGGTCGGCCGCCGCGAGCGCGGCACCTGAGGAGATGCCGACGAGCAGCCCCTCCTCTTTGGCGGCACGCCGGGCCCACTCCACCGAGGTGTCGGCGTTGACGTCGATGACCTCGTCGTAGATGTCCCGGTCGAGGATCTCGGGGATGAAGTTCGCCCCCAGGCCCTGGATCTTGTGCGGTCCGGGCTGGCCGCCGTTGAGGATCGGGGACTCCGCGGGCTCGACGGCGATCATCTGGACGCTGGGCTTGCGGGCCTTGAGCACCTGGCCGACGCCGGTGATCGTGCCGCCCGTACCGATGCCGGAGACCACGATGTCGACCTGGCCGTCGGTGTCCTTCCAGATCTCCTCCGCCGTGGTCTTGCGGTGGATCTCGGGGTTGGCGACGTTGGCGAACTGGCGGGCCAGGACGCCACCGCGCTCCGCGGCGATCTCCTCGGACTTGGTCACCGCGCCCTTCATCCCGAGGGCACCCTCGGTGAGGACGAGCTCTGCGCCGTAGGCACGCAACAGCGCGCGACGCTCCTTGGACATGGTCTCGGGCATCGTCAGGACGACGTTGTAGCCGCGCGCCGCGCCGACCATCGCCAGCGCGATGCCGGTGTTGCCCGAGGTGGCCTCGACGATGGTGCCGCCCGGCTTCAGCTCGCCGGCTGCCTCGGCGGCGTCAATGATGGAGACGCCGATGCGGTCCTTGACCGACGAGGCGGGGTTGTAGAACTCGAGCTTGGCGGCCACCGTGGCATCGCTGTCGATGAGGCGGTTGATGCGCACCAGAGGCGTGTTGCCGATGAGCTTGGTGACGTCGTCATAGATGGGCATGCGCGCTTCCTCGGATCGGTATGCCGCGTGCTTCCCGCACGCGGACGTGGTCGGTCGTTCTAGACAGCGAACTTGGCGTTATGTGTATTCCAACAGATCGTTATGCGCCTTGGCAACGGGCGTCCGCGGATCGGCATACCGGCCTCGACCAGCACGGATCCGGCTATTTCTGCGGTGCGGCGAGGGTCACAGAGAGGTGAGCGGGCGCTTAGTGCGCACTAGAGTGACGCGCATGTCTGCGCTCCAGATCGTCGCGCTCGTCGTCTGCGGGGTGGTCACTCTCGTGGCGATCGCCCTGTTCGCTCGAGTCGTCAGCCACTTCCTCAGCGTCTTCAGGCTCGGGCAGCCCGACGGCTCCCGGACCAATGACAAGGGCGCGCGGACACGCACCCTCTTGCGAGAGTTCCTGGGGCACACGCGGATGTCGCGACTGCCCGTCGTCGCGGTGGCGCACTGGTTCACCATGATCAGCTTCGGGGTGCTGTTCTTCACCTTGGTCAACGCCTTCGGACAGCTGGTCTCGCCCTCCTGGGCGCTGCCGCTGATCGGCCACTTCCCGCCATACGAGTGGGTCACCGAGTTCTTCGCGTGGACCGGCCTGGTCGGCATCGTCGTGCTGATGGCCATCCGTCAGAAGAACCACCCGCGCTCGGCGGCAGGCGAGGACGGGCGGCGCAGTCGGTTCTTCGGGTCGACCTTCTGGCAGGCCTACTACGTCGAGCTCACCATCCTGGGCGTCACCATCTGCATCATCACGCTGCGAGCGGTGGAGTACGCCCTGGAGGGTGCCGACGGGACCGGGCACGCCACGGCTCTGCACTACCCGCTCACCGCGTGGCTGGGCGGCATGTTCACCGGGTCGAGCGTGGGGGCCCTCGAAAACGCCATCGTCGTCGTGGCAGCGGTCAAGATCCTCATCTCGTTCGCGTGGATGATCACCATCTCGCTGCAGCCGACCATGGGCGTCGCCTGGCACCGCTTCCTCGCCTTCTTCAACATCTTCCTCAAGCGTCACGCCGACGGCCGCACCTCGCTAGGCGCAGTGCAGCCGATGCTGGTGGGCGGGGCGCCCGTCGACTTCGAGAACATCGAGGAGCTTGACGAGGACGCCGCGCTCGGCGTCGGCAAGGTCGAGGACTTCACCTGGAAGGGCCTGCTCGACTTCACGACCTGCACCGAGTGCGGTCGCTGCCAGTCCCAGTGCCCCGCGTGGAACACCGACAAGCCGCTGTCTCCCAAGCTGCTCGTCATGGCGCTGCGCGATCATGCCCACGCCAAGGCCCCGTGGCTGCTCGCTGCCGAGGACGCCCGCGGAGAGCTCCCCGAGTCGGTGAGCGCCCTCGCCGAGGTGCCTCTGATCGGAGACACCGGGTATGCCGCGGGTGAGCACCCGTCGCCGCTGGCGGCATACAACCCTCATGGCCCGGATGCGGTCATCGACCTGGACGTGCTCTGGTCCTGCACCACGTGTGGCGCCTGCGTCGAGCAGTGCCCGGTCGACATCGAGCACGTCGACGCGATCGTCGACATGCGCCGCTACCAGACCCTGATCGAGAGCGCGTTCCCCAACGAGCTCGGTGGCCTGTTCAAGAACCTCGAGAACAAGGGCAACCCGTGGGGCATGGCGGCCCGGGCGCGGCTCGACTGGGCCAAGGACCTGCCGTTCGAGGTCAAGATCCTCGGCCAGCAGGTCGAGTCGGCCGACGACGTGGACTACCTGTTCTGGGTCGGCTGCGCCGGCGCCTACGAGGACCGCGCGAAGAAGACCACCCGCGCCGTGGCCGAACTGCTCGACCAGGCTGGCGTGACCTTCGCGATCCTCGGCGACGGTGAGACCTGCACGGGCGACTCGGCCCGTCGCGCGGGCAACGAGTTCCTCTTCCAGATGCTCGCTCAGCAGAACGTCGAGACCCTCAACGAGGCCGGCGCCACCAAGATCGTCGTGACCTGCGCGCACTGCTTCAACACCATCAAGAACGAGTACCCCCAGCTCGGCGGCAAGTACGAGGTCGTCCACCACACCCAGCTGCTCAACCGCCTGGTGCGCGAGAAGAAGCTGGTCCCGGTGGCCCGCCCCGGTGACGCTCCCGGTAAGTCGACCGCGAAGAACGTCGCCTCCACGGCAGAGACCGTGACCTACCACGATCCCTGCTATCTCGGCCGCCACAACGACGTGTACGCACCGCCCCGCGAGCTCATCGGCGCCCTGCCCGGCGTCGAGCTCAAGGAGATGGAGCGCACCAAGGAGAAGTCGTTCTGCTGCGGCGCGGGCGGCGCGCGCATGTGGATGGAGGAGAAGCTCGGCACCCGGATCAACACCAACCGCACCGAGGAGGCCCTCGGCACCGGCGCGGAGCGCATTGCCATCGGGTGCCCGTTCTGCCGCGTGATGATCTCCGACGGCCTCACCGCCAAGCAGTCCGAGGGCATCGG
>DASYGI010000111.1:0-1549 GCA_035999925.1 Pedococcus sp.
CGTGTACGACGACCTCGTTCGCAGTGTCGAGGCTGGCGAGAACCTCTCAGCCGTGTGGCTGCGCCACGCGGACACGCTCTGCAGCGGCGACCTCCGCTTCGTCGGCCAGGCCTGGCGGTTGACGGAGCTGACCGGGGCCCCACTGGCCTCTGCGCTCGGCGCCGCCGAAGCAGTGCTACGCAGCCGGGAGCGGTCGCGCTTGGGTCTGAACGCAGCCGTGGCCGGTCCGAGAGCCTCGATGGCCGTCCTGACGTTGCTGCCGCTGTGTGGTCCTCTGGTGGGATTGGCCTTTGGGGTCGGTCCGCGCCAGCTGTACCTCTCGTCCGTCGCGGCGACCGCCAGCCTGGTCATCGGAGCCTTCATCGGCCTGGTTGCCTGGCTCTGGAGTCGCACTATTGTCCAGCGAGCGCTGAGCCAGGGGCGGTCTCGGGATCTGGCGCAGTGACCTCGGCTGACACCACGACCACAGCGGTCGTCCTTGGGCTGCTCTCGGCTCTCTCAGTCACGCTCTGGCCCGGGCGCCGGAGGCCGGTCTCCGGAGCCCAGGGTGGGTTCGGCTGGCGTGCAGTGGGCTGGGTCCGCCCCTGGGTTGATCGCGCCCGACGCGCTCGTCGACCGGCGGACGGCCCTACGGCCGCTGAGGTGGCGGACACCCTGATCCTTCTGGCGATGGCGGTCCGGTCCGGACTGGGGTTGACCGAAGCCCTTGCTCAGGTCGCTGAATGCTCGACCGGCCCGGTCCGCCGGGATCTGGCCGCGGTGGTGGCCGCCCTACGGTGGGGCCGCCCGACCAGGCAGGCGTGGCTGTTCGCTGGCGCCCCGTGGCGTCCTGCTGCCGTGGCCTGGACCGTGTCGGAGCGAACCGGCGCGCCTCCCGGCGAGCTGTTGGAACGTGCGGCGGAGCGCAGTCGTCACGCCGAGGACCGTGCGGCGGAGCGCCGTGCCGCGCGGGCCGGAGTGCTGCTGGTGCTGCCGCTGGGCTTCGGGTTCCTGCCGGCCTTCGCGGGCACCGCGGTCATCCCTGTGGTCCTCGCCCTGGCCCGCGGGGTCCTGCGGGCCTAGCGTCCCCACGGCCTTGCCACAGATGGTCCACAGCCTCGCCCTCGAGTGGCTCACATCCACAGGCGCCGCGCGAGCAGGTGAAGCTTCCCGGCAACCCACGGTGGACTGGGCTTTCCGGCCGCTCGGCCACCCTTCCGACCAAGGAGACTGACGTGAAATGCGTAACCAGCCAACGGCTCGCACGGATCCGTTCGACGGCGGAGGTCGGCATGACGACCGCCGAGTACGCGGTGGGCACTATGGCGGCGTGCGCCTTCGCAGCCGTGCTGTTGCTCATCGTCAAGTCCGACGCCGTTCGCGCAGCGCTGGCCTCGGTGATCACCACCGCTCTCGGGACAGCGGGGTAGCCGACGAACGCGGCATGGCTACCGCGGAGCTGGCCGTGGTCCTGCCTTCCGTGATGCTGGTGCTGGTCGTCGCCTGGTCAGCTCTCGTGGCCGCCACGGACCAGGTCCGTTGCCTCGACTCGGCACGAGCCACGGCGCGC
>DASYGI010000112.1:0-10174 GCA_035999925.1 Pedococcus sp.
GACTGCCAGCACCGTCACCTTGGCCCGGTGCGCGGCGAAGATCGCGAGCAGATCGCGGGCGATGGCCGGGTCGCCCGCCCCGTGAAAAGTCAACGCCACCTGGTTGCGCGAGCGTGATCCGTGCGCGTATTCGACAGCCGGCGTACGGGGCGTCGCGCGTGCGGCGGTCGACGAGCGCGGCGGCGCTGAGGAGCTTGCCGGCGACGGCGGCGGCGACGATGACGATGACGCCGTCCCGCCGCGAGACTCGGCCGACGGGGTGCGGGTCCGGGTGATGCGGGTGGCCTGACTGCAACCGGCTGCGGCTGCGGCGGCGACCAGACCGCCCATGGAGAGAATCGTTCGTCTGGAAACAGTCACCTCGCGATGGTTGCAGTTTCCGACTGAGGATGCGCCCGACCTCACCCCTGCTCGCGGTGGTCACTGGTTGCCGTCCCGGGCGGGACCCCGCGGGCATTCGCTCCTTCTAGGCATTGATTTGAGCCGCGGCAAAACTGTAACGAGTTCTCATTCTGCTCTAGGGAGGGCACGTGACCGCTCACCTGGACGCTGCGGCCGACCGGACGTTCGACGTGCGCAACCCCGTGACATGGCTAACCGCGGAGCTCAAAGTTGATCTTTCTTCTGAGTCACAAGGCGAACGTCCTGACTCCTCGCGAATGACGCATCTCACCCCCTGGCTGTCGAGCCGCCAATACAGTCGAGGAACGAGGACGCCGGTCAGTTGCGACCGTGCGGTCCGGACCGGAATCGATCAGGTTGGCATCTGTAGGGTGGCGATCACGGCCCAGTTGAAGGGCGACGATCCGTCCGCGGCGTATCCGCAGGTGACGAGGCGCAGCTGGTTGCGATGCCCATAGCTGTACAGCGTCTTGCTGCTACCCACTCCCTGCGGGGTCTTGTCCAGGCGGAGTAGGGCGGCGACGCGATACTGCAGCACGCCGGCCCGAGTGGTCAGGGTGATCGTGTCACCTGGCCGCAGGCGGTGCAGATCGTTACCGGCACAGCGCACCTGTTGGCAGGCGTGCATGTATACGAACGTCGTGCCGGTCGACGGCGCACCCGGCAACGCCGAGTAGCGCTCCTGCGACCACCAATACGCCGACTGCAGGTCTTCCCAGCTCGCCTCGGGTGGCGTGATGCTCCAGACGCCGTCGACCGTCGTGGATACGACGGTGCCGATCCTCGAACTCGGGTCGCCGCCGATCCTCAGGCCGATCGCCGGGATCGCCAGCTCAGTCGGCAGCGCGGCCGGGACGACCGGGGCGGACCGGCTGCGCCGCCCGGTCGCGCCGGTTGTCGGTGTCGACGTGGATGGTGCCCTGCTCGTGGGCTCGGCCGGGGCCGCCGACCGCGCCGACGATGCGACCGGACCGTCGACGGGACCGACGATCCCGGCGTGCCCGCAGCCGGCCAGGAGCGCCGCGAGAGCGGAGCACGCGGCGAGCCGTACCGCGTCAGTTCGGCGCGCCACGCCGGCGGGGGATGAGACCGGTGCCGGTGGCGAGAGCCAGCAGCAGCATCGCGATCCCGACCGCCAACGCCCAGCGATAGGGGTGCGATCGCACCGACACGACCGGGCCGGAGTAGTTCGTGACCGGGATGGGGCCGACCTGCGAAGAAGACGGGCTGCGAACAGCGCTCGTCGCCTCGATCCCATGAGACGTCGTGGGCGGGCTACTCGGCGTTCGCGCGGTACTCGTTGCGCTCACCGGGGTGGTCACTGGTGACGTGACCGGCGTCGTCACTGGTGACGTGACCGGCGTCGTCACCGGCGTTGTAACGGGCGTTGACGGTGGGGTCGACGTGCTGGGCGTCGGGCAGCTCGCCGCCGGGGTGAAGAAGCCGCGGCGCTGCGTCGGGATGCTGTAGTCGACCTGTACCCAGCACTTACCTTCGACGCCGTTGAGCAGGGCCACGCTCTGCGAGGTCGGCGAGTCGGCCCCGATCTGGAAGTTCGCGTTCGACTGGTTCACCGCGTCGGATCCGGCCTGTGGACCGGTTGTCAGGTTCTCGTGAATGTGCAGGAGGACCGTGCCGACGCAACCGGCGATCGTGTAGTTCACGGTGACCGTCGTCCCCGACGCACTCCCCTTGCCGAGGGCCAGCGTCACGGGGTCGGTGCAGGACGAGTCCTGCGTCGTGGTCGAGCTCGACGACGTGCTCAGCGCGAGGCTCGTGGTGGTGCTGCTACCCAGGATCACCAACCCGAAGCCGATCACCGCCGCGAGAAGCGTACTCAGAACACGGCGCCGTCTGGTCCGATCCCCGCTGCTCAGTCGGTCGATGAGCCGTTTGCGAGCATGCCCCGGCACTGACATAGCGTCGCCCCTCTGCTCCTCGACGCCTGTCCGAGCGCCGAACAGCGGTCACGTTAGAACCGCGTTGGGCCGACCGCCTCATCCGTCCGTAGGAGACGGCCCGATGTAATCGGAGCGACCGCGATGCCGACAGAACTCGTCGTCGGGAGAGTTGAGGTTCTCGAGCGCGAGCCGTCCGCGTTGGCACCAGAGCCGGTACGGGCGGAACGAACTGTCCGGGGTCATGGGTGGTCGCCTGAGGTCCCCCGCCGACGACGTCGGTCGACATTGAAGCGGACTAGCAGGACACGCCGGGGAACCCGTTGATGGCGTTGCATCGTCGTGAATGGCACCCGGCCTGTTCAGGGCGTGGGTAAACGAGCGATGCCGATGTGCCGCCGGGGACCGGTGCGACCAGCTCCGTTGACGGCATCGGCATAGAGACACGTTCTGCGCCGGTGGTCTGGACGTAGGAACCGTCCCCCCGATGCGCTTCGGGCTTGGTGTCCCATACGACTGCACAGTAGGACGTTCGTGAGCAACGGTAATGGAATTTCGCGCTGCGACCGTAGCCGGGTGAGACCCTGGGGCAGTGTTCCACTGGCCAGCGTGAAGGTGGGCGTCGGCGAACCGGCGAACTACTCGACACGCGCGCTCCTCGGCACGGGCCATGGTTCTTGGTGATCAACTGTGGCTCCGCCTACGACATACGGCCCGGTCTGCGCAGCCAGCCCGCGGAGTGGGCGCGCGCGATATCGGATCGTGAGCGTAGTTGTGCGGGTGCGGGGTCTGCTTTCGGGGTGTCGTCGCGTTGCCCCCTAGCCCGGTTGCTCGATGAGGTGGAGCTGGGTCAACCCCTGGAATCAAACCGGGGTCCACCCTGAGGGCGATGTCGCGCAGGCCGGAAAGCTGGAAAGTGGTTGCCATGACGACGACCGAATACATGCTCAATCTCGCTCTTGTCGGTCTGGTGCTGCTGCAGATCCGCGGCCTGCGGGTGACCAAGGCTGCGCTGGTGTTCCCGGTCGTGATGACGGTGTGGATCGCGACCTCGCTGCTCAAGTCGATCCCGACCGGCGGCAACGACCTGGTCCTTGAGATCGGTGGCGCGGTCACCGGCGCCACGCTTGGCGTGTGCGCTGGCCTGGCGACGAGCGTGCGCCGTAAGGGCGCCACCGCGGTCGCGAAGGCCGGAGCGCTCGCCGCAGTGTTGTGGGTCCTCGGTATCGGTGCCCGGGTCGGGTTCTCGCTGTGGGTGGATCACGGTGGCACTTCGACCATCCGTAACTTCAGCCTCGCGAACCACATCACCGGCGGCCCGGCGTGGGGAACCGCGTTCATCCTGATGGCGATCATCGAGGTCGTCTCCCGCACGGGTGTCATCTACGGCAAGACGCGGCGCACCGGCGCCACCATCGAGCGCGGCGGGCTGCTGCACCGATTCGTGTCCGCCTGATCGCCGCCACGGTGCGACGATGACCGGTGTGAGGTCGTTGCAGCGGCTTCGGTCGGGCCGGTTCGGCAGCACGGGTGGCGCGGTGCGCGTCGCCCGGGTCGCCGGGCTGGTCGCGCTGTTGTGGGCCACGGCGAGCGAACACCACAGCGACGGCTCACCCCGGGTCCCGATCGCGTTGCTTGTTGTCACCTCTGTTGCGTGGCTGGCCTGGCTGGCCGGCGAGCGGCTTGCCGCGCCCGCGACGGTGATCGCCGTTGTGTTGGCAGTCCTCGGCGGCGCCGGTGCCGCGGTGGGAGGTTTGGCGCCGGTCGGCATCGCCTTCCCGGCGGTCGCGGTGATAGCGGCCTCGACACGGCTGGGTGGTGGGGCGGCGCTCATGGTGGCGGTCGCCGGCGCGGTGTCGCTCACCATCACGGTGCTGACCGTCGGCACTCCCCACGCGATCATCGTCGAAGGGCTGCTCGCGATCGCGGCCGCGACCCTGGGCGGCGCGACCCGCCGCCAGTACCAGTCCCGCGCGGCCCAGGCCGAACAACTGCTTGCCGAGCGGCTCCGCGCCGACGCGGAGCAGGCCCGCGCCGCCGCCCTGGGCGAGCGCAACCGGATCGCGCGCGAGGTGCACGACGTCCTCGCGCATTCACTCGGTGCGCTGTCCGTCCAACTCGACGCCGCCGACGCATTGCTCGAGTCGCACGCCGACCCGGCGACGGTGCGCGACTACGTGCAGCAGGCGCGACGTTTCGCGGTGAACGGTCTGGCCGAGGCCCGCGCGGCCGTGCATGCGCTGCGCGAGGAACCCGTGCGGCTGGGCGATCGGATCGCCGCGCTCGCCGGTGTCAGCGGGGCGACGCTTACGGTGACCGGTGCCGAACGACGGCTCGCGCCCGACGCCGAGCTCGCTCTCTACCGAGCCGCGCAGGAAGCACTCAACAACGCCCGCAAGCACGCGCCCGGCGCCTGCGTGACGGTGCACCTCGACTACGGATGCGATAAGACGATGCTGGTGGTCGAGAACGGTGAATGCCCCGATCCCCGACACACAAACCCGCTCGCAGCAACTGGGGGTGGGTTCGGGTTGCGCGGCATGCGTGAGCGCATCGAGCTGCTCGGCGGCGAATTGTCCGCTGGCGCGCAGGACTCGGGCTGGACCGTGCGGGCGACGGTGCCGACATGAGGGTCGTGGTGGTCGACGATCAGGCCGCGGTGCGCGACGGCCTTGTCACGCTGCTCGGCACGATGCCCGGCATCGAAGTGGTCGGGTCCGCCGCCGACGGCGAGGCGACGATCGAGCTCATCGCCCGCGTCACCCCCGACGTCGTACTGATGGATCTGCGCATGCCCCGCCTCGACGGGATCGAGGCGACAAGGCGCATCCGCGCGACCCACCCCACGACCCAGGTGGTCGTGCTGACCACCTACGCCGACGACCAGTCGATCATCGACGCGCTGCGCGCCGGTGCCATCGGCTACCTCACCAAGGACGCCGGTCGCGACGACATCCGCCGAGGTGTCGAAGCCGCCGCCGCCGGCCAGGCCGTCCTCGACCCGATCGTGCAGGCCCGCCTCGTCGACGCCGCACGCCCCCCAGCACCTGCTGCACCAGCGCTGCCCGACGGACTCACCGACCGCGAAGCAGAAATCCTGGCCCTCATCGCCTCCGGCAAGTCGAACCCCCACATCGCCGCCCTGCTCTTCGTCAGCGAGGCCACCGTCAAGACCCACGTGAACCACATCTTCGCCAAGACCGGCAGCCGCAACCGAGCCCAAGCCGTCACCTACGCCCACGACCACCGGCTCACCTGACCCGCGCATGGGTACCGATGCTGCTCGCTCGAAGAGAGCCGCAACCGACACGGTCGAGGCCGCCAATGTACGACGGGGCGACGTCACGACGATCTGGCTATGCGGCGGCACCTCGAATTCCGACCACATACGTATCGATCTGCGCACGCAGCCGGTGTTCGCGACCTGCGCGAGATCGACGGATCGCGAGCGCCGGCAACAGCGCGACGCCAGCGGCTACCTTGACCCCGCCCCCAGCCGGCCCGACGATGTATAGGGATCGTCGGAAGGGGGTCCACGATGACCGATCCGCCGCCCGGTGCGCAGATCTCCATGGATGGCGCGTATTGGTGGGATGACAGCACTCAGCAGTGGCAACCCATGCGTACCGGCCAGAGCAGTGGCCAGTTGTCCGAGGACGGCAACTACCGGTGGGACGGCAGCGCGTGGCAACCAGTGCACGCCGACGCCGGGCAACAGACGAGCGCTGCGACACCAGGCGAGCAGCTGGTGTGCAAGGCCCCCGTCATGTTCATCCAGACCGAGTCTCAGTACTCGCCCTCCCGGCCGTATGTGTACGAACAAGAGGTCGAGGGCAGCCACGTCGTCGAGGTGGTCGGCGACGGCATCCATGGGCTGATGGCCGCGAAGGATCTGGCCGAAGGCGGCTACAAGTTCTACAAGTACGCGGCGCTCGCTGCGGAGGGCGCCGACGCCGCCGCTGCCGACGCGGTGCTCACCGAGGCGCTGGCTTCGACCGGCGCAGGACTGGTCGGCGCGTTCCTGATCATCGCACTGTCGGCCGAGACTCCCGACGCGTGCTGCGCGTTGTGCCCGACCTGCTGGGACGGCATTGAGCACCAGGGCCAAACCCCGGAGATCGACGCGGTCGGTTACTGCGACCTGATCGTGGCCCACGCAGGTGAGCATCACGACGAGCACGAGCACGTGTGGGTCGGTGAGCCACACAGCTTCAACTACGGGATGCGTACTCAGGTGGTCGGTAAGCGGGCATGACCGAGACCCGCTGAGTACTTCGCCCGGATTCACCGTCTCATCTGCATGACCGGTTGGATCGCGGCGTGATCGCATCGTTCTTTGGCGATCGACCCGCGGCGTCCTTCGACGACCTACAGCCCACCCTCGACTGCGCGTGAACGTCGCCCCACGCTCGAACTCGAATGGTCGTCGGGTTGTCAGGCGACGCGGATGGTGACGATGTGCATCGCGGTCCCGATCTTGATGCCGAGGTTCCAGTACCGGTGACTGAGTAGCGAGTTCGTTATTGTCACGCCGAGCACCCAGCGGTGGTAGCCGCCCGAGCGGAATGCGGTGTCCCGCCGTGTCGGCACCTGCGGGTATGGACTGGCGTCGTAGTAGACGGGACGCACGCTGCTGTTCGAGACGACCAGGGTGTAGGTCTGGCCGGTGCGGACCGAGTACACCTGGCCGATCCGGGTCGCGCCCTGCAGCGTGATCTGGTCGGTGCGGTAGCTGCCGACGACCGACCTGGTGTTGCCGGCGCGGTCAGTGGCCGTGGCCCGGTAGCGGGTGGTGGTGCCTGAGATCGTGCGGGTGAGCGTGCAGGCGATGACGCCGGACAGTGCGTCGTGCCCGACGCAGCGAGCTGCCGGGACGGTGCCGTAGTAGATCGCTCCGTTACGGATGCCGGTGACGGCGAGGGTGGGGGCGACCGTGTCGATGTTGATGCCGGTGATCGAGACGGTGCTCATGCCGCCGTCGGTGGCGCTGATGGTGCGCGACACGGACTGCCCGGCGGCGTTGCGGGTGAGCGTCACGGGTGCTGGGCACGGGGCGGTGAGCGGCGCGCCGTCGGTGGTGCACTGGAAGACGATCCGGACGGCTGCGCGGTACCAGAAGTAACGGCTTCGGCCGTACGTGCTGCTCAGCGTGGCCGTGATCCGTGGATCGTGGCGTGACGTCGAAACCGACGAGGCAGCGAACTCGACGCTGCCGCTGTAGGCGGCGCCGATGGTGCGGCTCATGCCGGCCGGGACGGTGTAGGTCAGGGTGGCGGTGCCGCCACTGAGCATCGCGGTGCCGACCGGGTTCCCGCCGACGCTGAAGGTGACAGTGCCGCCTGGCGTGCCGGCCGCGGGCGCGCTCGCGCTGACGGCAGCGGTGAGGGTATGCGCGTGCACGGTCACCGCGGTGGTCGTCGCGCCCTGGCTGACCTGCTCGGTGGTCGAGCCATTCGACGACGCGTAGGTCACAGTGTCGGTCGGGGTGTACGCGGCGCCGATCTGGTGTGTGCCCGGCTCGAGCGGGTTGTCGACTGCGTCGACCAGCGCCGAACTGGTGGCCTGATCCGCGGCGACCGTGACCGGGCTGCCGAGCGCGTGACCGCCCACGCTGAACTGCACGGCACCGGATGCAGAGCCGCTGGCGACGGTCACGGTTGCGGTCGCGTGCACGACCTGGCCGTACACGGCGGTCACCGGGGTGAGGGTGACGGCAACGGTGGTGGCGACCGTGCTCACCGGGATCGACTGCGTGACGCGATCGGCCGCAGCGTAGGTGCCGTCGCCACTCTGGTCGGCATCCAGGACGCACGTTCCGGCGTGGGCGAAGTGCACGACGCCGGCAGCCAGGGTGCAGGCACCGTTGCTGGTCGTCGGGTCGACGGAGAAGGTGACGGCGAGCCCGGAATCCGAGGTTGCCGTCGGCGTGTAGGTGCCACCGACCACGACCGGCGTGGTGGGCGTCGAGGTGAAGGTGATCGTCTGGGCCTGCTTGGCGATCGTCAGCGTGAACGCCTGGCCGGCGTGTCCGGCGCTGTTGGTCGCTGTGAGTGTCAACGGGTAGCTGCCGTCCGTGCTGGCGGCCGGGGTGCCGGCCAGCGTGGCGGTGCCGTCACCGTTGTCGGTGAACGACACACCCGTGGGCAGCGTCCCGGTCTCGGACAGGGTCGTCGCGGTCGGGTAGCCCGGCGTGGTGTGGACCGTGAAGCTGCCCGCCGAGCCCACCGAGACGGTGGCGTTGTCGGCGCCGGTGAACGCCGGCAGTTCGGTCACCGCCAGCGTGAACGCCTGGCTCGAGTTCGGAGGCACCCCGTTGCTTGCGGTCAGGGTCAGCGGGTAGCTGCCGCCCTGTCCCGCGACCGGGGTGCCGGCCAGGGTGGCGGTGCCGTCGCCGTTGTCGGTGAAGCTCACGCCACTGGGCAGGGTCCCGGTCTCGGTGAGCGTGGTGGTGCTGGGTGTGCCCGGGCTGGTGGTGACCGTGAACGCGCCGGTCGCGCCGACCCCGAGCGTGGCGTGGTCGGCGCTGGTGATCGACGGTGTGGCGTTCACCGTCAAGGTGAAGGCCTGGGTGGCGTCAGGCAGTACGCCGTTGCCGGCGGTGATGGTGATCGGGAATGTTCCCCCCGCGGTGGGGGTGCCGCCCAGGGTGGCCGTCCCGTCGCCGTTGTCGGTGAAGCTCACGCCGGCGGGCAGCGCGCCGGTCTCGGTGATGGTGATGGAGCTCGGCTGGCCGCCTGCGGTGGTGACGGTGAAATTGCCTGCGGTGTTCAGTGTGAACGTGGCGTGGTTGGTGCTGGTGATGTGCGCCGGTTCGTTGACGGTCAGGGTGAAGGTCTGGGTCGCGTCCGGGGCCACGCCGTTGCTGGCGGTGAGGGTGAGGGTGTACACCCCGCCGCTGCCGGCGTTCGGGGTGCCGTGGACGGATGCGGTGCCGTCTCCGTTGTCGGTGAAGGCGACCCCGCCCGGCAGGGTGCCGGTGCGGGACAGGGTTGTCGCCCCGGGGTTGGCGCCGGCAGTGGTGACGGTGAACGCGCCGGCGCTGCCGGCGGAGAAGGTGGCGTGGTTCGCGCTCGTGATCGTCGGTGCCGCGAGGACGGTCAGCGTGAAGGACTGGGTGGCGGGCGCGGCCAGGCCGCCGGTGGCGGTCGCGGTGACGGTGAGCGGGTAGCTGCCGCCGGTGCCTGCGGCCGGGGTGCCGGCCAGAGTGGCCGTGCCGTCGCCGTTGTCGGTGAACGTCACGCCCGCGGGCAGCGTGCCGGTGTGGGTGATCGTGGTCGTGGTCGGGAATCCGGCGGTCGCGGTGACGGCGAAGCTGCCTGCGGTGCCGGCGGTGAAGGTGGCGTGGTCGGCGCTGGTGATCACCGGCGAGTCGTCCACGAACAGGGTGAAGGTCTGCGAGGCCGCGGTGCCGAAGCCGTTGGCTGCCTTGAGGGTGAACTGGTACTGACCGCCTGAACCGGCGGGCGGGGTGCCGATGAGTGCGCCGTCGCCGTCGCCGTTGTCGCTCAGCGTCAGCCAGGCCGGGAACTGCGCGCCGGTGCGGCTCAGCGTCGCGGCCGGCACCCCGGTCGTGGTGATCGCGAACGAGCCGGCCTGACCCACCACGAAGCTGGTGTGATCGGCGCTGGTGAATGCCGGCGCCGTGCCCACGTTCAGGGTGGCGGCGGTGCTGGTGGCGCTGCCGGCGACGTTGGTGAAGACGGCCCGGTACTGGTTGCCGTTGTCGCCGGCGGCCGCGGTGAAGGTGTAGGTGGTGCTGGTGGCTCCGGCGATGTTGGTGAAGCTGGCCCCGCCGTCGGTGGAGCGCTGCCACTGCACCGTCGGGGTCGGCACCCCCGAGGCGGCCGCGATGAAGCTCACCGACGTGCCCGGGT
>DASYGI010000113.1:0-6116 GCA_035999925.1 Pedococcus sp.
GCGGCCAGCTGGGTCAGACCGTCACCGGCGAGCAGGTGACGCCAGTCGTGGGCGTCGGGGTCGGGCAGGTCGTCCAGGGCGACCGTGCGCTCCTGGGGGACCCCGGCCAGACCGCCGCTTCGCCTGAGCCGGAGGACGGCCTGGTCGACCGAGCCACCCGAACCGGTCGAGCCACTCGACCCGCCCGACCCGGGGGTGCCCCCAGTAGACGCGCCAGCCCCGGACCCCGTACTCGAGCTGACGGCGACACCCACCTCGTCCCAGGCGCCGCTGACGGCGGCGGCCTGCGGCGAACCGGCACCGAACCGCTTCTCGGCGGCGGCCAGCGTGGCGGCGGCGAAGGTCGCGAAGTCGCAGTCGTGTGGGAGCCGCCCCCCGGTCAGCACGTCGTACCAGATCTGACCGGCCCCCTCCCAGGCCCGGCCCCCGATGGCCGTGGCGGCCAGCTGGAAGGCGTGGTTCGGGATGCCGGAGTTCAGGTGCACGCCGCCGTTGTCATCCGTCGTCTGGACATAGCCGGCCATGGTCGCCGGCTGGGGGTCCTTGCCGAGATGGGGATCGTCATAGGCGGTGCCGGGCGCCTTCATCGAGCGCAACGCCACGCCATGGACTGCGGCGGTGAACAACCCCTCCCCGATGAGCCAGTCGGCCTCGGCGGCGCTCTGCCCCAGCGCGCGCTGCTTGACCAGCGACCCGAAGACGTCGGACACCGACTCGTTGAGGGCGCCGGACTGCCCTTGGTAGTCCAGTGCGGCGGTGTACTCGGTGACGCCGTGGGTCAGCTCGTGGCCGATGACGTCGACGGCGATGGTGAACCGCCGGAAGACGGTGCCGTCACCGTCGCCGAAAACCATCTGGGTGCCGTCCCAGAAGGCGTTGTCGTAGTTCGCGGCGTAGTGGACGGTCCCCAGCAGCGGCAGTCCGCGGTTGTCGAGGGAGTCCCGGCCGAAGACGTCGTGGTAGAGCGACCAGGTCTGGCCGAACCCGTCGTAGGCCTCGTCCGCGGCGGGGTCGCCCGTGGCGGGCTGCCCCTCGCGCCGGACCGTGGTGCCCGGAGTCGTCTGCTGCCCGTGCGCGTCGGCGATCGTGCGCTGAGGGCTGTGGCCGTCGTCGACATGCGGAGCGGCAAGGCCAGCCAGGTGCTCCACGGGATGGTCGGAGGTGGACGACGTGCGCGGGGGAGCTGCCGTGCGGGTATGGCGGAGATGAAGGTCTTGGTCCAGCGATCGGCGCGCAAGGTCCGCGACCGAGGCGTCGGCGTGCTGCGCCAGGGCCTCCATCAGGTACGGCGGGACGATACTGCAGGGACCAACACCCGAGAGCTGAGCCATGAGGCCAGTCTGCTCTCGACCACCGACTGCCGCCACGGCTAACGAGACCCTGTGGATAACGCGATCTCGGGCTCAGCCGTAGGTGTCCCGCGGGCCTGGACCCAGGCTCCGGCGCGGCCCCCGCGACCACGACGGGGCGCTCGGGCCCACGATCTTCAGCGCGCTGACTGTGCCCCTGCCCACCTCACCCTCGAGCCGGCCCATCACCGCTGACTCCAGCAGCTGGAGCTGGACCATCCAGGCCGTCGAGTCCGCTCGCACGGTCAGCACCCCGGACTCGAAGGTCACCGGCGTGCAGTGTTGGGCGACCTCGGGCCCGACGATCGCGGGCCAGCGCCCCATCACCGACCCCACGGCCACGTCGACCTCCCACCCCCGGTCCACCATCATGTGGTCGAGCTGGTCACCGAGCAGCTGTGGATCTCGGGCGTCGGTCCGGGTCGGACGGGTCGGTACCCCGGGTCGACGAGCCCGCATCGGCTTGAGGCCGGGTCGCAGTCCCTTCTCCCGCGCCGCCGCGCGGGCCCGCTTCAACGCCGCCAGTGCGGCGTCATCGACGAGTGCGTCGTGCGCCATCGCGTCGTCCGCGGCCGGTCCCTCGGTTGCGGGGGGTTCGGCGCCGTCCGGGGGCGTGCGCTCAGACACGACGGGTGACCTCGCCGAGCGACACGGCATACGTCCGGCCGGTCAGGGAGGTGGGCACATCCGCGTCGACGGCTGCGGTGATGAGCACCTGCTCGCAGTCGGCGATCATCGCCGCCAGGCGTTCACGCCGACCGGTATCGAGCTCGGCGAAGACGTCGTCGAGGACGAGCACCGGATCGTCGCCGAGATCGTGGCGCAGCAGCTGGTATGCCGCCAGCTTCAGTCCCAGCGCGAACGACCAGCTTTCCCCGTGGCTGGCGTACCCCTTGGCGGGGAGCTCGCCCAGCGAGAGGACCAGGTCGTCGCGATGGGGACCAACGAGCGACACGCCCCGCTCGATCTCGCGGTCACGGACATCGGCCATCATCGCGAGCAGCTCGTTCCGCAGCTCGTCGGCTTCGGGTACCTCGCCTGCGGCGATCCGGGTGGCCACGTCCTCGCGCAGCGAGCTGCGGTAGGCCACCCGCGCGTCGGACTGCCCTGCGCTCACCTCGTCGTAGGCCTTGGACAGGTACGGACCGAGGTCGCGCAACAGCCGCAGCCGCGCATAGAGCAGCTGCGACCCGACCGTGGAGAGGTGGTCGTTCCAGATGTCGAGGGTGTGCAGCGCCGAGGCGCGCGCGTCGTCGACCGGCTCGTCGGCCGGCCGTGACCTGGGCCGCGTCCCTCGTCGCAGCACTGGCTGAGCGGACTTCAGCAGGGCGTTTCGCTGGCGCAGGATCTTGTCGTAGTCAGCCCGAACGCCGGCCCACCGCGGCTGACGGGCGACGAGGAGCTCGTCGACGAACCGGCGCCGCTCGGCCGGGTCGCCCTTGACGAGCGCCAGGTCCTCGGGTGCGAAGAGCACCGTCCGCAACGTGCCCAGCACCTCGCGCGGCCGGGTGACGGGGGAGCGGCCCAGCCGAGCGCGGTTGGCCCGTCCGGGATTCAGCTCGAGCTCGACGAGGGTCTCACGGCCGTCTCGCACCACGGCCCCACGGATCACGGCCTGCTCGGCACCGAACCGCACCAGGGGCTGATCGGTGGCGACCCTGTGACTCGACAGCGTCGCCAGGTAGCCGATGGCCTCGACCAGGTTGGTCTTGCCCTGCCCATTCAGCCCGACGAGCGTGGTGATGCCGGGCTCCAGCGGGAGCTCCGCGGCGGCATAGCTGCGAAAGTCGGCAACCGACAGGTGACGGACGTGCACGCGCTCCCGATCAGGGCTGGTCTGCGGTGGTCTTACTGGTGGTCAGCGCTTCTCGCGCTTGGGCGAGCCGGCGTCGCGGAGCTTGACGCCCTCCTCGACGGTCATGACCTTGTGCCCACCGAAGCCGCCGCGTAGGGCAGCAACGGCCTGCATGGTCGGGGACTCCTTCTGCCGGGAGGCGAACCGGGAGAACAGCGACGCGGAGATGACCGGCATCGGCACCGAGTTCGCGATCGCCTCCTCGACGGTCCAGCGACCCTCACCCGAGTCGACCGTGTACCCGGACACGTCGTCGAGGTGCGGGTTCTTCTCCAGGGCGTCGACGAGCAGGTCGAGCAGCCAGGAGCGGACGACTGTGCCTCGGGTCCACGCCTTGAACGCCCCGGGGACGTCCGTGACGATGTCCTTGGCCTCGAGAAGCTCGTAGCCCTCGGCATACGCGGCCATCAGGCCGTACTCGATCCCGTTGTGGACCATCTTCGCGTAGTGCCCGGCGCCCACCTTGCCGGCGTGCACGAACCCCTCGTCGCGCGGGCCCTCGGGTCGCAGCGCGTCGAAGATCGGCATGGCCCGCTTCACGTTCGCAGCCGACCCGCCGACCATCAGGCCGTAGCCGTTCTCCAGACCCCAGATGCCACCGGAGACGCCACAGTCGACATAGCCGATGCCCTTGGTCTTGAGAAGCTTCTCGTTCTCGAAGTCGTCGGTGAAGCGGCTGTTGCCGCCGTCGATGACCAGGTCGCCCTTCTCGAGCAGGCCGCCGAGCTTCTCGATGGTCTCGCGGGTCGGCCCGCCGGAGGGGACCATGACCCACACCGTGCGGGGCGCGTCCAGCTTCTTGACCAGGGCCGCGAGGGTCTTGACGTCGGACACGTCGGGGTTGTTGTCGAACCCGACAACCTCGTGACCTGCGCGGCGGATCCGCTCGCGCATGTTGCCGCCCATCTTGCCTAGGCCGATCAGACCGAGCTGCATGAGAGGTGCCTTCCGGGTCGAGGTGACAGATGGGTGGTGCCGTGATGTGCGCGGGCCGACGCGCTGCGCCGGCCGCCTGCTCAGGCTACGCCCGGGGTAGGTCAGCTCGCGAAGCGAACGGGCATGAGGACGTAGCGGTACGAGGTGTCCGCGTCACTGTCCTCCTTGTCCTGGCCAGACAGTACGGCGGGACGCGACGGCTGGGTGAAGGAGAGCCGGGAGTACTCGGTGCCGACCGCGCCCAGACCATCCAGCAGGAACTGGGGGTTGAAGGCGATCTCGATCTCGGGCCCGGTCAGCGTGGCCTCCACGGCCTCGGACGCCTGGGCGTCGTCGCCGGTGCCCGCCTCGATGGCAACCTGCCCCTCGGTGAACCGCAGCCGCACGGGGGTGTTCCGCTCGGCGACCAGGGCGACGCGCTTGACGGCCTCGACGAGCTCCGCGGTCTTGATCACGGACTCCGTCTCGACGCTGGTGGGGAAGATCGAGGTGACCTTGGGGTACTCGCCGTCGAGCAGCCGGGTGGTGGTCCGGCGCTGGCCGGCCTCGAAGCCGACCAGTCCCTCGCCACCGGCCGACGACCCCAGCGCGACCTCGACGGTGCCCGAGGCGCCCAACGCCTTGGCGGTCTCGGAGAGTGTGCGTGCCGGGATGAGGGCGACGTGGCTGGCGTCGGTGGCCTCGGGGTTCCAGGTGAGCTCCCGCATGGCCAGCCGATACCGGTCGGTCGCCAGGAGGGTCATCTTCTCCCCGTCGATCTCGACGCGAACCCCGGTCAAGATGGGCAGGGTGTCGCCGCGGTCCGCCGCGATCGCGACCTGGGCGACGGCTTGGGTGAACACGTCTCCGGCCACGGTGCCACTGGGGGAGGGCGAGGTCGGCAGCGTCGGGTAGTCGTCCGCCGGCATCTGCATCAGGGCGAACCTCGACGACCCACAGGTCACCGAGACCTTGTTGCCGTCAGTGGACACGTCGACCGGCCGGGCCGGCAGGTTGCGGGAGATGTCGGCAAGCAGGCGGCCGAGGACCAAGACGGTGCCCGCCTCCGCGACATCGGCCGGGACGGTGATCTTCGCGGAGACCTCGTAGTCGAACGCCGACAGGGTCAGCGATCCCTCGTCGTTCGCCTCGATGAGCAGACCAGCCAGCACGGGCACCGGGGGGCGGGCGGGCAAGCCTCGGGCCACCCAGGTCACGGCTTCGGCGAGGACCTCGCGTTCGACCCGAAACTTCACCGTCACTACCTGCCCTTCGCGTGCGGCGATGCCGCGGTCAAACCTCAAGAATGTGATTGCGGACTGACCCTAGTGCTCGTACCCCCACGGGCCAACCCGGATGCGGGAATCCGCTTTCCTGTGGTTCGTCGTGGGTTTCGTGGTCTGTCTGGCTCAGCGTGGCCCCCAGCTTGGTACTCGGGGCTGGACCCTTGAGTTGATGGATTTCGTCGTTGTCATAGGGGGTGTGGACGATGTGGACAACTGACATCTGCCCAGGTCAGCGGGCTCGAATGGCTGTGTATGCCGCGTGGACGCCGCGCCGGACAAGCGGGCTCGACCTGTGGAGGACGGTTCTGCGCCCACAGCCGCTCCACACGGCATACCGCGGTTTCCCCAGGCTGAAGGGGTGTCGTGCACGCGTTGTCCACCGGTTATCCACATGTGTGTAGAAATCATCCTTTCGGACTATGGCGTGACGGCGTTTCCACATACCCACAGAGTTATCCACAGGTGTGGACGATGCGGGAGGGACGCAGGTGACGAGCAGGTAAACACCCCAGCACACCTGTGGACAAAGGTGTGGAGACCGGATCAGCGAGACTGCTGCTTGATCCGGTTCGTGAGCTCGGTGACCTGGTTGTAGATCGCGCGACGTTCCGCCATGAGCTGACGGATCTTCTTGTCGGCGTGCATGACCGTGGTGTGGTCGCGGCCGCCGAAGAGCTGGCCGATCTTGGGCAAGGACAGGTCGGTGAGCTC